>NZ_SZXD01000002.1:0-72774 GCF_005281115.1 Citrobacter sp. wls710
TGCTGCCGGGCGACCCGTTGCGGGTCGACCGCATTGTCAATTTTCTTGATAACCCAGAACATCTTGGTCAAAACCGGGAGTTTCGCGCCGCGCGAGGTTGGTATCAGGGCGTCGAGATTTTGGTGCTCTCTACCGGGATCGGTGGGCCGTCTACGGCGATTGCCATTGAAGAACTGCGCCAGATCGGCATAACAACCCTGATTCGTATCGGTAGCTGTGGGGCGTTGCAGGATAATCTTGAGCTCGGTGACGTGATTATCGCCCATGCCGCAGTAACGGATGACGGGACCAGCCGTACCTATGCGCCAACGGGCTATCCGGCCTGCGCCGACCCGCAGTTAACCTGGGAACTGATGGCGCAGGCGCGCCAGATGAATATCCCCGCCGCGTGTGGCCTGGTGCGTAGCCACGACAGTTTTTATACCGATCGGGAAGCAGAACTGGATGCGCGGTGGTCGGCGCTCGGCGTTCTGGGCGCGGATATGGAGAGCGCCGCTCTGATGACTATCGGCGCGCTGCGAGGGTTACGTACGGCGTCATTACTCAACGTGGTGGTTGCCCACAACGGTTGTCTGGATAGCAGCATCAATGATTATGTCCAGCAGGACGCGTTGTGCCAGCAGGGTGAAGAACGGCAAATTGCCCTGGCGCTCCGCGCCATTTATTCCGTCAGCCAGTCAGGAGGTCAGTAATGGACTTTTTTAGCATTAACAATGTGATGGTCAACATTCCTCTCGGCGAAGGCGGATATGCGCTATCGTGGATTGAAGCCATTGGTACCGTATTTGGTCTGTTATGTATCTGGTGTGCCAGCCGGGAAAAAATCATCAATTACCTGTTTGGCTTGATTAACGTCACGCTGTTTGCAGCAATTTTTTTCCAGATTCAGCTTTATGCCAGTCTGTTGCTGCAGGTGTTTTTCTTCGCCGCTAACATTTACGGTTGGTATGCGTGGAGCCGGCAAAATGAGGCGCAGGAAGCAGCGCTCAAAGTACGTTGGCTTTCACGCCAGCAAACCCTGGCATTAGGCGGCGTTTGTGCGGTGGCGATAGTTCTGATGACGCTATTTATCGACCCGGTGTTTGCGGCGCTCACCCGCATCATGATTGCCCTGCTGCAAACATTTGGTATGCAGGTCGCTATGCCTGACCTCCAGCCCGATGCCTTCCCGTTCTGGGATTCCACCATGCTGGTATTGTCGATTGCGGCCATGGTACTGATGACGCGCAAGTTCGTCGAAAACTGGCTGCTGTGGGTACTTATCGACGTGATTAGCGTGGTTATTTACGCGGTGCAGGGCGTTTACGCCATGTCGCTTGAGTATGTCCTGCTGACGGCAATCGCGGTGATGGGATCCTACAGCTGGATCAAGAGCGCGCAGCGCAACGGCTATACGCCACTAGCCGCGACGGCTTCCTGATTGACCCGATTTTCTGGCTACCCGCAGAGGTAGCCAGTTACTCTTTCTCCCCCTCTTTCTGCTACAATCCACCTCCCCGTGTTTACAGATTGAGCAATCCTCTATGCGTTTGAACCCCGGACAACAACAAGCCGTCGAATTCGTCACCGGACCTTGCCTGGTGCTGGCGGGCGCAGGTTCCGGTAAGACGCGTGTTATCACCAATAAAATCGCGCATCTGATTCGTGAATGCGGCTACCAGGCTCGACATATTGCGGCCGTGACCTTTACCAACAAGGCTGCGCGCGAGATGAAAGAGCGCGTGGCGCAAACGCTGGGGCGTAAAGAAGCACGCGGGTTGATGATCTCCACTTTCCACACTCTGGGACTGGATGTCATTAAGCGTGAATATGCGGCGCTGGGGATGAAGTCGAACTTCTCGCTGTTTGACGATACCGACCAGGTGGCCCTGCTTAAGGAGCTGACCGAAGGGCTAATTGAAGACGATAAGCTTATTCTCCAACAGCTGATCTCGACGATCTCCAACTGGAAAAACGATCTGATGACCCCGGCGCAGGCGGCAGCCAGCGCAAAGGGCGAGCGCGATCGTATTTTTGCTCACTGCTACGGTTTGTATGACGCCCATATGAAGGCGTGTAACGTTCTCGATTTTGACGATCTGATCCTGCTCCCCACGCTGCTGCTTCAGCGCAATGAAGAAGTGCGCGAGCGCTGGCAGAACAAAATTCGTTACCTGCTGGTGGATGAATATCAGGATACCAACACCAGCCAGTACGAGCTGGTGAAGTTGCTGGTGGGGAAACGGGCGCGTTTCACCGTCGTGGGCGATGACGATCAGTCGATCTACTCCTGGCGCGGCGCGCGTCCGCAGAACCTGGTGCTGTTGAGCAAAGATTTCCCGGCCTTGCAGGTGGTTAAACTGGAGCAAAACTACCGCTCCTCCGGGCGCATCCTGAAGGCGGCGAATATTCTCATCGCTAATAACCCACATGTGTTTGAAAAGCGGCTTTTTTCCGAGCTGGGCTATGGTGCGGAGCTTAAAGTATTGAGCGCCAATAACGAAGAGCATGAAGCGGAGCGCGTCACCGGTGAACTGATCGCCCATCACTTCGTCAATAAGACGCAGTATAAGGACTACGCGATTCTGTATCGCGGCAACCACCAGTCGCGGGTGTTCGAAAAATTCCTGATGCAGAACCGTATCCCGTACAAGATTTCTGGTGGGACATCGTTCTTCTCCCGTCCGGAGATTAAAGACTTGCTGGCCTATCTACGCGTACTCAGCAACCCGGATGACGACAGCGCGTTCCTGCGCATCGTTAATACACCGAAGCGCGAGATTGGCCCAGCGACGCTGCAGAAATTGGGTGAATGGGCGATGACGCGTAATAAAAGCCTGTTTACCGCCAGCTTTGACATGGGGCTGAGCCAGACGTTGACCGGACGCGGATATGATTCACTGACCCGCTTTACGCACTGGTTGGGTGAAATTCAGCGCCTGGCAGAGCGTGAACCCGTTGCGGCCGTACGCGATCTTATCCATGGCATTGATTACGAGTCCTGGCTGTATGAAACCTCGCCGAGTCCGAAAGCGGCAGAAATGCGCATGAAGAACGTCAACACGCTGTTTAGCTGGATGACAGAGATGCTGGAAGGCAGCGAGCTGGAAGAGCCAATGACCCTGACCCAGGTGGTTACTCGTTTTACCCTGCGTGACATGATGGAACGTGGAGAGAGCGAAGAAGAACTGGATCAGGTGCAGTTGATGACATTGCACGCTTCAAAAGGGCTGGAGTTTCCTTACGTATTTATGGTGGGAATGGAAGAAGGATTTTTGCCGCACCAGAGTAGCATTGATGAAGACAATATAGATGAAGAGCGTCGTCTGGCTTATGTAGGGATTACCCGCGCACAGAAAGAACTCATCTTTACACTGTGCAAAGAACGCCGTCAGTACGGTGAGCTGATACGCCCGGAACCGAGCCGTTTCCTGTTAGAACTGCCGCAGGATGACGTTATCTGGGAACAGGAGCGTAAAGTGGTAAGTGCTGAGGAACGGATGCAAAAAGGGCAGGCCAGTATTGCCAATATTCGGGCAATGATGGCAAAGGCAAAAGCGAAGCCGTAGGCCGGATAAGCGCGAGCGCCTTCCGGCAAATCAACGATTAACGTACTTCCAGCGGCCAGTGGACATAGCTTTGCCACTCACTTTCCTGATCGATGAGCTCTTTACCTAGCGGGTGATGTTCCAGCCAGCCTTCAGGTAGTATGACCGTCAGGTGCTCATCTCTTGCATCCAGCTGAATTTCCGGCACCAAATCATCGCGACGACGGCTGGCGAAAATGATCGCCAGTCGTAGCAAACGGCAAAGGTGCTCCGCGATGCGGGGTGGCACGGCGTTTTGCTGATGGAGCGAAGAGAGATCGACCGGATTGGTCTGGTTGAGTAACAGCGTGGCTAACAGTTTTTTCTGCGCCGGCGTAAAACCAGGAAGATCGAGATTGCGCACCAGATAAGCCGCATGCTGTGGCGCCTGTTTAAAATCAACGCTCAGCCCAATTTCATGCAGCTGGCAGGCGCTAATCAGCAGTTCGCGACTAATTGCTTCCAGATGCCACTTATTTTCCACTTGATCGAGGAATTTAGTTGCTAACATGGCAACGCGATGCGCTTGCTCTGTATCGACCATAAATCGACGCTGAATATTACGTAACGTGCGGCTGCGAATATCCTGATCCACTGCCAGATGTAGCATGCCATAGACCAGCCCTTCGCGTAATGCGCCGCCAGCAAGGGTCATGCACTGAATATTCAGTTCGGTGAAAATGGCAATCAGGATCGCCAGCCCGCTGGGGAAAACCAGCGCACGTTCCAGCGTTAAGCCTTCAATTTCCAGCTCTTCCAGACGACCACAATGAATGGCTCGCTGCTTTAGCTGCTGAAGTTTCGCCAGCGTGATACGCTCATCCATGCCTTGCGCCATCATGATTTCCTGCAGCGCCTGGACGGTACCAGAAGCACCAACGCAGACTTTCCAGCCATGAAAACGCAGTTTGTCAGCGACCGGACGCAGCACCTCGCGCGCAGCCTTTTCGGCCTGGTCGAAGTTTTCCTGCGCCAGATTACGATCGGTAAAATACCGTTCGAGCCAGGTGACGCAGCCCATTGACAAGCTAAACAAGGAAGTCGTTTGTGCGCCGGAGCCGGTAACCAGTTCAGTGCTGGCGCCGCCAATATCAACGACCAGACGCTGATCGGCCCCGCCGGTAGTGTGGGCAACACCCTGATAAATCAGTCGTGCTTCTTCTTCGCCGCTAATGACCTGGACAGGACAGCCAAGGATTTCTTGCGCTTTGGCGATAAATACATCGGCATTTACGGCGATGCGTAATGTTGCCGTGGCGACCACGCGGATTTGTGGTTGAGGAATATCCTGCAGGCGTTCAGCAAACAGGCGCAGGCATTGCCAACCGCGCTCCATCGCCTCTGTGGAGAGAACGTAATCGCTGTTGAGTCCAGCGGCCAGACGCACTTTGCGTTTTATACGCGTGAGCGTCTGGATGCTTCCCGCCACCTCGCGTACGACCAGCATATGAAAACTATTGGAGCCGAGATCGATTGCTGCATACAACGAGGTAGAGTTCATACACTTCATCCTTCAACCTGTATCTGTGTTGGCTGCGTTCTCTCACCCGAATCACTTACTTTTGTAAGCTCATCGGGATTCGTTTTCTTGCCGCCTTGATAAAGGCTGAATGATTTTGTGTATGGCATAGCTTTTCTTAACCTGAACGACGACGATTACGCGGAGCGCCACCGGTACGACGCGGGCCATTACCTGTGCGCGGGCGCGTCAGGCGCAGCGGCTTCGGCAGATCGGTCATTAGCGCATCCGGGTTGTACTTGCTGACCGGAATTGAGTGGCCGATATAGGTCTCGATTGCAGGTAAATTCAGCGCGTATTCTTCGCAGGCCAGGCTGATAGAGTGACCGCTTGCGCCAGCACGACCCGTACGACCGATACGGTGAACGTAATCTTCACAGTCATCCGGCAGGTCATAGTTAAAGACGTGCGTTACGGCTGGGATATGCAGGCCACGCGCGGCAACGTCAGTCGCAACAAGAATGTCGAGATCGCCACGGGTGAACTCATCCAGGATACGCAGGCGTTTTTTCTGCGCCACGTCACCGGTCAACAGGCCGACGCGATGACCGTCCGCAGCGAGGCTGCCCCAAATATCTTCACAACGGTGCTTGGTGTTAGCAAAGACGATGGCGCGATCTGGCCACTCTTCTTCAATCAGCGTTTGCAATAAACGCATTTTTTCTTCGTTGGAAGGATAGAAGAGTTCCTCTTTAATGCGGTGACCTGTTTTCTGCTCCGGTTCGACTTCAACGTACTCAGCGTTATTCATCTGTTCGAACGCCAGTTCGCGGACGCGATAAGAGAGGGTTGCAGAAAACAGCATGTTCAGACGTTGGGTGGTTGGCGGCATACGACGGAACAGCCAACGGATATCTTTAATAAAGCCCAGATCGTACATACGATCGGCTTCATCCAGCACCACGACCTGAATCGCGCCCAGGTTAATGTGGTTCTGCTTTGCATAGTCAATGAGACGACCGGTCGTGCCGATAAGAATATCGACGCCGCTTTCCAGCACTTTCAGCTGTTTGTCGTAACCGTCGCCGCCATAAGCCAGGCCTAATTTCAGACCGGTGGTCTGTGCCAGCGGCTCGGCATCGGCGTGGATCTGCACGGCTAACTCACGCGTTGGCGCCATAATTAACGCACGCGGTTGGTTCACCTTGCGATCGGCAATCGCGGGATGAGAGAGAAGATAATGAAACGTTGACGTCAGGAACGCCATCGTTTTTCCGGTACCGGTTTGCGCCTGCCCTGCAACATCACGACCTGCCAGCGTTAGCGGCAGCGCGAGGGCCTGAATGGGCGTGCAGTTATGAAACCCTTTATTTTCAAGGGCTTCTATCACCTTTGGGTGCAGGGCGAAGTCGGAAAACTTCTGTTCTGTTAAATGTGTTTTGCTCATAGTGTGGTAGAATATCAGCTTACTATTGCTTTACGAAAGCGTATCCGGTGAAATAAAGTCAACCTTTAGTTGGTTAATGCTACACCAACAGCCTACACCAACACGCCAGGCTTATTCCTGTGGAGTTATATATGAGCGATAAAATTATTCACCTGACTGACGACAGTTTTGACACGGATGTACTCAAAGCGGACGGAGCGATCCTTGTTGATTTCTGGGCAGAGTGGTGCGGTCCGTGCAAAATGATCGCTCCGATTCTGGATGAAATCGCTGACGAATATCAGGGCAAACTGACGGTTGCTAAACTGAACATTGACCAAAACCCAGGCACCGCGCCGAAGTATGGTATTCGTGGTATCCCGACCCTGCTGCTGTTTAAAAACGGCGAAGTAGCGGCGACTAAAGTCGGCGCACTGTCCAAAGGTCAGTTGAAAGAATTCCTCGACGCGAATTTGGCGTAAGGAAGTCTCATGATCGGGCGACCATACTTCGAATTGATTCGGATGACTGGACGCCCGACTTGAGTCGTGCTAAGTTAGTGTTGACTTCGTATTAAACATACCTTATTAAGTTTGAATCTGGTTACATCCCATACTTCCCGTTGTTTCTCGCGCGAGAAGTGGACAGATTCAGGGCCTTATCACTCAATCCGTCTTGTCGTTTCAGTTCTGCGTACTTTCCTGTGACCAGACAGCGAACAGACATGAGTCGATGGCCGTAAACAGGCATGGATGACCCTGCCATACCATTCACAACATTAAGTTCGAGATTTACCCCAAGTTTAAGAACTCACACCATTATGAATCTTACCGAATTAAAGAATACGCCGGTTTCTGAGCTGATCACTCTCGGCGAAAATATGGGCCTTGAAAACCTGGCTCGTATGCGCAAGCAGGACATTATTTTTGCCATCCTGAAGCAGCACGCAAAGAGTGGCGAGGATATCTTTGGTGACGGTGTGCTGGAGATATTGCAGGACGGATTTGGTTTCCTCCGCTCTGCAGACAGCTCCTACCTCGCCGGTCCTGATGACATCTACGTTTCTCCCAGCCAAATCCGCCGTTTCAACCTCCGCACTGGTGATACCATTTCTGGTAAGATTCGCCCGCCGAAAGAAGGTGAACGCTACTTTGCGCTGTTGAAAGTTAATGAAGTCAACTACGACAAACCGGAAAACGCCCGTAACAAAATCCTCTTTGAGAACTTAACCCCGCTGCACGCAAACTCTCGTCTGCGTATGGAACGTGGTAACGGTTCTACTGAAGACTTAACGGCGCGCGTACTGGATCTGGCATCGCCGATCGGTCGTGGCCAGCGTGGTCTGATTGTTGCTCCGCCGAAAGCGGGTAAAACCATGCTGCTGCAGAATATCGCGCAGAGCATTGCATACAACCATCCAGACTGTGTGCTGATGGTGCTGCTGATTGACGAACGTCCGGAAGAAGTAACCGAGATGCAGCGTCTGGTGAAAGGTGAAGTGGTTGCGTCTACTTTTGACGAACCAGCATCCCGTCACGTTCAGGTTGCGGAAATGGTCATCGAGAAGGCAAAACGCCTGGTTGAACACAAGAAAGACGTTATCATTCTGCTCGACTCCATCACCCGTCTGGCGCGTGCTTATAACACAGTGGTTCCGGCTTCCGGTAAAGTGCTGACCGGTGGTGTGGACGCTAACGCCCTGCACCGTCCGAAGCGTTTCTTTGGTGCTGCGCGTAACGTGGAAGAGGGCGGCAGCCTGACCATCATCGCAACTGCGCTGATCGATACCGGCTCTAAAATGGATGAAGTTATCTACGAAGAGTTTAAAGGTACCGGCAACATGGAACTGCACCTCTCTCGTAAGATTGCGGAAAAACGCGTCTTCCCGGCTATCGACTACAATCGTTCCGGTACCCGTAAAGAAGAGCTGCTCACCACCCAGGAAGAGCTGCAGAAAATGTGGATCCTGCGCAAAATCATCCATCCGATGGGTGAAATCGACGCCATGGAATTCCTCATTAATAAGCTGGCGATGACCAAGACCAACGACGACTTCTTCGACATGATGAAGCGTTCCTGATCCTGGCATCATCTGAAAACGCCACGTTTTTACGTGGCGTTTTGCTTTTGTAGATGTAATCTTAACGACACAATAACAATAATCCGGTATGACATACCGCCAGGCGAAGAAGTGTTATAATTCGTATTTTGTGGTTAATAATCATACAGAACCACCTGATATGGAATCGGGTTTCTCTTCTGAATATGCGCCTCGATGGTTATACTTCATATATTGATATTCTTTGAGAGCATGTATAGTGAATTTACTGACAGCAAGTACTGATCTCATCAGTATTTTTTTATTCACAACGCTGTTTCTTTTCTTTGCCCGCAAGGTTGCGAAAAAGATAGGATTGGTGGATAAACCCAACTTCCGCAAACGTCATCAGGGACTGATTCCGCTGGTTGGAGGGATCTCGGTTTACGCAGGCATTTGCTTTACATTCCTCATCGCCGATTATTACATCCCGCATGCTACTCTCTACCTGGCCTGTGCCGGGGTACTGGTATTTATCGGTGCCCTGGATGACCGTTTTGATATCAGTGTAAAAATTCGCGCGACCGTCCAGGCCATTATCGGCATCATTATGATGGCGGTTGGTAAGCTCTATCTTTTAAGCCTGGGGTATATTTTTGGTCCCTGGGAGATGGTGCTCGGTCCTTTTGGTTATTTCCTTACCCTTTTTGCCGTCTGGGCGGCGATTAACGCCTTTAATATGGTGGATGGCATTGATGGCCTGTTAGGCGGGTTATCCAGCGTTTCATTTGCCGCGATGGGACTTATCCTGTGGTTTGATGGCCAGACGAGCCTGGCTATCTGGTGTTTTGCCATGATCGCCGCCATTTTGCCTTATATCATGCTGAACCTGGGGATACTCGGACGTCGCTATAAAGTCTTTATGGGCGATGCAGGCAGTACACTGATTGGCTTCACGGTAATTTGGATCCTGCTGGAGACCACACAAGGGAAAACGCATCCTATTAGCCCTGTCACCGCACTGTGGATTATCGCCATTCCGCTAATGGATATGGTGGCGATTATGTATCGTCGCTTACGTAAAGGTATGAGTCCTTTCTCCCCGGATCGCCAACATATTCATCACTTAATTATGCGCGCTGGGTTTACCTCCCGACAGGCTTTTGTCCTGATTACGTTGGCTGCAGCGATTCTGGCTGCTATCGGCGTACTGGCCGAATATTCCCGAGTTGTTCCGGAATGGGTGATGCTGGTGCTCTTTTTACTGGCATTTGTTTTATACGACTTTTGTATTAAACGTGCCTGGAAGGTAGCGAGATTTATCAAACGCTTGAAGCGCAAGCTGCGTAGAAACCGTGAAAGTAAACCAAACTTAACCAAATAAATTGAGGGTACGATGACACAACCATTACCGGGAGAACACGCCGTGAGCGCTGAAAATGAACTGGATATCCGTGGGTTGTTTCGTACCTTGTGGGCAGGGAAGGCGTGGATCGTCGGTATAGCGTTCGCCTTTGCGCTAGCCGCTCTTGCCTATACGTTTTTTGCTCGTCAGGAGTGGAGTGCTACGGCGATTTCAGATAGGCCAACGGTCAATATGTTGGGGGGTTACTATTCTCAACAGCAGTTTTTGCGTAACCTGGATATTAAGGCCAGTCTCGCATCTGCGGACCAGCCGTCGGTGATGGACGAAGCCTACAAAGAATTCATCATGCAGCTTGCCTCCTGGGATACGCGCCGTGAATTCTGGCAGCAGACTGATTACTATAAGCAGCGTATGGTGGGTAACAGTAAAGCCGATGCGGCGATGCTGGACGAACTGATCAATAACATTCAGTTTATGCCTGGCGATGCGATGCGTAATACCAATGACAGTGTGAAACTGATTGCGGAGACGGCTCCTGATGCCAACAATCTGCTGCGTCAGTACGTCGCCTTTGCCAGCCAGCGTGCGGCGCGTCATCTGAACGAAGAGTTAAAAGGGGCCTGGGCTGCACGCACCGTGCAGATGAAGGCGCAGGTTAAGCGCCAGGAAGAAGTGGCGAAATCGATATTCTCCCGCCGTGTTCACAATATTGAGCAGGCACTCAAAATTGCCGAACAGCATAACATTTCTCGTACTTCTACCGATGTTCCTGCTGATGAGTTGCCGGATTCTGAACTGTTCTTGCTTGGACGCCCTATGCTGCAGGCGCGACTCGAAAACCTACAGTCCGTTGGTCCGGACTTTGATCTGGACTACTTCCAAAACCGAGCCATGCTTAACACACTGAACGTTGGGCCAACTCTGGATCCTCGCTTTCAGACATATCGTTATTTGCGTACGCCGGAAGAGCCAGTAAAACGTGACAGCCCTCGCCGTGCCTTCCTGATGATTATGTGGGGCATCGTTGGGGCTCTGATTGGTGCTGGTGTCGCATTAACCCGTCGCCGCACGATTTAGCAATACCGTTGCAGTGAGGGGCTGGGCCCTCACTGCCAATCCGAAGAGAATCGATGTGAAAGTACTGACTGTATTTGGCACGCGACCGGAGGCTATAAAAATGGCTCCTCTGGTTCATGCGTTGGCAAAAGATCCTGATTTTGATGCGAAAGTTTGCGTCACGGCGCAGCATCGGGAGATGCTCGATCAGGTGTTGAACCTCTTTTCCATAGTACCTGATTACGATCTCAATATTATGCAGCCAGGTCAGGGGCTAACAGAAATTACCTGCCGAATCCTTGAAGGATTAAAGCCAATTCTGGCTGATTTCAAACCTGATGTGGTGCTGGTTCACGGTGATACCACGACTACGATTGCCACCAGTTTGGCTGCGTTTTATCAGCGCATCCCGGTGGGGCATGTTGAGGCGGGTTTACGTACCGGCGATCTTTACTCTCCCTGGCCGGAAGAGGCGAACCGTACGCTGACCGGGCGTCTGGCTATGTATCATTTTGCGCCAACAGAAAACTCGCGCCAAAATTTGTTACGGGAAGCTATTCCTGATAATCGTATTTTCGTCACTGGCAATACGGTTATTGATGCGTTGATCTGGGTACGCGACCGCGTACTGGCGAGTGATGCATTGCGGGCGGAACTGGCAGAAAATTACCCTTTCCTGAGCGCTGACAAAAAGATGATCCTGGTGACCGGTCATCGTCGGGAAAGCTTCGGTCGCGGCTTTGAGCAAATTTGCCACGCGCTGGCGGAAATTGCCGCGGCTAATCAGAATGTGCAGATTGTCTACCCGGTACACCTGAATCCTAACGTCAGCGAGCCGGTCAACCGCATCCTGGGTCACGTTGAAAACGTGATTCTGATTGAACCGCAGGACTACATGCCATTTGTCTGGCTGATGAATCACGCCTGGCTGATCCTGACCGATTCCGGCGGAATTCAGGAAGAAGCTCCGTCTCTGGGGAAACCTGTGCTGGTGATGCGCGAAACAACGGAACGGCCTGAAGCCATTACCGCAGGCACTGTACGTCTGGTGGGAACTGACCCACAGCGTATCGTAGAAGAAGTCACGCGTTTGCTGCATGACGACAATGAATATCAGACCATGAGCCGTGCCCATAACCCATATGGTGACGGGCAGGCGTGTGGCCGTATTTTACACGCGTTAAAAAATAATCGGGTATCGCTATGAGTTTTACGACCATTTCTGTCATTGGGCTGGGTTATATCGGACTGCCAACGGCGGCTGCCTTTGCTTCCCGTCAAAAACATGTAATTGGCGTAGATGTAAATCAACATGCGGTGGATACTATTAATCGCGGCGAAATTCACATTGTTGAGCCCGATCTGGGCGCCGTGGTGAAAACGGCGGTCGAAAACGGATTTCTTCGTGCAACCATCACTCCCGTAGAAGCTGATGCATATCTGATTGCTGTGCCTACCCCATTCAAGGGAGAGCATGAACCCGATATGGTCTACGTTGAAGCTGCGGCTAAGTCTGTCGCGCCGGTGCTGAAAAAAGGCGCATTAGTGATACTTGAATCGACGTCACCTGTCGGGGCAACTGAACAGATGGCCGCATGGCTTGCAGAAATGCGGCCTGACCTGACGTTTCCGCAGCAGGTCGGTGAACAGGCCGATGTGAATATTGCTTATTGCCCGGAGCGCGTGTTGCCAGGCCAGGTCATGGTTGAACTGATTAAAAACGACCGCGTGATCGGCGGGATGACTTCCGTCTGTTCCGCGCGCGCCAGTGAGCTGTATAACATCTTCCTTGAGGGCGAATGTGTCGTAACCAACGCCCGTACCGCGGAAATGTGCAAGCTGACTGAGAATAGCTTCCGCGACGTCAATATCGCCTTCGCTAATGAATTATCGTTAATTTGCGCCGATCAGGGGATTAATGTCTGGGAACTGATTCGCCTGGCAAACCGTCATCCGCGTGTAAATATTCTGCAACCAGGACCGGGCGTTGGTGGGCACTGTATCGCGGTCGATCCGTGGTTTATTGTGGCGCAGAACCCGCAGCAGGCGAAACTGATCCGTACCGCACGCGAGGTTAATGATGGTAAGCCTCATTGGGTCGTCGATCGGGTAAAAGCAGCTGTAGCCGACTGTCTGGCAGATACCAACAAACGGGCCAGCGAAGTGAAAATCGCCTGCTTTGGTTTGGCTTTTAAACCGAATATTGATGATTTGCGTGAAAGTCCGGCGATGGGAATTGCGCAAAGCATCGCGCATTGGCACAAAGGCGAAACATTGGTGGTGGAACCGAATATCCATCAATTGCCGAAAAAACTGGACGGCATTTGCCAACTGGCGACGCTGGACGATGCGCTGGAAAGCGCCGATGTGCTGGTCATGCTGGTCGACCATAATGAATTTAAAGCCATTAAAGGCGATGCGGTTCTTCAGCAATACATCGTTGATACCAAAGGGGTCTGGCGCTAATGAAACGAATTCTGGTTACCGGTGGCGCGGGGTTTATCGGCTCGGCGGTTGTACGGCATATTATTCATGAGACCCAGGATGCGGTGGTTGTGGTCGATAAGCTGACCTATGCCGGGAATCTGATGTCGCTGGCGCCGGTTGCACAGAATGACCGTTTTGCCTTTGAGAAAGTTGATATCTGCGATCGGGCATCGCTCGACAAGGTGTTTCAACAATACCAGCCAGACTGCGTGATGCATCTGGCGGCAGAAAGCCATGTCGATCGCTCCATTGATGGTCCGGCTGCCTTTATCGAAACCAACATTGTGGGAACCTACACGCTGTTGGAAGCGGCGCGCGCTTACTGGAGTGCATTGGCCAGCGAGAAAAAATCGGCGTTTCGCTTCCACCATATCTCAACTGATGAGGTGTATGGCGATCTCCATTCGACGGATGATTTCTTTACTGAAAGCACACCGTATGCGCCGAGTAGTCCTTATTCCGCGTCGAAAGCCAGCAGCGATCATCTGGTACGCGCGTGGTTGCGAACCTATGGCCTGCCAACGCTCATTACTAACTGCTCTAACAACTATGGCCCCTATCATTTCCCGGAAAAACTCATCCCGCTGATGATCCTCAATGCATTGGCTGGGAAACCGCTGCCGGTATACGGCAATGGGCAACAGATCCGCGACTGGTTGTACGTAGAAGATCATGCCAGGGCGCTCTATTGCGTGGCGACAACGGGCGCGATTGGGGAAACCTATAATATTGGTGGCCACAATGAGCGTAAAAACCTGGACGTTGTCGAAACGGTTTGTAGCCTTTTGGAAGAGCTGGCGCCGCAAAAACCGCAGGGTATTGCACAGTACCGAGACTTGATCACTTTTGTTGACGATCGCCCGGGTCATGATGTGCGGTATGCCATTGACGCGTCGAAAATTTCGCGTGAATTAGGCTGGATACCGCAGGAAACGTTTGAAAGCGGAATGCGCAAAACCGTGCAGTGGTATCTGGATAATCAGGCATGGTGGAAACCCGTGCAGGATGGCAGCTATCAGGGCGAACGTTTAGGTCTGAAGGGCTAACAGCCTGGTTTTGGCTCCCGGAGGAGACAACGCATGAAAGGTATCATTCTGGCGGGTGGCTCAGGTACTCGCCTGTATCCCATTACGCGTGGCGTATCGAAGCAGCTATTGCCCATTTACGATAAGCCGATGATTTACTACCCGCTTTCAGTGCTAATGCTGGCGGGAATTCGCGAAATTCTGATTATTACCACGCCGGAAGATAAAGGTTATTTCCAGCGTTTGTTAGGCGATGGCTCTGAGTTCGGCATTGAACTGCACTATGCCGAGCAACCCAGCCCGGATGGATTAGCGCAGGCATTTATCATTGGTGAAACGTTCCTTAACGGTGAACCGTCATGTCTGGTATTAGGGGATAATATCTTCTTTGGTCAGGGCTTCAGTCCAAAACTACGTCATGTAGCTGCCCGCACAGAAGGTGCGACGGTGTTTGGTTACCAGGTGATGGATCCTGAACGTTTTGGTGTTGTGGAGTTTGACGACAGTTTTCGCGCTATCTCTCTGGAAGAGAAGCCGAAAGCACCGAAATCTAACTGGGCGGTAACCGGCCTTTATTTCTATGACAGTAAAGTGGTGGAATACGCAAAACGCGTGAAACCTTCTGAGCGTGGAGAACTGGAGATTACGTCAATCAATCAGATGTATCTTGATGACGGGCATCTGACGGTAGAATTGCTTGGACGTGGCTTTGCCTGGCTGGATACCGGGACGCATGACAGTTTGATCGAAGCGAGCACGTTTGTGCAGACGGTAGAAAAACGTCAGGGCTTTAAAATAGCCTGTCTGGAAGAGATCGCCTGGCGTAACGGTTGGCTGGATGATGAAGGCGTGAAACGTGCCGCCAGTTCGCTGGCTAAAACGGGGTACGGCCAATATTTGCTGGAGCTGCTTCGTGCTCGTCCGCGCCAGTATTGAGCCGCTTAGCTGGGAAAATACGTTTTTTGGCGTGAATAGCGCCATTATACGTTTTGACCAACACGCGCCGGTTCTGACGGAGGATGCGTTACGTCCCTGGTCGCGGGTACAGGCAAAAATTCCTGCCGCAAATATCCATGAATTAGATGCTTTGCAGCAGTTAGGTTTCTCACTGGTCGAAGGCGAAGTGGATTTTGTGCTGCCAGTGGCATCTACCAGTGGCAACACTGACGCGCAGATTGCTCAAATTACGGATATTCCGGCGTTACGCCGCCTGGCGGAACAGGCGTTCGCGCAAAGCCGTTTTCGCGCCCCGTGGTATGCCGCAGATGCCAGTTCGCGCTTTTATGCGCAGTGGATTGAAAATGCGGTGCTGGGGACGTTCGATCATCAATGCCTCGTTTTACGCACGCCGACAGGTGAAATTCGTGGTTATGTCTCGCTGCGCGAACTGAATGCGACCGAGGCGCGAATTGGCCTACTGGCTGGGCGTGGCGCGGGCGAAGAACTAATGCTGGCTGCGCTTTGCTGGGCGCAGGCCCGCGGTAAAACAACATTGCGCGTGGCAACCCAAATGGGTAACACCGCCGCGCTTAAACGTTACATACACAGTGGTGCGAATGTGGAAAGCACCGCGTATTGGTTATACAGGTGACACGATGATTCCATTTAATGCACCGCCGGTGGTGGGAACTGAACTCGATTACATGCAGTCTGCGATGAACAGCGGCAAACTGTGTGGCGACGGCGGCTTTACCCGCCGCTGTCAGCAGTGGCTGGAGCAGCATTTTGGCAGCGAGAAAGTTCTGTTGACGCCATCTTGTACCGCATCGCTTGAGATGGCGGCATTGCTGTTGGACATTCAGCCTGGCGATGAAGTCATCATGCCGAGCTACACATTTGTTTCTACGGCTAACGCATTCGTTTTGCGCGGGGCGAAAATCGTCTTTGTTGATATCCGTCCGGATACCATGAACATTGACGAAACGCTGATTGAAGCGGCTATTACCGACAAAACCCGCGCTATTGTGCCAGTACATTACGCGGGCGTGGCCTGTGAAATGGATACCATTATGGCGCTGGCCGCTAAATATAACCTGTATGTGGTCGAAGATGCGGCTCAGGGCGTGATGTCGACTTATAAAGGTCGGGCGCTGGGGACGATTGGTCACATCGGCTGCTTTAGCTTCCATGAGACTAAAAACTACACCGCAGGCGGTGAAGGTGGCGCGACGCTGATCAATGATAAAAAATTAGTCGAACGTGCCGAGATTATTCGTGAAAAAGGGACGAACCGTAGCCAGTTTTTCCGTGGTCAGGTAGATAAGTATACCTGGCGCGATATCGGCTCCAGCTATTTGATGTCCGATCTGCAGGCTGCCTATCTGTGGGCGCAACTGGAAGCGGCCGACCGTATTAACCAGCAACGTCTGGCGCTGTGGCAGAATTACTATGATGCCCTCGAACCGCTGGCGCGTGCCGGACGTATTGACCTGCCCTCTATACCGGAGGGGTGTGTGCAGAACGCGCATATGTTTTATATCAAGCTGCGCGATATCGACGATCGCACTGCATTAATTAACTTCCTCAAAGAAGCCGAAATTATGGCGGTGTTCCACTATATTCCGCTGCATGATTGCCCGGCTGGCGATAAATTTGGCGTGTTTGCCGGTGTGGATCGTTACACCACCAAAGAGAGCGAGCGTCTGCTACGTTTACCGCTGTTCTATAACCTGTCGCCGGTTAACCAGCGAACGGTAATTTCGACATTACTCAATTACTTCGCCTGATATGTCGCTTGCTAAAGCGTCCTTATGGACGGCGGCCAGTACGCTGGTAAAAATTGGTGCGGGTTTGCTAGTGGTGAAGTTATTGGCCGTCTCCTTTGGCCCGGCAGGTGTGGGTCAGGCGGGTAATTTTCGCCAAATGGTCACTGTGCTGGGCGTATTGGCGGGGGCCGGCATTTTCAACGGCGTCACGAAATACGTTGCGCAGCACCATGACGATCCGGCCCGGCTCCGTAAGGTGGTCGGTACATCTTCCGCAATGGTAATGGGATTTTCTACGCTGATGGCGGCGGTTTTTCTGCTGGCGGCCGCGCCGATCAGTCAGGGGTTGTTTGGCCATACGCATTATCAGGGGCTGGTTCGACTGGTTGCGCTGGTGCAGATGGGCATCGCCTGGGCTAACCTGCTGCTGGCGCTGATGAAAGGCTTCCGCGATGCGGCAGGCAACGCGCTGTCGCTGATTGTGGGTAGCCTGGTGGGCGTAGTAGCTTACTATGGCTGCTATCGCTTTGGGGGCTATGAAGGCGCCTTGCTGGGTCTGGCCCTGGTGCCAGCGCTGGTCGTTATCCCTGCCATCATTATGCTGCTTAAGCGTGGAACTATTCCGCTGCATTACCTGAAGCCCTCGTGGGACCATGGTCTGGCCGGGCAGCTAAGCAAGTTTACGCTGATGGCGCTGATTACCTCTGTGACGCTGCCTGTGGCATATGTGATGATGCGAAACCTGCTGGCGGCGCAGTACAGTTGGGATGATGTGGGGATCTGGCAGGGAGTCAGCAGTATCTCCGATGCTTATCTGCAATTTATTACCGCCTCATTCAGCGTTTACTTGCTGCCGACGTTGTCGCGGCTGACCGAAAAGCGTGACATTACCCGCGAGGTCATTAAGTCGTTGAAGTTTGTGCTGCCGGCGGTTGCCGCCGCGAGCTTTACCGTCTGGCTATTGCGTGATTTTGCGATCTGGCTGCTCTTTTCCGCAAAATTCACCGCCATGCGCGACCTGTTTGCCTGGCAACTGGTCGGCGATGTACTGAAAGTTGGCGCTTACGTTTTTGGTTATCTGGTGATCGCGAAAGCGTCGTTGCGGTTTTATATTTTGGCTGAAATTAGCCAGTTCATGTTATTGACGGCGTTTGCCCACTGGCTGATCCCGGCACACGGTGCTCTGGGAGCAGCGCAGGCGTATATGGCAACATACATCGTCTATTTTTCTCTTTGTTGTGGCGTGTTTTTACTCTGGCGTAGGCGGGCATGACTGTACTGATTCACGTTCTGGGATCGGATATCCCTCACCATAACCAAACCGTGCTGCGGTTTTTTAACGATTCGCTGGCTGCGACGAGCGAGCACGCGCGCACGTTTATGGTTGCAGGCCAGGATGCTGGATTCAGTGAGAGCTGCCCGGCGTTATCGCTGAGTTTCTACGACGGGAAAAAGGCGCTGGCCCAGGCGGTTATTGCGAAGGCGAAAGCGAATCGCCAGCAGCGCTTCTTCTTTCATGGTCAGTTCAACACCAGCCTGTGGCTGGCGCTGCTGAGCGGGGGAATTAAACCGGAGCAGTTTTACTGGCACATCTGGGGCGCGGATTTATATGAAGTTTCCAGTGGGCTGAAATTCCGCCTGTTTTACCCGATTCGTCGCATGGCGCAGAATCGCGTGGGCTGCGTGTTTGCTACGCGCGGCGATTTACGTTATTTCGCTGGGCAGCATCCGCACGTTCGTGGCGAGCTGCTCTATTTCCCAACGCGGATGGATCCCTCGCTCAATAATCTGAGCAGTGAAAGTCAGCGCAGCGGTAAGATGACGGTGTTGGTTGGCAACTCTGGCGATCGCAGCAATGAGCATATTGCCGCGCTACATGCTGTTCACCAGCAGTTTGGTGATACGGTGAATGTGATAGTGCCGATGGGGTATCCTGCGAATAATACGACCTATATCGATGAGGTTCGTCAGGCGGGTCTGGCACTATTTAGCGCTGATAATTTGCAAATATTGAGTGAAAAACTGGAGTTTGATGCCTATCTGGCACTACTGCGTCAGTGCGATCTGGGCTACTTTATTTTTGCCCGCCAGCAAGGGATCGGCACCCTGTGTTTGTTAATCCAGGCCGGTATCCCGTGCGTGCTCAACCGTGAAAATCCTTTCTGGCAGGATATGGCAGAGCAAAATATCCCGGTCCTGTTTACGACAGATCAACTCAATGAAGGTCTCGTACGCGAAGCGCAGCGCCAACTGGCGTTGGTAGATAAAAATACGATCACCTTCTTTAGCCCGAATTATCTGCAGCCGTGGCATCACGCGCTGCGCATTGCTTCAGGAGAAACCAAATGAGCCTGATGCAATTCAGCGGTCTGCTGGTGGTCTGGCTGCTCTCCACTTTGTTTATCGCCACGCTGACCTGGTTTGAATTCCGCCGCGTGCGTTTTAACTTCAACGTCTTTTTCTCGTTGCTGTTTTTGCTGACGTTCTTCTTCGGATTCCCGCTGACCAGCATCCTGGTGTTCCGTTTTGATGTGGCGGTAGCACCACCGGAGATCCTGCTGCAGGCTTTGCTGTCAGCCGCCTGTTTCTATGCCGTTTACTACGTGACGTATAAAACGCGCTTACGTAAGCGCGTAGAGAATAAGCCGCGCAGGCCGCTATTTACTATCAATCGCGTGGAGGCCCATTTGACCTGGGTTATCCTGATGGCGATTGCGTTGGTGAGCGTGGGCGTCTTTTTTATGCACAATGGGTTCCTGCTGTTCAGACTGCAATCCTACAGCCAGATTTTTTCCAGTGAAGTCTCTGGAGTGGCGTTGAAGCGCTTCTTCTACTTCTTCATTCCGGCAATGTTGGTGGTCTACTTCCTGCGCCAGGACAGCAAAGCGTGGCTGTTCTTCCTGGTAAGCACCGTCGCGTTTGGCTTGTTGACCTATATGATTGTGGGGGGAACGCGCGCCAATATTATTATTGCGTTTGCCATCTTCCTGTTTATCGGCATTATTCGCGGTTGGATTTCGCTGTGGATGCTGGCCGCCGCAGGCGTGTTGGGCATCGTCGGTATGTTCTGGCTGGCGCTGAAACGCTACGGGATGAACGTGAGCGGTGACGAGGCGTTCTATACGTTCCTGTACCTGACGCGTGATACCTTCTCGCCATGGGAAAATCTGGCGCTGTTGCTGCAGAACTACCACAATATTGAGTTCCAGGGGTTGGCGCCGATCGTCCGTGATTTCTACGTCTTTATCCCCTCCTGGCTGTGGCCTGGGCGCCCGAGTATCGTACTCAACTCCGCGAACTACTTTACCTGGGAGGTGTTGAACAACCACTCGGGGCTGGCGATTTCGCCAACGTTAATTGGTTCGCTGGTGGTGATGGGCGGGGCGCTGTTTATACCGTTAGGCGCGATTGTCGTCGGGTTAATCATTAAATGGTTCGACTGGCTATATGAATTAGGTAACCGCGAAACCAATCGCTACAAGGCGGCCATTTTGCACAGTTTCTGTTTTGGCGCCATTTTCAATATGATCGTTTTGGCACGTGAAGGACTGGATTCGTTTGTCTCGCGAGTGGTCTTTTTCCTCGTGATTTTCGGCGTTTGTCTGCTGGCGGCAAAATTGCTGTTCTGGCTATTCGATAGCGCGGGACTTATCCATAAACGAATTAAATCGCTGCCCCGGACACAGATTGAAGGATCGTAATGACAGATAACACAACTGCGCCACTCTATTCGCTGCGCGGGTTACAACTGATTGGCTGGCGCGATATGCAACACGCGCTAAATTACCTGTTTGCCGAAGGACGCCTCAGGCCTGGGACGCTGGTGGCTATCAATGCCGAGAAAATGCTGACGGCAGAAGATAACCCTGAAGTGTGGGATCTGATTAACGCCGCTGAGTTCAAATATGCGGATGGCATTAGCGTGGTGCGTTCGGTGCGTAAAAAATTCCCGCAGGCGCAGGTTTCACGCGTAGCGGGGGCCGATCTCTGGGAAGCGCTAATGGCGAGAGCCGGGCAGGAGGGAACGCCTGTTTTCCTGATTGGCGGCAAGCCTGAGGTTCTGGCGCAAACCGAAGCCAAATTGCGTGCGCAGTGGCATGTGAACATTGTGGGTAGCCAGGACGGTTATTTTACGCCGGAGCAGCGTCAGGAATTGTTTGAGCGTATCCACGCCAGCGGTGCGCAAATTGTGACGGTGGCGATGGGGTCGCCGAAACAAGAAATTTTTATGCGTGATTGCCGGAAGATCCACCCTGAAGCGCTGTATATGGGGGTGGGTGGTACCTACGACGTCTTTACCGGTCACGTTAAGCGGGCGCCTAAACTCTGGCAAAATCTGGGGCTGGAGTGGCTGTATCGCTTACTGTCACAGCCGAGCCGTATCACCCGTCAACTTCGTTTGTTGCGCTATCTCCGTTGGCACTATACCGGCAACCTCTGACGCTCTCTCCTCTGATAAGTAGCGTGATCTGCTAATCACGCTACTTATTCACAACATAATCGCTGCTTTCTCGCACAATCTATTCATTTTTTGAATGCTTTAATTGCCATTTAAGCGATTTTAGGAAACCATTCGCAACAATCATTACAGTGCCGTGGTGTTTTGGCGCCAACCGTTAAGCGGTCGGTGCCGTATGGCCTGTTATGGAATAACAAGATGTACCCATAACGAGAACCGGTAATACCGGACAGCATGCAAACACATCAAGAGGATTTATGGCCGAGAACAAACCTGAGCTACAGCGTGGGCTGGAGGCTCGTCACATCGAATTAATTGCCCTTGGAGGCACTATTGGCGTCGGACTGTTTATGGGCGCCGCCAGTACCCTGAAATGGGCGGGGCCTTCGGTCCTGCTGGCGTATATCGTCGCGGGGCTGTTCGTCTTTTTCATTATGCGTTCCATGGGGGAGATGTTATTCCTCGAGCCGGTTGCCGGTTCATTCGCTGTTTACGCGCACCGTTATATGAGTCCCTTCTTTGGCTATCTCACCGCCTGGTCATACTGGTTTATGTGGATGGCGGTGGGGATATCAGAGATTACCGCTATCGGGGTGTACGTACAGTTCTGGTTCCCGGAAATGGCACAATGGATACCCGCCCTGATTGCTGTCGGGCTGGTTGCGCTGGCAAACCTCGCCGCGGTTCGCCTGTATGGTGAAATTGAATTCTGGTTTGCCATGATCAAAGTGACCACTATCATTGTGATGATCGTCATTGGGTTAGGAGTGATTTTCTTCGGCTTTGGCAATGGCGGCCAGGCGATTGGCTTTGGCAACCTGACCGAGCATGGCGGCTTCTTTGCCGGCGGCTGGAAGGGCTTCCTGACGGCATTGTGTATTGTTGTGGCGTCCTACCAGGGCGTGGAGCTGATCGGCATTACTGCGGGTGAGGCGAAGAACCCCCAGGTCACGCTGCGTAGCGCGGTGGGGAAGGTGCTGTGGCGTATCCTGATTTTCTACGTCGGCGCGATCTTTGTTATCGTCACTATTTTCCCGTGGAACGAGATTGGCAGCAACGGCAGCCCATTTGTGCTCACTTTTGCCAAGATTGGTATTACCGCCGCGGCAGGGATTATTAACTTTGTGGTCCTGACGGCGGCGCTGTCAGGCTGTAACAGCGGCATGTACAGCTGTGGGCGTATGCTCTACGCGTTGGCAAAGAATCGCCAGCTACCTGCTGTTGTGGGAAAAGTCTCTCGCCATGGCGTGCCAGTTGCTGGTGTGGCGATTTCTATCGCGATCCTGCTGATTGGTTCGTGCCTGAACTACATCATTCCCAACCCGCAGCGTGTGTTCGTGTATGTTTATAGCGCCAGCGTGCTGCCGGGGATGGTGCCGTGGTTTGTGATCCTGATAAGCCAGCTGCGTTTCCGTCAGGCGCATAAAGCGGCGATCGCCAGTCATCCTTTCCGCTCGATTTTGTTCCCGTGGGCAAATTATTTGACGATGGCGTTCCTGATTTGCGTATTAATCGGCATGTACTTCAATGAAGATACCCGAATGTCGCTATTTGTTGGCATTATCTTCTTACTGGGCGTGACGCTCATTTATAAGGCTTTTGGCCTGAATCGTCATGGCACAGCCCATAAATTGCGGGAATAAGCGACAAAACGCACAAACCATGACCAAACGATAATTTATTTTAAAAAAGCACTAGACAGAAGACCGAGACCTCCGTAATATCCAGCCCCGCAACGGCGCTAAGCGCCCGTAGCTCAGCTGGATAGAGCGCTGCCCTCCGGAGGCAGAGGTCTCAGGTTCGAATCCTGTCGGGCGCACCATTTAGTTAGGTGCCGGAGCTGCGGTGGTTTTAATACCGCGTAAAAGATTTGCAGTGGTGGCTATAGCTCAGTTGGTAGAGCCCTGGATTGTGATTCCAGTTGTCGTGGGTTCGAATCCCATTAGCCACCCCATTAATTTAAAGTTGTGAAATGCGAAGGTGGCGGAATTGGTAGACGCGCTAGCTTCAGGTGTTAGTGTCCTTAGGATGTGGGGGTTCGAGTCCCCCCCCTCGCACCACGACTTAAAGAATTGAACTAAAAATTCAAAAAGCAGTAAAACGGCGAGTAGCGCAGCTTGGTAGCGCAACTGGTTTGGGACCAGTGGGTCGGAGGTTCGAATCCTCTCTCGCCGACCAATTTTGAACCCCGCTTCGGCGGGGTTTTTTGTTTTCTGATTTCCCTTCACAGCCCTTATTCCCGCGAATTACCTGATGTCTTAAAAAGTTCGAATACCTGGTTTTTGCAGTGCAATCGTGGCATGCGTTGTGCGATAATATACGGGTAGATGCTCATTCCATCTCTTATGTTCGCCATCAGGCCTCATAAACTCAGGAATGATGCAGAGCCGTTTACGGTGCTTATCGTCCACAGACAGATGTCGCTCAGGCCTCATCAAACACCATGGACATAACGTTGAGTGAAGCACCCATTATGTTGTCATACAGACCTGTTTAACGCCTGCTCCTTACCGAGCGGGCGTTTTTTTATGCATCTTAAATGATTTTGTGTAGACGGTAGGCCCGGTAAGCGAAGCGCCACCGGGCAAGAGGGAATTACTGCGGGGGATTGTTGTTCTGCAGCGTCAACATCAGGCCATCACGGCGCATGGTGGCGGCCTCTTCCGGCTGATGCAGTCTGTCCAGCGCGTCAGCAAGCCAGGCGTAGTCGTAGGCGTCCGGGCGCTGTTTGAGCGCTGCACGGAAGGCGAGCGTGGCTTCCTGCCATTCACCATGCTTCATTAACGATTGCCCCAGCGTGCTCCACAGCAACGGGCGATCGCCTACGGCCTTAATCTGCTGGCGCAGCACTTTTTCTATCTGTTCCGGGTTGTTGGTTTTCAGGCGCGGGATCGGCAGCACCAGACGGTCGTCATACTGACGTTTCAGACCGTCAATGATGACCTGCTGCGCCGTATCATGATCGTCGCACTCAATCAGATGTTCAGCCATCGCTACCTGCAGGGCAACCTGATGACGGGTTTTACGGTTCTGGTTTTTCCACCAGGCACGTAGTCCCTCACTGCCCTGATCGGCGCGGACCTGATCCATCAAGCCAACCCATGCCTGTTGTTCCAGCATAGCGCGATGCTCTTCATCACCCACATGCGCTTTAGCCATAGATGGAATGATATCCAGTAACGAACTCCATGCGCCGGTGCGAATGTAGGCCTGCTCAGCCAGACGCAGCACTTCCGGATGACGTGGCGTCACCTCCAGCAGCTTGTCTACGCTGTGGCGTGCGGCGTGATTTTCATTACGCGCCAGTTGCAGACGAACGCGAGCGATTTCTACCGGGATCGTATCATTCCCGGCCAGTTCAGCTGCACGCTCAAGGTGTTGATTCGCGCGCGCTTCATCGCCACGTTGCTGGGCCGCTTCTGCCGCCAGCAGATAATTCACTACTGGTTGTTCAGCATGATCGGCGTTTTTCGACATCAGCTTTTCAACCTGCTGATAATCGCCTTCTGCCAGCTTGAGCAGCGCTTGTTCGGTCTGTTTGCGGGCGCGGCGACGCTTACGGCCGACAAACCATCCGCGGGTATGCGCGCCGGTGCGGAAAATTCGGCGCAGCAACCATTCAATCGCAAACAGAACGACCATCGCGACGATCAGGATGATCACCAGGCCCGTCACGCTGGTTTCAATGTTGTAATTATCGGTTTGGATCAGCACGTAGCCCTGATGACCGGCAATCATTGGACCAACGACGATCCCGGCGATCAACAGTACAAAGAGCAATAATACTTTTAGCATCATTATTCTCCTTGCGGCGCGGTTGCCGGATGGTCTGCCGAAGGAGCAGGAGCGGCGGCAACCGGCGCTGTGACAGGCTGCGCCAGTAAATTACGAACACGGGTCTGCATTAATTTGTCGAGAATAGCCTGGCTCTGCAGCGTTTCTGGCACATCCATACTGATGCTTTGTTGGCTCAGCTGGTCTACCTCTTCCAGGAAAGCTTTGGTGGTTGCATCGTCGGTGTCGTAGTAGGCGCGTACCCAGGTGGAGACATTTTCCAGCGCCTGGCGGTATGTCTCTTCCTGATGACGCGGTACGGCCTGGGCGGCTACTAACAGGCGAGAACGAATGTTCTCACGTAAGTAAACGTCCTGGTTCGGTGCCAGCAGCGGGACGGCGGTTTCATCTCGACGGCGAACAGTGATAAAGCTGTCCATAAAACTCTGCCAACTTTTTTGCAGGTTGACGCGCCATTCACTAATTGAGCTGGACAGCTCACTGCTGTCGGAGTCCATCGGTGAATCGTCGGTGTCGTTGTCGGCCAGACGCAGGTTATCTATCTGGTTAGCGAGCTGATTCACTTTCAGGATAATGCCGTCATAGTCGACCTGAGTTACCGCCGAGAGGCTCGCGATATCGTCAGTAATCGCACGACGGGCGGAAATTAAGCTCGGGTCGTTCATATCAGCCAGACTGGCGTCGGCGCTTTTCAGCAACGCCGCTGCGGTGGTAACGTCCTGATCGCTCCATAATTTACGACCGGCCAGTTTTACCAGAAAATCAGCCTGCGCCAGCAGCCATGTCCCGGCATCGCTGCCGGAAATAGTGGCGACTTTTTGCTGAACTTCATCAAGCTGTTTGACCAGTGCGGCCTGCTGGCGAGTGGCTTCATCAAGCTGCGTTGCCTGCTGTTTAATAATGCCTTCCAGCTCAGCTTTTTGGTTTTCTTGCGCTTTTTGCAGCGCCGTCAGCTGGTTCGCCAGCGCAT
This sequence comes from Citrobacter sp. wls710, assembly GCF_005281115.1. Taxonomy (NCBI): domain Bacteria; kingdom Pseudomonadati; phylum Pseudomonadota; class Gammaproteobacteria; order Enterobacterales; family Enterobacteriaceae; genus Citrobacter; species Citrobacter sp. wls710. Next base: position 26,353 of record NZ_SZXD01000002.1, read on the forward strand.
CGCTGGTTGCCGTCTGCGTTGTTGCCTGCTGTTTCCCCCAGCCATACAGCCCCACACCTGCTGCCAGCGCAATAGCAATCGCCACCGCGCTCAGAATCAGCGCCGTGCTGTTGTTAGCCTTTTTTTCAGTATTGACTGGCTGTGCTGTGGTTTCCACGGCCTCCCTGGTCTCTTCAACCACGGCGGAGGATTTTTCTTGTTCCGTCATTATGGCATCCCATTATGAGAGTTATTGTAATGCGCGTAGTAGCGCATCGTTGTCGGCGTTATCAGCGACCTTAATATCTTGCCAGCCCAGTTCCCGGGCGAGGTGCGCCAGACGCTCACTGACGACCAGCAGCCGACAGCGTAGTAACCAGTGCTCACGATACCACTGCGGAATGAGCGACCAGAGCTGTTGTAACATCTCTCCGCTGGTGACCACCACCGTGGTCACGCCGCGAGATTGCCAGCGCATTGCTTCTTCCGCACCATCGTAATTTTTTGCACTGCGTTGATAACATTCACAAAAATCAACATCGGCTCCGCGCGCCGTCAGGGTTTCACCTATCAGTTCCCGACCGCCGTTGCCGCGTAAAATAAGCGCGCGTTTTCCCGCAATATTTTGTAATTCAGGTAATTGTAGCAAGACTTCGCTGATTTCCCGATCCAGAGGATAGTGAATATTGCAGCCGCTAACAGTATGCAGCGCCAGCGCCGTTGTGCGGCCAATGGCAAAATAATGCGGAAGGGAAGGCCAGCTTTTCCCTTGTTGCTGAAGTTCGGCATCGGCAAAGGTGACAGCGTGCTGCGAGAGGGCAAAAACCAGATCGTTATCCGTCAACGCCGACAGTCGGGAGGCGAGTGTTGCCAGTTCCCGACCCGGGGAAAACTCGATGAGCGGAAAACTCCAGGCCACCTGCCCCAGTGTGCGCAGACGGCTCACTAACTCTTCCCCTGCGGGAGACGGGCGGGTGACCAGAATACTCATGCGGGTGCTTCTCCGTTATAAACTTCAGCCAGAATGGCGCGCGCACCGTTTTCCAGTAGCTCTTCTGCCAGAGAGATGCCCATCTTTTCTGCATCCTGCGGGGCGCCGCGACGTTCTCCGCATACCATCTGCGATCCGTCAGGCGCGCCGACCAGCGCGCGTAGCCAAATCTCACCGTTGATGAGTTCGGCATAGCTGCCGATAGGTACCTGACATCCCCCTTCGAGGCGGGTGTTCATGGCGCGTTCGGCTGTTACGCGTAGTGCGGTCTCTTCATGATTGAGCGGCGCTAACAGCGCCTGAGTGCGCATATCGTCCAGTCGGCACTCTATGCCAACAGCGCCTTGCCCGACTGCGGGCAAGGATACTTCCGGCGGCAGTGCGGTACGGACTCGCGACTCAAGCCCTAAACGTTTTAACCCGGCCACCGCCAGGATAATGGCGTCATAATCGCCGTTATCGAGTTTGCCGAGGCGCGTACCAACGTTACCGCGCAGCGAACGGATGACGAGATCCGGGCGACGCTTTGCCAACTGGCACTGGCGACGCAAACTGGATGTCCCGACAATACTACCCGCGGGAAGGTCATCCAACGTGTTGTACTTATTTGAGACGAAAGCATCACGCGGATCCTCTCGCTCGCAAATGGTGACCAGTCCAAGACCGTCAGGGAATTCAACCGGCACATCCTTCATGGAATGCACGGCGATATCGGCGCGTTTTTCCAGCAGCGCGACTTCCAGCTCTTTAACAAACAACCCTTTCCCTCCGACCTTCGCCAGCGGGGTATCAAGGATCACATCGCCACGGGTTACCATAGGAACCAGTTCCACGATCAGACCGGGGTGATTTGCCATTAAAGCGTCTTTGACATAATGTGCCTGCCAGAGCGCAAGGGGGCTTTGGCGTGTGGCAATTCTCAAAACATTGTCTAACATGCTTGTTACCGTCATTATCAATCATTGACCATCCTAACATCCTTATCAAAGGGATGTCAGCGTTACGCTCAAACGTAAGTGAGAGGAAAAGCTGCTGCATCATCAGTGGCAGTGAATAATGACGAGAAACCTTCCGACCGTATGAAGGAATTTACACGTAACGAACGGTGCTACACTTGTATGTAGCGCATCTTTCTTTACGGTCAATGAGCAAGGTGTTAAATTGATCACGTTTTAGACCATTTTTTCGGCTGTACCGCACAAAAAAATACGGGCGAAAAACAGGTAACGGTTATTTTTGACATACGGTTTATCCGAATTGATGACGATTAATTGTGAGCGCTTGCGCCGCAGTAATCGACAACATGACGGATAGCAACATCAGGCGATACGTCTTGTACCTCTATATTGAGACTCTGAAACAGAGACTGGATGCCATAAATCAACTGCGTGTGGATCGCGCGCTTGCTGCCATGGGGCCTGCTTTCCAGCAGGTATACAGTCTGCTGCCGACATTATTGCACTACCACCACCCTCTGATGCCGGGTTACCTCGATGGTAACGTTCCCAAAGGCATATGCTTTTACACGCCTGATGAAACCCAACGCCACTACCTCAACGAACTGGAACTGTACCGCGGCATGTCACCGCAGGAACCTCCCAAGGGCGAACTGCCGATCACTGGTGTTTACTCAATGGGCAGTACCTCTTCGGTAGGGCAAAGCTGTTCTTCCGACCTTGATATCTGGGTCTGCCACCAATCCTGGCTGGATAGCGAAGAGCGCCAGCTGTTGCAGCGTAAATGTAGCCTGCTCGAAAGCTGGGCCGCTTCGCTGGGCGTGGAAGTCAGTTTCTTCCTGATTGATGAAAACCGTTTCCGTCACAATGAAAGCGGAAGTCTCGGTGGTGAAGACTGTGGCTCGACGCAGCATATCCTGTTGCTTGATGAATTCTATCGCACCGCTGTGCGCCTCGCGGGCAAACGTATTCTGTGGAATATGGTGCCGGGCGACGAAGAAGAGCATTACGACGATTACGTCATGAAGCTCTACGCACAGGGGGTGTTAACGCCAAACGAATGGCTGGATCTCGGCGGACTCAGTTCGCTCTCCGCCGAAGAGTACTTTGGCGCCAGCCTCTGGCAGCTGTACAAAAGTATCGATTCCCCGTACAAAGCAGTGCTAAAGACGCTGCTGCTGGAAGCCTATTCCTGGGAATATCCCAATCCTCGCCTGTTGGCGAAAGACATTAAACAGCGCCTGCACGATGGCGAGATCGTCTCTTTTGGTCTCGATCCCTACTGCATGATGCTGGAGCGTGTTACCGAATATCTCACGGCGATCGAAGACCCGACGCGTCTGGATTTAGTGCGTCGATGTTTCTACTTAAAAGTGTGTGAGAAACTGAGCCGCGAGCGCGCCTGCGTGGGCTGGCGTCGTGAAGTATTAAGTCAGTTAGTGCAGGAATGGGGCTGGGACGAAGCTCGTCTGACAATGCTGGATAACCGCGCTAACTGGAAGATTGATCAGGTACGTGAAGCGCATAACGAACTGCTTGATGCGATGATGCAGAGCTATCGTAATCTGATCCGCTTTGCGCGGCGCAATAACCTCAGCGTTAGCGCCAGTCCGCAGGATATCGGTGTGCTGACCCGTAAGCTGTATGCCGCGTTTGAAGCGTTGCCGGGCAAGGTAACGCTGGTGAACCCGCAGATATCTCCAGACCTCTCAGAACCGAACCTGACCTTTATCCATGTGCCGCCGGGCCGCGCCAACCGTTCGGGTTGGTATCTCTACAACCGCGCACCAAATATGGATTCTATCATCAGCCATCAGCCACTGGAATATAACCGCTATCTCAATAAGCTGGTGGCGTGGGCCTGGTTCAACGGTCTGCTGACATCGCGTACGCATTTGTTTATTAAGGGCAACGGCATTGTCGATTTGCCGAAGTTGCAGGAGATGGTCGCCGATGTATCGCACCACTTCCCGCTGCGCCTGCCGGCACCCACGCCGAAAGCGCTCTACAGCCCGTGTGAAATTCGCCATCTGGCGATTATCGTTAACCTTGAATATGACCCAACGGCCGCATTCCGTAATCAGGTGGTGCATTTTGATTTCCGCAAGCTGGACGTCTTCAGCTTTGGCGAAGAGCAAAATTGCTTGGTAGGAAGCGTCGACCTGCTGTATCGCAACTCGTGGAATGAAGTCCGTACGCTGCACTTCAACGGCGAGCAGGCGATGATTGAAGCGTTAAAAACAATTCTGGGCAAAATGCACCAGGATGCCGCGCCGCCGGATAGCGTCGAAGTGTTCTGCTATAGCCAGCATCTGCGTGGATTAATCCGTACCCGCGTGCAGCAACTGGTCTCTGAGTGTATCGAGCTGCGCCTTTCCAGCACCCGCCAGGAAACCGGGCGCTTCAAAGCGCTGCGCGTGTCTGGTCAGACGTGGGGACTGTTCTTCGAGCGTCTGAACGTATCGGTACAGAAACTGGAAAACGCCATCGAATTCTACGGTGCGATTTCACACAACAAACTGCACGGCCTTTCCGTCCAGGTTGAAACGAACCATGTGAAACTCCCTTCTGTGGTGGACGGCTTTGCCAGTGAAGGGATCATTCAGTTCTTTTTCGAAGAAACGGGCGATGAGCAGGGCTTTAATATTTATATACTGGATGAGAGTAACCGTGCGGAGGTGTATCACCACTGCGAGGGAAGCAAAGAAGAGCTGGTACGTGATGTCAGCCGCTTCTATTCATCGTCGCACGATCGCTTCACCTACGGCTCCAGCTTCATCAACTTTAACCTGCCGCAGTTCTATCAGATTGTGAAAACCGACGGACGTGCGCAGGTGATTCCGTTCCGTACCCAGCCGCTCAACCCAGTCCCGCCAGCTAATCAGGATAACGACACGCCGATGTTGCAGCAGTATTTCTCCTGAGGCTTTTCGCCCGGTGGCGGCTACGCCTTACCGGGCCTACAGTAGGCCGGATAAGCACATCTCATCCGGCAAATAAATCAACGGAAGCCCACCTTTTCTCCCGACTGCTGCGTTGCTGCCTGCTCCAGCAAATCCCAGAACGTTTCGCCGCTACGGTCGCAGATCCACTCGTCGCCTTTCAGGTCAAAGTGGTAGCCGCCCTGTTTGGTCGCCAGCCACACCTGGTGCAGCGGCTCCTGACGGTTAATAATGATTTTGCTGCCGTTTTCGAAGCTGATGGTCAGCACGCCGCCATTGATCTCACAATCGATATCGCTGTCGCCATCCCAGTCGTCCAGACGCTCCTCAATGGTCATCCACAGGGTGTCAGCAAGGCGATGAAATTCACTGTCGTTCATTTTCTTATCCTGTTTTTCGTGATGAGGGCAGTATAACCTGAAACAAAACGCGTTGCAGATTACAGGCTAACTCTTGCTTTTACGCCTTCTCCTGCGATGATAGAAAACAGAAAGCATGAACTTTACAGGCAATCCATAATGAAAAACGTGTTAAAGCCACTCGCTGTCATTTTAACTCTGTTCAGCCTGACGGGCTGTGGGCTAAAAGGCCCGCTCTATTTCCCGCCAGCAGATAAAACCGCGCCGCCTCCGACCAAGAGCGTTCAGCCGCAATCGCAATCCACCACGCCCGAGAAAAACGATCGTGGGATTAGCGACGGCCCTTCTCAGGTGAATTACTGACGGCAGGAATAGATTTACATTTCTGTACCCGCGTGAACGGAGTGAATGATGCAATTCTCTAAAATGCATGGCCTTGGCAACGATTTTATGGTCGTCGACGCGGTAACGCAGAATGTCTTTTTCTCACCAGAGCTGATCCGCCGCCTGTCCGACAGGCATCTCGGCGTTGGGTTTGATCAGTTGCTGGTGGTTGAACCTCCGTATGATCCGGAGCTGGATTTCCACTACCGTATTTTTAATGCCGACGGCAGTGAAGTGTCACAGTGTGGCAATGGCGCCCGTTGTTTTGCCCGTTTTGTTCGCCTGAAAGGGCTGACCAATAAGCGTGATATTCGCGTCAGTACCGCGAATGGTCGTATGGTATTAACCGTAACCGACGACGAGCTGGTGCGGGTGAATATGGGGGAACCCAACTTTGAGCCTTCGCAGGTTCCGTTTCGCGCCAACAAAGCAGAGAAGACCTATATTATGCGCGCGGCCGAACAGACAGTATTGTGCGGCGTGGTTTCAATGGGGAATCCGCACTGCGTAATTCAGGTTGATGATGTTGATACGGCCACTGTGGAAACGCTGGGACCGGTGCTGGAAAACCACGAACGCTTTCCAGAACGTGCCAACATCGGCTTTATGCAGGTGGTAAAGCGCGAGCATATCCGGCTGCGCGTCTACGAGCGCGGGGCGGGCGAAACTCAGGCCTGCGGCAGCGGTGCGTGCGCCGCTGTTGCGGTAGGTATTCAGCAGGGCCTGCTGGCAGAAGAGGTGAGGGTGGAGTTACCTGGCGGTCGACTTGATATCGCCTGGAAAGGTCCGGGTCATCCGCTGTATATGACTGGCCCGGCGGCACATGTCTACGACGGATTTATTCACTTATGAAGCAACCAGGGGAAGAACTACAGGAAACGCTCATGGAGCTCGACGATCGAGCGGTCGTCGATTACCTGCAACGTAATCCTGAGTTTTTTATCCGTAATGCCCGGGCAGTTGAAGCGATGCGCGTCCCACACCCGGTGCGGGGCACGATCTCTTTAGTTGAATGGCATATGGCGCGGGCACGTAATCATATTAATGTGCTTGAAGAGAACATGGCGTTATTGATGGAACAAGCCAACGCCAATGAAAGCCTGTTCTATCGTCTGCTAAATCTGCAAAGCCGCCTGGTGTCGGCCAGCAGTCTTGACGATATGCTGATGCGATTTCATCGCTGGGCGCGTGAGCTGGGGCTGGCCGGCGCGACGGTTCGTCTGTTTCCGGACCGGTGGCGACTCGGTGCGCCATCAAAATTTACGCATCTGGCATTAAGCCGCCAGGCCTTTGAACCGTTGCGTATTCAGCGTCTGGGCCAGTCGCAGCACTATCTTGGCCCACTCAATGGACCGGAACTGTTGGTCATGATGCCGGAGGCGAAAGCGATAGGTTCGGTGGCGATGTCGATGCTGGGGCAAGATGGTTCCTTGGGCGTGATGTTATTCAGCAGTCGTGACGTTAATCATTATCAGCAGGGACAGGGTACGCAGCTATTGCAGGAAATCTCGCTGATGTTGCCGGAGCTGCTGGAGCGCTGGATTGAACGCGTATGACCGATTCACCCCTTTCTCAGGATGTGGCGCGCTTTTTGCGCTATCTGGGCGTTGAGCGCCAGCTTAGCCCGATCACATTGCTTAATTATCAGCGTCAGCTTGATGCCATCATTGCGTTAGCCGGAGAAACCGGTCTGCAAAGCTGGCAACAATGTGATGCTGCAATGGTACGCAGTTTTGCCGTGCGCAGCCGTCGTAAAGGGCTGGGGCCGGCGAGTCTGGCGCTGCGCCTCTCCGCGTTGCGCAGTTTCTTCGACTGGCTGGTTAATCAGGGCGAACTGAAAGCCAATCCGGCAAAAAGCGTTTCCGCGCCGAAAGCGCCACGTCACTTACCTAAAAATATCGACGTTGATGACGTTAATCGTCTGCTGGATATCGATCTCAACGATCCCCTTGCCGTGCGCGACCGGGCGATGCTGGAAGTGATGTACGGCGCGGGACTGCGTTTATCTGAACTGGTTGGGCTGGATATTAAACATCTCGATCTCGACACCGGCGAAGTGTGGGTGATGGGCAAGGGCAGTAAAGAACGTCGTCTGCCGATCGGCCGCAATGCGGTGGCGTGGATTGAGCACTGGCTGGATCTGCGCGGTTTATTTGGCGGGGATGACGATGCGTTGTTCCTGTCTAAACTGGGCAAGCGCATCTCTGCGCGTAACGTGCAGAAACGCTTTGCGGAATGGGGTATCAAACAGGGGCTGAACAGCCACGTCCATCCCCACAAATTGCGCCACTCTTTTGCGACGCATATGCTGGAGTCTAGCGGCGATCTGCGCGGGGTGCAGGAGTTATTGGGGCATGCCAATCTTTCGACCACCCAAATCTATACCCATCTTGATTTTCAACACCTGGCTTCAGTGTACGATGCGGCGCATCCGCGCGCCAAACGGGGGAAATAATGCGTTTTTACCGGCCTTTGGGGCGTATTTCTGCGCTCACCTTTGACCTTGATGACACCCTTTACGATAACCGTCCCGTTATCAAACGCACCGAGCAGGAAGCGCTCGCGTTTGTACAGAATTACCACCCGGCGTTGAATTCGCTGCAAAATAGCGACCTACAGCGCTTACGTCAGGCCGTTCGCGACGCTGAGCCGGAAATCTATCACGACGTTACCCAATGGCGTCACCGCGCCGTAGAGCGCGCTATGCTGGAGGCAGGTCTGTCAGCGGCAGAAGCCTTGATGGGGGCGAATGCGGCGATGATGAATTTTGCCAAATGGCGTAGCCGCATTGATGTTCCGCAATCGACGCATGACACGCTGAAGGCGCTGGCCCGCAAATGGCCGCTGGTGGCGATCACCAACGGTAACGCACAGCCGGAGCTGTTTGGTCTGGGCGATTACTTTGAATTTGTGCTGCGCGCCGGTCCCGATGGGCGATCGAAACCGTTCAGCGACATGTACGCGCTGGCGGCGGATAAACTGAAAATGCCAGTGGGTGAGATTCTGCATGTGGGCGATGACCTGACGACAGACGTTGCAGGCGCTATTCGTTGCGGTATGCAGGCTTGCTGGATCAAACCGGAAAATGCCGACCTGATGCAAACTGCAGACAGCCGTTTGCTGCCGCATATCGAAATTTCACAGTTGGCATCTCTGACCTCGCTGATATAATCACCAGCAGAACTCTGTATATATACCCAGCTTTTTGGCGGATGGCGCTACGCTTCTCCGCCTTACCTACTTTTACGCGGCGGTGCCAATGGACGTTTCTTACCTGCTCGACAGCCTTAATGATAAACAGCGTGAAGCGGTGGCCGCGCCACGCAGCAACATGCTGGTTCTGGCAGGCGCGGGGAGTGGTAAAACTCGCGTACTGGTGCACCGTATCGCCTGGTTACTGACGGTAGAGAACAACTCGCCGTACTCTATTATGGCGGTGACCTTTACCAACAAAGCGGCAGCGGAAATGCGCCACCGTATTGGTCAGATCATGGGAACCAGCCAGGGCGGAATGTGGGTGGGGACCTTCCACGGTCTGGCGCACCGTCTGTTACGCGCGCACCATATGGATGCCAACCTGCCGCAGGACTTCCAGATCCTCGACAGCGAGGACCAACTGCGTCTGCTCAAGCGCCTGATCAAGGCGATGAACCTGGACGAAAAGCAGTGGCCGCCGCGTCAGGCTATGTGGTTTATCAACAGCCAGAAAGACGAAGGGCTGCGCCCGCACCATCTGCAAAGCTACGGCAACCCGGTCGAACAGACCTGGCAGAAGGTCTATCAGGCTTATCAGGAAGCGTGCGATCGCGCGGGGCTGGTGGATTTCGCCGAACTGCTGCTGCGCGCCCATGAACTGTGGCTCAACAAGCCGCACATTCTGCAGCACTACCGCGAACGCTTTACCAATATCCTGGTGGACGAATTCCAGGATACCAACAACATTCAGTACGCCTGGATCCGTCTGCTGGCGGGCGACACCGGCAAGGTGATGATCGTGGGCGATGATGATCAGTCGATCTACGGCTGGCGTGGGGCGCAGGTGGAGAACATTCAGCGCTTCCTCAACGATTTCCCGGGCGCAGAAACCATTCGTCTGGAGCAGAACTATCGCTCGACCAATAATATTCTGAGCGCAGCTAACGCCCTGATTGAAAATAACAACGGGCGCCTGGGTAAAAAACTGTGGACCGACGGCGTCGACGGCGAGCCGATCTCGCTGTATTGCGCGTTCAATGAACTTGATGAAGCGCGCTTTGTGGTCAATCGCATCAAAACCTGGCAGGACAACGGCGGCGCGCTGGAACAATGCGCCATTCTGTATCGCAGCAACGCCCAGTCGCGCGTGCTGGAAGAAGCCTTACTACAGGCTAGCATGCCGTATCGTATCTATGGCGGGATGCGCTTCTTCGAACGCCAGGAAATCAAAGACGCGCTCTCCTACCTGCGCCTGATCGCTAACCGCAATGACGACGCCGCGTTTGAGCGTGTGGTGAATACGCCAACCCGCGGGATTGGCGATCGTACTTTAGATGTGGTGCGCCAGACCTCGCGTGACCGCCAGCTAACGCTGTGGCAGGCCTGTCGTGAACTGCTGCAGGAAAAAGCCCTGGCCGGTCGCGCCGCCAGCGCCTTACAGCGCTTTATGGAATTGATTGACGCGCTGGCACAAGAGACTGCCGATATGCCGCTGCACGTGCAGACTGACCGGGTGATTAAAGATTCCGGCCTGCGCATGATGTACGAACAGGAAAAAGGCGAGAAGGGTCAGACGCGTATCGAAAACTTAGATGAACTGGTGACGGCAACGCGCCAGTTCAGCTACAACGAAGAAGACGAAGACTTAATGCCGCTGCAGGCGTTCCTGTCTCATGCGGCGCTGGAAGCGGGCGAAGGACAGGCGGATACCTGGCAGGACGCGGTACAACTGATGACCCTGCACTCGGCGAAAGGGCTGGAGTTTCCGCAGGTGTTTATCGTGGGGATGGAAGAAGGCATGTTCCCGAGCCAGATGTCGCTGGATGAAGGCGGACGTCTCGAAGAAGAACGTCGCCTGGCCTATGTCGGCGTGACCCGCGCGATGCAAAAGCTGACGCTTACCTACGCCGAAACGCGCCGTCTGTACGGCAAAGAGGTTTACCATCGTCCGTCGCGCTTTATTGGCGAACTGCCGGAAGCGTGCGTTGAAGAGGTGCGTCTGCGCGCCACGGTTAGCCGTCCGGTGAGCCATCAGCGGATGGGCACGCCAATGGCGGAAAACGATACCGGCTACAAACTTGGCCAGCGGGTACGCCACGCGAAGTTCGGCGAGGGCACCATCGTCAACCTCGAAGGAAGCGGCGAGCACAGTCGTTTGCAGGTCGCGTTCCAGGGGCAGGGGATCAAATGGCTGGTGGCGGCTTACGCAAGACTGGAAACGGTGTGATCGCCTGATGTCGCTGCGCTTATCGGGCCTGGTGACCAGGTAACATTTTGATTTGTAGGCCGGATAAGGCGAAGCCGCCATTCGGCTATCTGCCGGTTAATATTCTGAAATCATAGATAAATAATTCCCCTCTGCTAACCTTTCTGTATAAGGGGAAATTATTACTTTTTCGCCATCCGTTGCGTGTTGACGTCAAAATTTTGCTGGCGTAACATGCGCGCACGATTACGCTAAGAGGACATTCGCCTTGGACACACCCAGTAGATACTGGCTCATTATCCTGTCATCCAGGATCAACTCCTAAGGCTATCCCTTTTTGCTGATAGCCTTCGCGGTTGTCAGCGACCTTCTGTTTTTTTCCCGTCGCGCTGAGTCAGGCTGTTTAATGGTCTGAAACCCAATTTGTTTCTGTGTGCCCTCCGAACTGTCCGATAATTTTTTGCATTGGGAGTCCCGGTCATGCTGAGCGCATTTCAACTGGAAAACAATCGGTTAACTCGCCTTGAGGCAGACGAGATCGAGCACCTGGCCAGTTCGGTTTGGGTCGATTTAGTCGAGCCGGATGACGAAGAACGAAACCGTGTGCAAAAGGACTTGGGCCAGAACCTGGCCACGCGCCCTGAACTGGAAGATATCGAAGCATCCGCACGTTTTTTTGAAGACGAAGATGGTCTGCACATTCACTCCTTCTTCTTCTATGAAGACGCCGACGATCACGCGGGTAACTCAACCGTTGCATTTACCATTCGTGAAGGTCGCTTGTTTACTCTGCGTGAACGCGAACTGCCGGCGTTTCGTCTGTATCGCATGCGCGCACGTAACCAGGCGATGGTGGATGGCAACGCTTACGAGCTGCTGCTCGACCTGTTCGAAACCAAAATTGAACAGCTGGCGGATGAGATTGAAAATATCTATAGCGACCTGGAAAAACTCAGCCGTGTGATCATGGAAGGGCGTCAGGGCGATGAGTATGACGAAGCGCTTTCCACGCTGGCGGAACAGGAAGATATCGGCTGGAAGGTACGCCTGTGTCTGATGGATACCCAGCGCGCACTGAATTTCCTGGTGCGTAAAGCGCGTCTGCCGGGTGGTCAACTGGAGCAGGCGCGTGAGATCCTACGCGATATCGAGTCTCTGCTGCCGCATAACGAATCGCTGTTCCAGAAGGTTAACTTCCTGATGCAGGCGGCGATGGGCTTTATCAATATTGAGCAGAACCGCATTATCAAGATCTTCTCGGTGGTCTCGGTGGTGTTTCTGCCGCCGACGCTGGTGGCTTCCAGCTACGGGATGAACTTTGAATTTATGCCGGAACTGCACTGGAGCTTCGGTTATCCTGGCGCGATTGTCTTCATGATGCTCGCTGGTCTGGCGCCGTATCTGTACTTCAAACGTAAGAACTGGCTTTAATGGCGGTGTCTTACCAGGCCTACAGAACCCGTAGGCCTGATAAGCGTAGCGCCATCAGGCAAAAAGCATTCACATCCCCATACGCGTTCTGCGTTGGGTATAAATCGCATCCATCACGAAAATCGCCAGCGCCACCCAGATAAACGCAAACGTGACCATTTTATCCGCTCCCGGCACTTCACCGTAAAAGGTGATCGCCAGCAGGAACATCAACGTGGGTCCGATATACTGGAAGAAGCCCAGCGTGGAAAGACGCAGGCGGGTCGCTGCGCCGGTAAAGCACAGCAGCGGAATAGTGGTCACGACACCCGCGGCAATCAGCAGCAGATTGAGCGACATCGGGTTTTGCCCCATATGGCTGGTTGGGCTATCCGCAATGCCAAACAGATAGATTGCAGCCACGGGTAAGAGCCACAGGGTTTCAATCAACATACCTGTTTGTGCTTCAACGGCAATCTTCTTACGCACCAGACCATAAAAAGCAAAGCTGAACGCCAGTCCCAGCGCGATTATCGGCAACGAGCCGAAGGTCCACAGCTGTACCAGTACGCCGCAGGCGGCTAACAGTACCGCCAGCCACTGCATGCGACGAAAGCGCTCGCCGAGGAAAAGCATCCCCAGCACGATATTCACCAGCGGGTTAATAAAATAGCCGAGACTGGCTTCCAGCATATGGTGATTATTGACCGCCCAAATGAACAGCAGCCAGTTTCCGCCAATGAGCACCGCAGAGAGCGCCAGCAGGAAGATCTTCTTTGGCGTTTGTAGCAGCGTTTTAACACCCGACCACTGGCGGCTGATGCTCATCAGCACCACCATAAAGAAAAATGACCAGATGACGCGGTGCGTCAGGATCTCATCTGCCGGGACATAGTAAATCAGCTTGAAGTAGGCGGGAGCGATACCCCAAATAAAATAGGCAGCAAGAGCGAGTAACACGCCCTGCCGCGTTTGTTTAGCATCCATCGGGAAAACTCATTGCAGAAATGTAACAGCAGTTTACCTTTTTTTAAGCGCTTACCCCACCATATAAGTGGCGGTTGCGCTGGCGATATAGAGCTGTTCTTCGTTATGCAGTTCCACACGCGCAACGGCTACTTTATTACCCGCCCGCAGCAGGCTGCTGGTAGCGGTAAAGCGATTCCCTCTCCCCGGGCGCAGGTAATCAACGCGTAAATCGATGGTGCCCATACGTGACATGCGCTGACGCAGTTCGTCCTCACTGATCGTTTCGTGACGGGTCAACGTGCTGCCTACACACACCAGTCCGGCGGCGACGTCGAGTGCTGAGGCGATCACCCCGCCATGCAAAATGCTTTGCGCCCAGTTCCCGACCATCATCGGTTGATTATTAAACGCTAATTGCGCAAATTCTTTTTCATAGCGTTCCAGTTCCAGCCCCAGCGCACGGTTAAACGGCATATGATAAACAAACATTTCACCCACTAACTTCAGGGCTTCTTCAGCGGTCAGTACAGCAGACATACGATCTTAATACCTTATCGGTTAATGAAATGTTGATATTATGCTTATTATTTGTTGTTTTCTACTTTAGGACGGGATAACTAACGAGGAGCGAGCTAAGTATGTAGAATGCTTGTCAGAAAATTATACAATTCATCAATATTTTGGTTCAGGAGAACATTACCGATGCGGGCGATTCTGGGATGGTTACTACCAGCAGTCATGCTGCCGTTGACCGCGTATGCGCAGGAAGCGACAGTAAAAGAGATTCATGATGCACCAGCAGTTCGGGGCAGTATCATCGCTAATATGCTGCAAGAGCATGACAACCCTTTCACGCTTTACCCTTATGACACCAACTACCTTATCTACACCAATACCAGCGACATGAACAAAGAGGCGATCAGCAGCTATAGCTGGTCGGACAATGCGCGCAAAGATGAGGTGAAGTTTCAGCTAAGCCTGGCATTTCCCCTTTGGCGAGGAATATTTGGTCCGAACTCGGTTCTTGGCGGCTCCTATACGCAGAAATCCTGGTGGCAGCTTTCTAACAGTGAAGAATCTTCACCGTTTCGCGAAACCAACTACGAGCCGCAGTTGTTCCTTGGTTTCGCCACCGACTATCGCTTTGCCGGGTGGACGCTACGTGATGTCGAAATGGGTTACAACCATGATTCCAACGGGCGCTCCGACCCCACTTCACGTAGCTGGAACCGCCTGTATACCCGCCTGATGGCAGAAAACGGCAACTGGCTGGTGGAAGTAAAGCCGTGGTACGTCATTGGCAGTACCGATGATAACCCCGACATCACCAAATACATGGGCTATTATCAGCTGAAAATGGGGTATCACCTGGGCGATGCCGTTATCAGCGTGAAAGGGCAGTACAACTGGAACACCGGCTACGGCGGCGCAGAGTTAGGGGCAAGCTATCCTATTACGAAGCATGTTCGTCTCTACACCCAGGTCTACAGTGGTTACGGCGAATCGCTGATTGACTACAACTTCAATCAAACCCGTGTTGGCGTCGGCGTAATGCTTAACGATATCTTCTAACGGATATTGAGAGTATTTTAATCATTGCAGTTTCTCTCTCAGGCGCTGAAAATAGCGCCTGTTTTTATTTCAGGTTAATGGGGTTAATGTGGCGCAGGCGGAAGTGTTGAATCTGGAAATGGGCGCTAAACAGGTTTTACAGGAAACCTTTGGCTACCAACAGTTTCGCCCAGGCCAGGAAGAAATCATCGACACCGTGCTCTCTGGTCGCGACTGTCTGGTCGTTATGCCCACCGGTGGCGGCAAATCCCTGTGCTATCAAATTCCCGCATTATTACTCAACGGACTCACCGTTGTTGTTTCGCCGCTGATTTCCCTGATGAAAGACCAGGTCGATCAACTGCTGGCCAACGGCGTGGCGGCGGCGTGCCTGAACTCCACCCAAAGTCGTGAACAGCAGCTTGAGGTGATGGCCGGCTGTCGCAGCGGGCAGGTTCGCTTGCTTTATATTGCCCCTGAGCGCCTGATGCTGGATAACTTCCTTGAGCATCTTGGACACTGGAATCCGGTGCTGCTGGCAGTTGATGAAGCGCACTGTATTTCGCAGTGGGGACATGACTTCCGTCCGGAATACGCTGCGCTGGGCCAGTTGCGTCAGCGTTTCCCAACCCTGCCGTTTGTGGCACTGACCGCGACCGCGGATGAAACCACCCGGCTGGACATTGTGCGTCTGCTGGGCCTCAACGATCCGTTAATTCAGATCAGCAGCTTTGACCGCCCGAATATTCGCTACATGCTGATGGAGAAATTTAAGCCGCTCGATCAGCTGATGCGCTATGTGCAGGAACAGCGTGGTAAGTCCGGCATTATTTACTGTAACAGCCGCGCCAAAGTCGAAGACACCGCTGCGCGCCTGCAAAGTCGTGGCATCAGCGCGGGAGCCTATCATGCCGGGCTGGAAAACAGCGTGCGCGCCGAGGTGCAGGAAAAATTCCAGCGCGATGACCTGCAAATTGTGGTGGCGACCGTGGCGTTCGGCATGGGGATCAACAAACCCAACGTGCGCTTCGTGGTGCATTTTGATATCCCGCGTAACATTGAGTCCTACTATCAGGAAACCGGCCGTGCCGGACGTGACGGCCTGCCGGCGGAAGCGATGCTGTTTTACGATCCGGCTGATATGGCGTGGCTCCGCCGTTGCCTCGAAGAGAAACCTGCCGGACAGCTGCTGGATATCGAACGTCATAAGCTCAATGCGATGGGGGCGTTTGCCGAGGCGCAAACCTGTCGTCGTCTGGTTCTGCTGAATTATTTTGGCGAAGGGCGTCAGGAGCCGTGTGGTAACTGCGATATCTGTCTCGACCCGCCAAAACAGTACGACGGGTTAATGGATGCGCGCAAAGCGCTGTCGACGATCTACCGCGTTAACCAACGCTTTGGTATGGGTTACGTCGTGGAAGTTCTACGCGGGGCGAATAACCAGCGCATTCGTGAGCTGGCCCATGACAAACTGCCGGTCTATGGTATTGGCCGTGAGCAAAGCCACGAGCATTGGGTGAGTGTGATTCGTCAACTGATTCATTTGGGCCTGGTAACACAGAATATTGCCCAACACTCCGCGTTACAGCTCACTGAAGCTGCGCGTCCGGTGCTGCGCGGCGAAGTCCCGTTGCAGCTTGCGGTACCGCGAATCGTGGCGCTGAAACCGCGCGCTATGCAGAAATCCTTCGGCGGCAATTACGATCGCAAACTGTTTGCCAAATTGCGTAAGCTGCGTAAAGCGATTGCCGATGAAGAGAATATCCCGCCGTATGTCGTCTTTAACGATGCCACGTTGATTGAAATGGCCGAGCAGATGCCGGTTTCGCCGAGCGAAATGCTGAGCGTCAACGGCGTGGGAATGCGTAAACTTGAGCGTTTTGGCAAAGAGTTTATGGCACTTATTCGCGCGCATGTTGATGGTGACGACGAAGAGTAGTCAGCGAGGCAAAAAAGTGCCAGGATGGTGACTCACTGAACTATTCCCCCGCGAGTCATTTTTATGTTAACGCTATTTTTCACCGTTGCGTTGGTGCATATCGTTGCGCTGATGAGTCCCGGTCCCGATTTTTTCTTTGTTTCTCAAACGGCCGTTAGCCGTTCGCGCAAAGAAGCCATGATGGGCGTGCTGGGTATTACCTGTGGCGTCATGGTCTGGGCTGGCGTGGCGCTGCTTGGCCTGCATCTGATTATCGAAAAAATGGCCTGGTTGCATACCATTATCATGGTGGGCGGCGGTCTGTATCTGTGCTGGATGGGTTACCAGATGCTGCGCGGCGCGTTTAAAAAACAGGACGTAGCGGCCCCTACCCCACAGGTTGAGCTGGCACAGAGCGGACGCAGCTTTTTAAAAGGTCTGTTGACCAACCTCGCCAACCCGAAAGCCATTATCTATTTTGGCTCCGTGTTTTCATTGTTTGTTGGCGATAGCGTAGGAACAGGCGCGCGATGGGGCATTTTCGCGCTGATCATCGTGGAAACGCTGGCGTGGTTCACAGTGGTCGCCAGCCTGTTTGCACTTCCGAAGATGCGTCGCGGCTATCAGCGTCTGGCGAAGTGGATTGATGGCTTTGCCGGCGCGCTGTTCGCGGGCTTCGGTATCCACCTGATTATTTCGCGCTAAGCTCCCTTCATGCCGGATAAGCGCTAACGCCATCCGGCACCGTTATCAGGCATGCCTTGCCGACGCCAGCAGGGCGCCTATCAGCATAAACAGTGAACCAAACACTTTGTTCAGCGCTTTCATTTGCTTTGGCCCCTTAATCCAGCCAGCAATGCGCGTAGCCAGCGTCGCGTAACCGATCATCACAATAATATCGACCACGATGGTCGTGACGCCAAGCACCACATACTGCATCACCTGCGGTTCCTGTGGCAAGATAAACTGCGGGAACAGGGCGGCAAGAAAAACAATGCTCTTGGGGTTGGTCAGATTTACAAAGACCGCGCGTTTGAACAGTCGGCTGCGCGATTGCGTATTCGCCATGGTGTTCAGATCGATAGCGCCCGCCGCGCGCCATTGTTGGATCCCCAGCCAAATCAGGTACGCCGCACCCGCCCACTTCAGCACTTCAAACGCGATCGCTGAACGTGAAAATAGCGTTCCCAGCCCTACGCCAACCAAAACGATATGAATGCCCAGCCCGGTCTGTAGACCCGCAATCGATGCGCTGGCACCGCGATAACCGTGGCTGATGGCGGTGGTCATGGTGTTGATTGCGCCAGAGCCTGGAGACAAGCTCAAAATAATAGAGGTCAACAGGTAGGCGAACCACCATTCAAAGGTCATGAGAAACTCCCGGATTGTCTATTTTTATGCCACAATACGCTACTGTCGGTACGTTGTATCAGACATGGCAAAAAAAACGATTTTACTTGGTCAACGAGGCTGGATACCCGATGTTTCAGCAGCAAAAAGACTGGGAAACAAGAGAAAACGCGTTTGCTGCTTTTTCCATGGGACCACTGACAGACTTCTGGCGTCAGCGGGAAGAGGCGGAATTTACGGGCGTAGATAATGTTCCCGTACGCTTTGTTCGTTTTCACGCAGAGAAAAACGATCGTGTCATCGTCGTCTGTCCTGGACGCATTGAAAGCTATGTGAAATACGCTGAACTGGCGTATGACCTGTTTCATTCTGGTTTTGACGTTCTCATTATCGATCACCGTGGCCAGGGGCGTTCCGGGCGTATGCTTTCGGACCCGCATCGCGGTCATGTGGATAACTTTAATGACTATGTCGACGATTTAACCGCTTTCTGGCAGCAGGAAGTGTTACCCGGTCCGTGGAGAAAACGCTATATACTGGCGCATTCTATGGGCGGGGCGATTGCCACGTTGTTCCTGCAGCGTCATCCGAATCAGTGTGATGCCATTGCGCTTTGCGCGCCGATGTTTGGTATTGTGATGCGCTTTCCCGACTGGATGGTGCGTCAAATTCTGGACTGGGCTGAAGGGCATCCACGGATCCGCGAGGGCTATGCCATGGGGACCGGGCGCTGGCGGGCGCTGCCATTCGGGATGAATGCGGTAACCCACAGTCGACAGCGCTATCGGCGCAATCTACGCTTCTATGCCGATGAACCTCGGCTGCGCGTGGGCGGTCCCACCTACCACTGGGTACGTGAAGGGATTCTGGCGGGTGAACAGGTCCTGGCCGGGGCGGGGGATGACGCGACGCCAACATTACTGATTCAGGCTGAAGAAGAGCGTTTGGTGGATAACCGTATGCACGATCGCTTTTGTGAACTCCGCGCCGCAGCGGGCCATCCTGTAGAGGGAGGTCAGCCGCTTGTCATTAAAGGCGCGTACCATGAGATCCTTTTTGAAAAGGACGCAATGCGCTCAGTCGCGCTTAACGCTATTGTCGAATTTTTCGACAAGCATAACTCATCCAGCGGAACCCGCTTTGCCTAGAGGTTTAATTTTCTTATGTATCAGGTTGTTGCGTCTGATTTAGACGGTACGCTGCTTTCCCCCGACCATACGTTGTCCCCTTATGCCAAAGAGACACTGAAATTATTGACCGCACGTGGCGTTAATTTCGTCTTTGCGACTGGCCGTCATCATGTTGATGTGGGGCAAATTCGCGATAACCTCGGCATTAAAACCTACATGATCACATCCAACGGTGCGCGTGTGCACGATTCTGCCGGGAATCTGGTGTTTACCCATAACCTGGATCGCGACATTGCCAGCGACCTGTTTGGTGTGGTGAATGCAAACCCGGACATCGTGACCAACGTTTATCGTGATGATGAATGGTTTATGAATCGTCATCGTCCGGACGAAATGCGCTTCTTTAAAGAAGCGGTATTTAACTATTCTCTGTTTGAACCTGCGCTACTGGAGCCTGAAGGCGTCAGCAAAGTGTTTTTTACCACCGATTCTCATGAAAGGCTGCTGCCGCTGGAGCAGGCGATTAACGCTCGCTGGGGCGATCGCGTCAACGTCAGCTTCTCTACGCTTACCTGTCTGGAAGTGATGGCTGGTGGCGTGTCGAAAGGTCATGCGCTGGAAGCGGTGGCGAAAGCGATGGGCTACAACCTGAAGGACTGTATCGCTTTCGGTGATGGCATGAACGATGCGGAAATGCTCTCCATGGCTGGCAAAGGCTGCATCATGGGCAACGCGCACCAGCGCCTGAAAGATCTTCATCCGGAACTGGACGTGATTGGACTCAACGCCGATGATGCCGTGCCGCACTATCTGCGTAAGCTCTTTTTGCAGTAACGCCATCGTTCGTTAGTTGACCAGTTGTCAACTAAAAACTTCGCTACAATGGGTGTACCTTTTGTTAAGAGACATCCATTGTGGCGTTACTCATCATTACCACAATTCTGTGGGCCTTTTCCTTTAGCCTGTTTGGCGAGTACCTTGCCGGTCATGTCGATAGCTATTTTGCGGTGCTGGTGCGCGTTGGGTTGGCGGCGCTGGTGTTCCTGCCATTTTTACGTACCCGTGGGCACAGCGTAAAAACGATCGCGCTGTATATGCTGGTAGGGGCCATGCAGCTTGGCATTATGTATATGCTGAGTTTTCACGCCTATCTGTACCTGACGGTTTCAGAGCTGCTGCTCTTTACCGTACTAACGCCGCTCTACATTACGCTAATTTATGACCTGATGAGCGGACGTCGTCTGCGCTGGAGCTACGCCTTCAGTGCATTGCTGGCGGTGATCGGTGCGGGGATCATTCGTTACGACCAGGTGACCAGCCACTTCTGGATCGGCCTGCTGTTGGTACAGCTATCCAATATCAGCTTTGCCATTGGTATGGTGGGCTACAAGCGTCTAATGGAAACACGGCCAATGCCGCAGCACAACGCCTTTGCCTGGTTTTACATGGGGGCATTTATGGTGGCGATAGTGGCCTGGTTCATGCTGGGTAATGCGCAGAAAATACCTGCAACCACGCTACAGTGGGGCATCCTGGTGTTTCTTGGCGTGGCGGCGTCCGGCATTGGTTACTTTATGTGGAACTACGGCGCGACTCAGGTGGATGCGGGTACGCTGGGCATCATGAACAATATGCATGTGCCGGCCGGGCTGTTGGTTAACCTGGCTATCTGGCATCAACAGCCTCACTGGCCGAGCTTCATCATTGGTGCGGCTGTGATAGTGGCCTCACTGTGGGTACATCGAAAGTGGGTCGTTCCGCACTCCGTACAAACGGCAGGTGATCGCAGGCGTGATTCCGCGCTGAGCGAATAAACGCTTCCGTGACCGGTTGTCGCTGCTCGCCATCGCGCACGGCGGCGTACAGTCGGCTCCACAATCCATCACCCAGGGTTTTGGTTACCACCAGGCCCTGGCGCTCAAAACTCTCCACTACCCAGTGTGGTAAAGCCGCGATACCCATTTTAGCTGCAACCATCTGAATCAGCAGCAAGGTGTTATCCACACTCTTCAGCGACGGGCTAACGCCCGCAGGTTGCAGGAAATGCCGCCAGACATCCAGCCGACTCCGTTGTACCGGATAAATAAGCAGCGTCTCGCTGGCTAAATCCTCCGGGGTGATTTGGGTTTTGCTGGCCAGCGGATGGTCCGGCGCCAGGACCAGGCGTACTTCAAAATCAAACATCGGCGAGTAGTGCAATCCGCTGCGCGGCAGAATGTCGGAGGTCAGGACCAGATCCAATTCATCCTGCTGTAGCGCAGGTTGCGGATCGAACGTCACGCCGGATTTAAAGTCCATTTCCACCTGCGGCCAGTTGGCACGAAAATTCTCCAGCGCGGGCGTCAGCCATTGGATACAGCTGTGGCATTCAATCGCGATGCGCAGCCGGGTTTGCTGCGGTTCGTTGCAAGCCTGCAACGCGCGACCGATTTGCGGCAACACCTGATTGGCTAACTGCAGCAGGATTTCTCCCTGCGGCGTAAAGCGCAGAGGCTGGCTTTTACGGATAAAAAGTCGAAAGCCAAGGCGCTGCTCCAGATCGCTGAACTGGTGAGAAAGGGCGGATTGGGTCTGATGCAACGTCGCCGCTGCGGCTGCCAGAGAACCACTATTCCGCAACGCCTGGAGCGTTTTCAGGTGTTTAATCTCGATCATGAAAGTCCTTCACTTCGGCATGAACAAATTGCGCTTGAGGAATATACAGTAACCGCCAATTATGGATGTGTAAACATCTGGACGTCCAAAACTTGTCATATTTCGGCTTGCAGATACGTTGGCTTCCTCGCTTACCCCAGTCACTTACTTCAGTAAGCTCCTGGGGATGCGTTGTGTCGCCGCCTTCCTGCAAACCGAACTATTTAGAGTTTTTGCTTCAGATTCAATAAAATAAGAGAGGAAGAAAAATGACAATATTGAATCACACCCTCGGTTTCCCTCGCGTTGGCCTGCGTCGCGAGCTGAAAAAAGCGCAAGAAAGCTACTGGGCGGGAAATTCTTCCCGTGAAGAATTGCTGGCCGTTGGCCGCGAGCTGCGCGCCCGCCACTGGGATCAGCAGAAGCAGGCGGGCATTGACCTGCTGCCGGTGGGCGATTTTGCCTGGTACGATCACGTGCTAACCACCAGCCTGCTGCTCGGCAACGTTCCGGCGCGTCATCAAAATAAAGACGGCTCGGTTGATATCGATACTTTATTCCGCATTGGCCGTGGCCGCGCCCCGACGGGTGAGCCCGCGGCGGCGGCAGAAATGACCAAATGGTTTAATACCAACTATCACTACATGGTGCCGGAATTCACCAAAGGTCAGCAGTTCAAACTGACCTGGACCCAACTGCTGGATGAAGTGGACGAAGCGCTGGCGCTCGGCCACAAAGTGAAGCCTGTGCTGCTTGGGCCGGTAACTTACCTGTGGCTGGGTAAAGTGAAGGGCGAACAGTTTGACCGTCTGACCCTGCTGAATGACATTCTGCCGGTTTACCAGCAGGTGCTGGCTGAGCTGGCGAAACGCGGTATTGAGTGGGTACAGATTGATGAACCCGCGCTGGTACTGGAGCTTCCGCAGGTTTGGCTGAACGCCTTCAAACCCGCGTATGATGCGCTGGCAGGGCAGGTAAAATTACTGCTGACCACTTATTTTGAAGGCGTAACGCCGAACCTGGATACCATTACCGCGCTGCCGGTGCAGGGTCTGCACGTTGATTTCGTTCATGGCAAAGATGACGTTGCCGAGCTGCACCAACGTCTGCCTGCCGACTGGCTGCTGTCAGCCGGTTTGGTAAACGGTCGTAACGTCTGGCGCGCCGATCTCAGTGAAAAATATGCGCAAGTTAAAGACATCGTCGGGAAACGTGACCTGTGGGTGGCTTCTTCCTGCTCTCTGCTGCACAGCCCGATTGATTTGAGCGTGGAAACCCGGCTTGATGCGGAAGTGAAGAGCTGGTTTGCCTTCGCGCTGCAAAAATGCGGCGAGCTGGCGTTGCTGCGCGATGCGTTGAACAGCGGCGATACGGCGGCAATTGTGGAATGGAGCGCACCGATCCAGGCGCGTCGCCACTCTACCCGCGTACATAACGCCGCGGTGGAAAAACGTCTGGCGGCGATCACCGCGCAGGACAGCCAGCGTGCCAACGCTTACCCGGTTCGCGCTGAAGCACAGCGTGCCCGTTTTAATCTGCCGGCATGGCCGACCACGACTATCGGATCATTCCCGCAAACCACCGAAATTCGCGGTCTGCGTCTGGACTTCAAAAAAGGCAATCTTGATGCTGCCCACTATCGCACCGGTATTGCGGAGCATATCAAACAGGCGATTGTTGAGCAGGAACGTCTGGGGCTTGACGTGCTGGTACACGGTGAAGCCGAGCGTAATGACATGGTGGAATATTTTGGCGAACACCTGGACGGTTTCGTCTTTACCCAGAACGGTTGGGTGCAGAGCTATGGCTCTCGCTGCGTGAAGCCGCCGGTGGTGATTGGCGACGTCAGCCGCCCGGAAGCGATCACCGTGGAGTGGGCGAAGTACGCGCAGTCACTGACCGACAAACCGGTAAAAGGCATGCTGACCGGTCCGGTGACCATTCTCTGCTGGTCATTCCCGCGTGAAGACGTGACGCGTGAAACCATCGCGAAGCAGATTGCGCTGGCGTTGCGTGATGAAGTGGCGGATCTGGAAGCGGCGGGCATCGGTATTATTCAGATTGACGAACCGGCGCTGCGAGAAGGTCTGCCGCTACGCCGCAGTGATTGGGCCGCGTATCTGGCGTGGGGGGTAGAAGCCTTCCGCATTAACGCGGCAGTGGCGAAGGATGAAACCCAGATCCATACCCACATGTGTTACTGCGAGTTCAATGACATCATGGATTCCATTGCGGCGCTGGACGCGGACGTGATCACCATTGAGACCTCTCGCTCTGATATGGAACTGCTGGAATCGTTTGAAGAGTTCGACTATCCGAATGAAATCGGGCCGGGTGTGTACGACATTCACTCGCCGAACGTCCCGAGCGTGGAGTGGATTGAGGCTCTGCTGAAGAAGGCCGAGCAGCGTATTCCGGCGGAACGTCTGTGGGTGAACCCGGACTGCGGCCTGAAAACCCGCGGCTGGCCGGAAACCCGTGCCGCGCTGGCTAACATGGTCAAAGCAGCGCAGAATCTGCGTCAGGCGTAAAAATAAAACGGAGGCTAACGCCTCCGTTTTGATGATCGGTTTGCCTGGCGATACTTACTTCTTCTCGCCGTATTGCGCGAACCACTCCAGCATTCTCTGCCAGCCGTCTTTGGCCGACTCTTCGTGGTAGCTCGGGCGGTAATCGGCATTAAATGCATGCCCGGCATCGGGATAAACCACAATTTCCGCTTTAGCATTGGCGGCGCGTAGCGCCTGACGCATCGTTTCGACGGTATCCTGTGGGATACTGGTGTCCTGACCACCATAAAGTCCCAGGACGGGGGCGTTAAGATCGGTGGCGATATCAACGGGATGTTTCGGCGAGTTGAGGGTCTTATCACCCACCAGTTTGCCATACCACGCTACCGCTGCTTTTAACTGCGGATTGTGTGCGGCATACAGCCAGGTGATGCGTCCACCCCAACAAAAACCAGTGATCATTAATCGATGAGCATCCCCACCGTTGCGGGAGGCCCAACTGGCGACGTGGTCCAGGTCGGCCAGTACCTGAGAGTCAGGCACTTTGGCGACAAGGCCGCTGAGCAGCGTGGGGATATCGGCAAAGTCATTGGGATCGCCTTCGCGGAAGTAGAGTTCTGGTGCGATAGCCAGATATCCTTCCAGGGCCAGACGGCGGCAAACATCACGAATGTGTTCATGAATGCCAAAAATTTCCTGCACGACAATAACCACGGGCAGGGGGCCATCGGTCTGTTTTGGTCGTGCGTGATACGCTGGCATATCATCGCCCTGTGAAGGTATGGACGTTACACCGGCGATAATTGCGTTATCCGGTGTGTGAACCGTGGTAGACGTCGGTGGAGATACAGCAGGTGCAAAGCCAGATTGTCGTGTCGTCATGGTATTCTCCGTACCCTTAAATATTCAGCCAAAAAGCGCATTATTAACTATAGACATATGCAACGTACCACATTGCCTTAAACGGTCTATCTTTTGTGCAAGGTGTCCTTACATCACGCTGTTTATGTGATATCCGTCACTATTTAATGGCAATCGAATGCAATTGATTTACATCATGGTGATGTCTGTCACGAAAATTTGTTTATGCCTTCGGTAAAGTGTGTTTTTGCTTCTTCTGACAAAACCGATTCACAGAGGAGTTTTTATGTCTAAGTCTGATGTTTTTCATCTCGGCCTCACTAAGAACGATTTACAAGGGGCTACGCTTGCTATCGTCCCTGGCGACCCGGAGCGTGTGGAAAAGATCGCCGCGCTGATGGATAAGCCGGTTAAGCTGGCATCCCATCGCGAGTTCACGACCTGGCGTGCTGAGCTGGATGGTAAAGCCGTGATCGTTTGCTCTACCGGTATCGGCGGCCCGTCCACCTCTATTGCCGTAGAAGAACTGGCGCAATTGGGCATTCGTACCTTCCTGCGTATCGGTACGACTGGCGCTATTCAGCCGCATATCAATGTGGGTGATGTGCTGGTCACCACTGCGTCTGTCCGTTTGGATGGCGCAAGCCTGCACTTCGCGCCAATGGAATTCCCGGCCGTTGCTGACTTCGAGTGCACCACTGCGCTGGTGGAAGCGGCGAAATCTATCGGTGCGACTACCCACGTGGGCGTCACCGCGTCTTCTGACACCTTCTACCCGGGCCAGGAGCGTTATGATACCTTCTCTGGTCGCGTAGTGAGCCGTTTCAAAGGCTCAATGGAAGAGTGGCAGTCCATGGGCGTCATGAACTACGAAATGGAATCCGCAACGTTGCTGACCATGTGCGCAAGCCAGGGCCTGCGTGCAGGTATGGTTGCTGGCGTTATCGTGAACCGTACTCAGCAAGAGATTCCTAATGCGGAAACGATGAAACAAACGGAAAGCCACGCGGTGAAAATCGTGGTGGAAGCTGCCCGCCGTTTACTGTAATTCTCCCGTCTGTTCAAAAAGGCCGACGCGTTCGGCCTTTTTATTTTGCGTAGTGCCTCGCAGGAAATTCCTTTTAAACTGGACGTTTATACAGCACAATTCTATTTTGTGCGGGTAAGCCGTGGCTGTAAGGGGGCGTTGTGGATATTACAATTATGATGAGTGCCGTGTTGGCATTAGCCGCAGGGCTGCTGGTGGGGTGGCTGGCGACAAAAGCGCGGGCCGATCAGATCCGTGCCGACCTCATCGAAGAGCGACGTGAACTGGATATTGCGTTAAGCGCAGCCCGTCAACAGCTCTCGCAGGAAGCCCACTGGCGCGACGAGTGCGAACTACTCAATAACGAATTACGCAGCCTGCACAGCATCAATACCTCTCTGGAAGCCGATCTCCGTGAAGTCACTACCCGGCTGGAAGCGACGCAGCAGCATGCGGAAGATAAAATCCGCCAGATGATCAACAGCGAACAACGCCTGAGTGAACAGTTTGAAAACCTGGCGAATCGCATTTTTGAGCACAGCAACCGCCGCGTAGATGAGCAAAACCGTCAAAGTCTGAACAGCCTGCTGGCGCCGCTTCGTGAACAGCTGGACGGTTTTCGTCGTCAGGTTCAGGATAGCTTTGGTAAAGAGGCGCAAGAGCGCCATACCCTGGCGCACGAAATTCGTAATCTCCAGCAACTTAACGCGCAGATGGCGCAGGAAGCGGTAAACCTGACGCGGGCCTTAAAAGGCGATAATAAAACTCAGGGTAACTGGGGTGAGGTGGTACTGACGCGGGTACTTGAAGCCTCCGGTCTGCGTGAAGGTTATGAATACGAAACCCAGGTTAGCATTGAAAACGATGCCCGTTCGCGAATGCAACCCGATGTCATTGTCCGGCTACCGCAGGGTAAAGATGTGGTAATCGACGCAAAAATGACGTTGGTTGCCTATGAGCGCTATTTTAACGCGGAAGATGAATATACCCGCGAGACTGCGTTGCAGGAACATATCGCCTCGGTGCGAAACCATATTCGTCTGTTGGGCCGTAAAGATTATCAACAGCTTCCCGGGCTGCGTTCGCTTGACTATGTGCTGATGTTCATTCCCGTCGAGCCCGCTTTTTTGCTGGCGCTGGACAGACAACCCGAACTGATAACCGAGGCGCTTAAAAATAATATTATGCTGGTCAGTCCCACCACGTTGTTAGTGGCATTGCGCACGATCGCCAACCTATGGCGCTACGAGCATCAGAGCCGTAATGCGCAACAAATTGCCGATCGGGCCAGCAAACTTTATGACAAGATGCGCTTGTTTGTGGATGATATGTCGGCGATTGGCCAAAGTCTGGATAAAGCCCAGGACAACTACCGCCAAGCGATGAAAAAGCTCTCTTCGGGCCGTGGAAACGTCCTGTCACAGGCAGAAGCGTTTCGCAGTTTAGGTGTGGAAATTAAGCGTGAGATAAATCCTGAGCTGGCTGAACAAGCCACTACGCAGGATGAAGAGTACCGCTTGCGCGCGGTCCCTGAGACGCAACAGGATGAGCCTTACCCTGATGATGAAGCAGTAAATCAGCAATCAAACTAGTCCATTTGGGGTAGTTGAACCGGGCAGAAGGGTAGGGCAAATTGGCCCAATCTGTTACACTTCTTGAACATTTTTTGAATGAGCAGGCACTGAGATGGTGGATAATTCACAAGAAACGACGCACTTTGGCTTTCAGACCGTCGCTAAAGAGCAGAAAGCTGACATGGTGGCCCACGTTTTTCATTCTGTGGCCTCGAAATATGACGTTATGAATGACTTAATGTCATTTGGCATTCATCGTTTGTGGAAACGCTTCACCATTGATTGCAGTGGCGTGCGTCGCGGTCAAACCGTTCTGGATTTGGCGGGCGGTACGGGCGACCTGACGGCGAAATTCTCTCGCATGGTGGGTGAAACCGGTAAAGTCGTACTGGCGGATATCAATGACTCAATGCTCAAAATGGGTCGCGAAAAGCTGCGTAATATCGGCGTAGTGGGTAACGTTGAGTACGTTCAGGCGAACGCGGAGGCACTGCCTTTCCCTGACAACACGTTTGACTGCATTACCATTTCTTTCGGTCTGCGCAACGTAACGGATAAAGACAAAGCTTTACGCTCCATGTATCGCGTGTTGAAGCCGGGCGGACGTTTACTGGTGCTGGAGTTCTCCAAGCCGATTATCGAACCGCTGAGCAAGGCCTACGATGCTTATTCTTTCCATGTTCTGCCGCGCATAGGTTCCATGGTCGCAAGCGATGCGGACAGTTACCGCTATTTGGCGGAGTCCATTCGCATGCATCCCGATCAGGACACGCTAAAAGCAATGATGCAAGATGCCGGGTTCGAAAGCGTTGATTACTACAACCTGACGGCTGGTGTCGTTGCGCTGCATCGTGGTTACAAGTTCTGACAGGAGATTGGGGATGCCTTTAAAACCCTTAGTGACCGCAGGCGTTGAAAATCTGCTCAATACCTTTCTGTATCGTTCTCCTGCGCTGAAGTCAGCCAGAACACGTTTACAGAGCAAGGTGCTGCGTGTTGATCTTAAAGGATTTTCAACACCTTTAGTCCTGGTGTTTAGTGAACGCCAGGTCGATGTGCTGGGGGCATGGGAAGGCGAAGCCGATTGCACAGTAATCACACATGCCAGCGTGTTGCCGAAATTACGCGACCGCCAGCAACTTACCACGCTTATTCGCAGCGGTGAGCTGGAAGTTCAGGGTGATATCCAGGTGGTGCAGAATTTTGTGGCTCTGGCCGATCTGGCTGAGTTTGATCCCGCAGAATTGTTAGCGCCCTATACCGGCGATATCGTCGCGGAGGGGGTCAGCAAAGTCTTGCGTGGTGGTGCGAAGTTCTTGCGCCATAACATTCAGCGCCAGCAGCGCTATGTAGCCGAAGCGATCACCGAAGAGTGGCGTATGGCTCCCGGTCCGCTTGAGGTTGCATGGTTTGCAGAAGAAACGGCAGCCATTGAACGCGCGGTCGAATCTCTGGCCAAACGGCTGGAAAAACTGGAGGCCAAATGACGCCAGGTGAAGTACGGCGCCTTTATTTCATCATTCGCACTTTTTTAAGCTACGGTCTTGATGAACTCATCCCCAAAATGCGTATTACGCTGCCGCTTCGGTTGTGGCGTTACTCGTTGTTCTGGATGCCCAATCAGCATAAAGACAAACCGCTGGGAGAAAGGCTGAGACTGGCTTTACAGGAACTCGGCCCGGTGTGGATTAAATTTGGGCAAATGCTCTCCACTCGCCGTGACCTTTTCCCACCGCACATCGCCGATCAGCTTGCGCTATTGCAGGATCGCGTTGCCCCATTCGATGGGCAGCGAGCGAAAGAACAAATCGAAGAAGCCATGGGCGGGCTGTCCGTCGAGGAGTGGTTTGATGATTTTGAGATCACGCCGCTGGCATCTGCGTCTATTGCCCAGGTCCATACCGCGCGATTGAAATCCAATGGTAAAGAGGTGGTGATCAAAGTTATCCGCCCGGACATACTTCCGGTGATTAAAGCGGATTTAAAACTGATCTACCGCCTTGCGCGCTGGGTTCCTCGCCTGCTGCCGGATGGCCGTCGCCTGCGACCAACAGAAGTGGTCCGCGAGTATGAAAAAACGTTGATTGATGAGCTGAACCTGCTGCGCGAATCGGCGAACGCAATTCAGCTGCGACGTAATTTTGAAGATAGCCCGATGCTGTACATCCCGGAAGTGTATTCCGACTATTGCAGTCAGAACATGATGGTGATGGAGCGCATATATGGTATCCCCGTATCGGATGTCGCAACGCTTGAGAAGAATGGCACCAACATGAAGTTGTTGGCTGAACGCGGTGTGCAGGTCTTCTTTACTCAGGTCTTTCGCGATAGTTTTTTTCATGCGGACATGCATCCTGGGAATATTTTCGTCAGTTATGAGCACCCTGAAAACCCGAAGTACATTGGTATTGATTGCGGGATTGTGGGTTCTTTAAATAAAGAAGATAAGCGCTATCTGGCTGAAAACTTCATCGCGTTCTTTAACCGAGACTACCGCAAAGTTGCCGAATTGCACGTGGATTCAGGTTGGGTTCCGCCCGATACCAACGTTGAAGAGTTTGAATTCGCCATTCGTACCGTGTGCGAACCGATATTCGAAAAACCGCTGGCGGAGATTTCCTTTGGTCACGTGCTGTTGAATCTGTTTAACACCGCGCGTCGATTCAACATGGAAGTCCAGCCCCAGCTGGTTTTGCTCCAGAAGACGCTGCTGTATGTTGAAGGTGTCGGACGACAGCTCTACCCACAGTTAGATTTGTGGAAAACGGCTAAGCCGTTTCTCGAATCCTGGATTAAAGATCAGGTCGGTATTCCGGCGCTCGTCAGGGCATTTAAAGAAAAAGCTCCGTTCTGGGTCGAAAAAATGCCAGAAATACCTGAACTGGTGTATGACAGTTTGCGCCAGGGCAAATATTTACAGCACAGTGTTGATAAGATTGCCCGCGAGCTTCACGCTAATCATGTGCGTCAGGGACAATCCCGTTATTTATTGGGCATTGGCGCAACATTGTTGCTAAGTGGAACATTCCTGCTGGTAAGCCGTCCTGAGTGGGGGCTTATGCCAGGCTGGTTAATGGCGGGAGGCGTCATAGCCTGGCTAATCGGCTGGCGCAAAATGCGCTGAATTTTTCATCGCCCAAGGCAGGCCGTGTAACGTATACTACGGCCTTATTAATTCATCATCTATGACAGAGGAACATGTATGGGTGGTATCAGTATTTGGCAGTTGTTGATCATTGCCGTCATCGTTGTACTGCTATTTGGCACCAAGAAACTCGGCTCCATCGGTTCCGATCTTGGCGCGTCTATTAAAGGCTTCAAAAAAGCGATGGGTGATGATGAACCTAAGCAAGATAAAACCAGCCAGGATGCTGATTTTACTGCTAAATCCATCACCGATAAGCAGGGCGAAGTGAAAAAGGAAGACGCCAAAAGCCAAGATAAAGAGCAGGTATAATCCGTGTTTGATATCGGTTTTAGCGAGCTGTTATTGGTGTTCGTTATCGGCCTCATTGTCCTGGGGCCGCAGCGTTTACCCGTAGCGGTAAAAACGGTTGCTGGCTGGGTTCGCGCTTTGCGTTCCCTTGCGACTACTGTTCAGAACGAACTGACCCAGGAGCTTAAGCTTCAGGAATTCCAGGACAGCCTGAAGAAAGTAGAAAAAGCGAGCCTGACAAATCTGACCCCGGAGCTGAAAGCATCAATGGATGAGCTGCGTGAAGCGGCGGAGTCGATGAAGCGTTCTTATAGCGTGCACGATCCTGAGAAAGCTAGCGATGAAGCGCACACTATCCATAATCCGGTGGTGAAAGACGGTGAAGCACAGCGAGAAGGGGTCACCCCAGCTGCCGCTGAAAACCAGGCCAGTTCGCCGGAGCAAAAACCGGAATCCACGGGTGCTAAAAAGCCAGAGCCGACGGAAAACGCTTCCGCCACGTTGATGGATGCAGAAAAGAAAGCTGCCGCACCTGTTGTCGAATCCTCCCCCTCGTCGAGTGATAAACCGTAAACATGGCTGTAGAAGATACCCAACCGCTCATCACGCATCTTATTGAGCTGCGTAAGCGACTCCTGAACTGCATTATTGCGGTATTCGTGATCTTTCTGGCATTGGTGTACTTTGCCAACGACATTTACCATATGGTTGCGGCGCCGTTGATCAAACAGATGCCGCAGGGCGCAACGATGATCGCCACCGATGTGGCCTCGCCGTTCTTTACCCCGATAAAGTTAACCTTCATGGTGTCGCTGATTCTGTCAGCGCCAGTGATCCTCTACCAGGTCTGGGCATTCATTGCGCCTGCTTTGTACAAACATGAACGTCGCCTGGTTGTGCCGCTGCTGGTCTCCAGTTCGTTATTGTTCTACATCGGTATGGCATTCGCCTATTTTGTCGTCTTCCCGCTGGCGTTTGGTTTCCTTGCCAACACGGCTCCGCAAGGCGTACAGGTATCGACAGACATTGCCAGCTATCTCAGCTTCGTAATGGCGTTGTTTATGGCTTTCGGTGTCTCTTTTGAGGTTCCTGTCGCCATTGTGCTGCTATGCTGGATGGGCATTACGACGCCTGAAGACTTACGCAAGAAACGTCCTTACGTTGTAGTGGGCGCATTTGTCGTCGGGATGCTATTGACCCCGCCAGATGTCTTCTCGCAAACGCTGTTGGCGATACCGATGTACTGCCTGTTCGAGGTGGGTGTGTTCTTCTCTCGATTCTATGTCGGTAAGCGACGTACGCGAGATGAGGATAACGAGGCTGAAGAAGCAAAAGAAGCCGAAGCCGCCGAGAAAACTGAAGAATAAACGCAACCGCCCGTCAGGGCGGTTGTCATATGGGAGGAAGCATGTTTGATATTGGCGTTAATTTAACCAGTTCACAATTTGCGAAAGACCGGGATGAGGTCGTGGCGCGCGCCTTTGCTGCGGGCGTAAACGGTATGCTTCTGACCGGAACAAATCTGCACGAAAGCCAGCAGGCTTTAACGTTGGCGCAGCATTATCCGCATTGCTGGTCCACGGCTGGTGTGCACCCGCATGACAGCAGCCAATGGCAGTCCTCAACAGAAGCAGAGATTATCGCACTGGCAAACCATTCGCAGGTGGTCGCTATTGGTGAGTGCGGCCTGGATTTCAATCGCAATTTCTCCACGCCGCAGGAGCAGGAGCGTGCTTTTGAGGCGCAACTGCGCATTGCTGCTGAACTGCAGATGCCGGTTTTCATGCATTGTCGGGATGCCCATGAGCGTTTTCTGACGTTGCTGGATCCGTGGCTGGATAGCCTGCCCGGTGCGGTGCTGCACTGCTTTACCGGCACGCGCCAGGAGATGCAGGATTGTGTAGACCGCGGGCTTTATATTGGTATCACCGGGTGGGTCTGTGATGAGCGCCGGGGCATGGAACTGCGTGAGCTGCTGCCCTTTATCCCGGTTGAGAGATTGCTGATCGAAACCGATGCGCCTTACTTACTTCCCCGGGATTTAACGCCTAAACCAGCGTCACGGCGCAATGAACCTGCGCACCTCCCACATATTCTTGAGCGTATTGCCCACTGGCGCGGCGAGGATCCGCAATGGTTGTCAGCAACCATTGATGCTAACGTCAGAACGCTGTTTGAAGTGACCTTCTAAGGCTATTTAAATTTTTCGAAAGCCGGTATTTTTCACGCTCTGCTTAACCTCTTTATTCAACAGGTTAAGCAGCAGCATGGAACGCGCTTCGCCATCGGGTTCGGTAAAGATCGCTTTCAACCCCTCAAACGCACCTTCAGTAATAATTACACTGTCCCCCGGATGAGGGGTTTCAGGGTCAACAATACCTTCAGGTTTGTAGACAGAAAGTTGATGAATGACGGGAGAAGGAACGGTCGCCGGCGTCGCACCGAAACGGACGAAATGGCTGACACCACGCGTGGCATTGATGGTGGTGGTGTGGATCACTTCCGGGTCGAACTCGACAAACATGTAATTAGGGAATAGGGGTTCACTGACTGTGGTACGTTTACCGCGCACCATTTTTTCCAGGGTGATCATAGGCGTCAGGCAGTTCACCGCCTGTCTTTCCAGGTGTTCCTGGGCTCGCTGAAGTTGCCCACGTTTGCAGTACAGTAAATACCAGGCTTGCATAATAACTCTTATCCGCTTGTTCTGAGCGCCAGCATAGCAAAAGCCATGAGTTAAGTTAATTATACCCGCCGCAAAGCAGGCTGAAACCCAATGGGTATATACTCCAGGGGCTTATATGTATCGCCAGAGTTCACGCTAATTTAACAAAAATACAGCATCACAATGATGAACGCCGTATAATGAAGCGCTTACGAAGAGGCCACAATGGACGCCATGAAATATCACGATTTACGCGACTTCCTGACGCTGCTTGAACAGCAAGGCGAGCTCAAACGCATTTCGCTTGAGGTGGATCCCCACCTGGAGATCACTGAAATTGCCGATCGCACTCTGCGTGCTGGTGGGCCTGCGTTACTGTTTGAAAATCCTAAAGGCTATTCAATGCCGGTGCTGTGTAACCTGTTTGGCACACCGAAGCGTGTGGCGATGGGGATGGGGCAAGAAGATGTCTCGGCGCTACGGGAAGTCGGTAAGCTATTGGCGTTTTTGAAAGAGCCTGAGCCACCGAAAGGATTTCGCGATCTGTTCGATAAGCTGCCGCAGTTTAAGCAGGTGTTGAACATGCCGACTAAGCGGTTACGCGGCGCACCGTGCCAGCAAAAAATCTATTCAGGCGATGAAGTCGACTTAAACCGTATTCCGATTATGACCTGCTGGCCAGAGGATGCTGCGCCGCTGATTACCTGGGGGCTGACCGTTACGCGCGGCCCGCACAAAGAGCGGCAGAATCTCGGTATCTATCGTCAGCAACTGATTGGCAAAAACAAGCTTATTATGCGCTGGCTTTCCCATCGAGGCGGCGCGCTTGATTACCAGGAGTGGCGCGCGGCGCATCCTGGTGAACGGTTCCCGGTTTCTGTGGCCTTGGGAGCAGACCCGGCGACAATTCTGGGTGCTGTTACCCCTGTCCCGGATACGTTATCTGAATACGCATTTGCCGGGCTGTTGCGTGGCACCAAAACTGAAGTGGTCAAATGTATTTCCAACGATCTGGAAGTGCCTGCCAGTGCTGAAATTGTGCTGGAAGGCTATATCGAACCGGGTGAAATGGCCCCGGAAGGACCGTATGGCGATCATACCGGTTATTACAATGAAGTAGATAGCTTCCCGGTCTTTACCGTCACGCACATTACCCAGCGCGAAGATGCAATTTATCACTCTACTTATACCGGACGCCCACCGGATGAGCCCGCAGTGCTTGGCGTAGCGCTGAATGAAGTCTTCGTGCCTATTCTGCAAAAGCAGTTTCCGGAAATCGTCGACTTTTACCTGCCGCCGGAAGGCTGTTCATATCGTCTGGCCGTAGTGACGATAAAAAAACAGTACGCCGGTCATGCCAAACGCGTCATGATGGGGGTCTGGTCGTTTTTGCGTCAGTTTATGTACACCAAATTTGTTATTGTCTGTGATGATGACGTCAACGCACGCGACTGGAATGATGTGATTTGGGCGATTACGACTCGTATGGACCCGGCCCGGGATACTGTACTGGTAGAGAATACACCCATTGATTACCTGGACTTTGCCTCGCCGGTTTCCGGTCTTGGTTCAAAAATGGGGCTGGATGCCACCAATAAATGGCCGGGCGAAACCCAGCGCGAATGGGGACGTCCGATAAAAAAAGATCCTGAAGTCACTGCGCGCATTGACGCAATTTGGGATGAACTGGCCATCTTTAATGACGGCAAAAGCGCCTGAGGCGCGATCGTTTTGCCTATTGATCCGACAGAGAGAGCGCATGACAACCTTAAGCTGTAAAGTGACCTCGGTAGAAGCTATCACTGACACCGTATATCGCGTTCGTTTAGTGCCAGACGCGGCGTTTTCCTTTCGTGCCGGCCAGTATTTAATGGTCGTAATGGACGAACGAGATAAGCGTCCGTTCTCCATGGCATCTACGCCGGACGAGCAGGGGTTCATTGAACTGCACGTTGGCGCTTCTGAGCTAAATCTGTATGCCATGGCCGTAATGGACCGCATTCTGAAAGACCGGGAAATTAAGGTCGACATTCCGCATGGCGAAGCCTGGCTGCGTGATGAGGACGATCGCCCGCTGATCCTGATTGCCGGCGGGACGGGATTCTCTTATGCGCGTTCCATTCTGCTTACCGCGCTGGCGCGTAATCCAAACCGCGATATCACCATTTACTGGGGCGGGCGCGAAGAGAAGCATCTCTACGATCTCTCTGAGCTGGAAGCACTGTCAGTAAATCACCCGAACCTGCGCGTTGAGCCAGTGGTGGAACAGCCTGAAGAAGGCTGGCGTGGCCGTACGGGCACCGTATTAACGGCAGTATTACAGGATTACGGTACCCTGGCGGAACACGATATCTACATTGCCGGACGTTTTGAAATGGCTAAAATCGCGCGCGATCTGTTCTGTAATGAACGCAGTGCGCGTGAAGATCGCCTGTTTGGTGACGCGTTCGCATTTATTTAAGCGCTGTGCGCCGGAGCCCTTCCGGCGCATCCATCACTGACTTTACTTCTACTAACAGGGTGCAAGCCCGGTCTCGTCGCCTCTCTTTTCTCACTGTTTTTTAGTAAACATTTCTGGCTATCTATTAATCATAAAAATAAGCTTTTGTGACGGAACTCTTTTTGTTTAGTAAACAAAATGGGCAAGCTATGCAGTATCACATTACAAGGCGCAAACGAGGGAAACCATGAGGCTTGGATTGGATATTGGCGGGACTAAAATCGAAGCGGTAGTGATTGATAATACGGGTGAAATTGTTTATCGCGAGCGATGCGCAACCCCAAAGCAGAGCTATGGCGATTTTTTCCAGGCCGTAACGGAGATGATTGCCAAGGCCAGGCAGGCCGTTAATCAGCCTTTCTCGGTTGGCGTTGGGGTGCCCGGTGCGGTGGATAGCGAAGGGTTAATCAAAAACTCCAACATTCTGGTGCTGAATCAGCAGGCCTTTGCGCAAGATCTTGAGCAAGCGTTAGGGATGGCTGTGCCCGTCACCAACGATGCTAATTGCTTTACGCTGTCAGAGGCGATGGACGGCAGCGGGTATGGACACAGCGTCGTTTTTGGCGTCATCCTCGGTACCGGTTGTGGCGGCGGTGTGTGTATCGATAACCGTCTGATTTCTGGTCCTAACGCCTGTGCAGGCGAGTGGGGGCATAATGCCTTGCCGCGTTATCATGAATCCCGGGATGGGGCCGCAGTGACATGCTATTGTGGGCAGTTGAACTGCATCGAGAGCTTTATTTCCGGCAGCGGCCTGGAACGCCAGTATTTGAATCACACCGCGCAACATGCGGGTGTGCCACAAATTATGCGACAGGTAGAATCGGGTGATGCAGATGCCTGTTTGTTATGGGAACGCTATTGCGATCAACTGGCGCGTGCGTTGGCAAGCGTGGTGAATACGCTCGATCCCGATGTCATTGTGTTGGGGGGCGGGGTATCTAATATCGATTTACTGTATTCTGGCTTGCAGGCGCGAGTAGCACAGTACGTATTTGGTAAACAGTGCCGTACACCGATCGTTCAGGCCCGACACGGTGACAGTAGCGGCGTCCGCGGTGCCGCCTGGCTGGGGGCACAACAAGCCAGCGTAGAATCAATGAGAGTGAAATGACGAAACCTGTACGTATCAGAGACATTGCCGAAGCGTGTGGGGTCTCAGTTGGCGCTGTTTCCCGTGCGTTAAAAGGGCAGCCGGGGCTGCGTGAAGATACCCGGTTGCGCATTATTTCTGTGGCGCAGCAGCAAGGTTATGATTTTTCCCGCCTGCGCAGCGACAAGATCAAACGAGTCCTGTTTTTGCTGCATCGTCAGCACAATATCAGCCACGCATTGCCGTTTTACTCTCAGTTGCTGTTAGGCATAGAAGATCTTTGTCGTGAGAACGGCATTGCGCTGAGCTTTCTGTCTATTGGTCCGGGTGATGCAGTGAGTGAGCAGGTGCTGCTGCACCAGCCGGATGCGCTGATCTGCGCCGGATTTTTTGAGCCTGAATTGCTTGGGCTGCTGCAACAGATGAAACTACCGTTGGTGCTGGTGGATCTCTGGGCGCCTGGCCTGCCCTGCGTCAATCCGGACAACACCCAGGGCGGCTATCTGGCCACGCAACACCTGATTGCACAAGGTCGCAACCGCATCGCTTTTCTTGCCAGTACACTTTCTCACTACAGTATTCGCCAGCGTGAGAAGGGCTATCGTCAGGCATTGTATGAAGCCCGGTTGCTGATGCCGCCAGAGTACGAAGCCATCGCGCCGCCGTTGCTGGATACCGAGCAATCTTTGGTAGAGGCGGTTAATGAGCTGCTCAAGTTGCCGGAGCCACCCGACGCCATTTTTGCCTATAACGATGCGGCAGCGATGGTTGTTCAAAGAGTGTGTGCGCAGCAGGGCATACGTATCCCGGAAGATCTTGCGCTGGTAGGGTTTGATGATATCGATGCCGCAGCCTGGTCACATCCGCCGCTGAGCACTATCGCGGTTGATAAGCAACAACTGGGTCGGGACGCGCTGCGTTTACTGCTGGAAGAGAAGCAGGAAGAGAATCTGCTGCTGCCGGTGCAGTTAGTGGTACGTGGTAGTTCAGGGAAATAAAAAACCCGCCCCTGACAGGCGGGAAGAACGGCAACTAAACCTTTCCCCGTCATAATTCACACTGCTTCTTTGTTGGCTGCCTTTGCTCACCCCGGTCACATAGTTATCTATGCTCCCGGGGATTCGCTCAGTTGCCGCCGCGATGCAGCGCGAATTATTTAGGGGAATTTATCTTTGATTAAACTCGCTCAAATACCGTCGCGATACCCTGACCTAACCCGATACACATCGTCGCCAGACCAAACTGTACGTCTTTGCGTTCCATCAGGTTGAGCAGGGTAGTGCTGATACGCGCACCGGAACAGCCCAGCGGGTGACCCAATGCGATCGCCCCGCCGTTGAGGTTGATCTTCTCGTCGATCTGCTCCATCAGCCCCAGATCTTTAATACACGGCAGGATCTGGGCGGCAAAAGCTTCATTCATTTCAAACAAGCCGATGTCGCTGGTGGAGAGTCCCGCTTTTTTTAGTGCCAGCTTTGAAGCCGGAACCGGACCGTAGCCCATGATGGAAGGGTCGCAGCCGACAACGGCCATTGAACGAATTCGGGCACGCGGCGTCAGACCCAGCTCACGGGCACGGTTTTCGCTCATGACCAGCATCGCGGCAGCACCATCGGAAAGCGCGGAGGAGGTACCGGCTGTCACTGTGCCGCTAACCGGATCGAATGCCGGGCGCAGGGTCGAAAGCGCTTCAACCGTGGTCTCCGGGCGGATAACTTCATCGTAGTTAAACTGCTTCAGCACGCCGTCTGCATCATGACCGCCAGTCGGGATGATTTCATTTTTAAATGCGCCAGACTGGGTCGCAGCCCAGGCGCGAGCGTGTGAACGTGCGGCGAAGGCGTCCTGCATTTCACGGCTAATACCGTGCATGCGGGAGAGCATTTCCGCCGTCAGGCCCATCATCCCCGCGGCTTTCGCCACGTTGCGGCTCATACCCGGGTGGAAATCAACGCCGTGACTCATCGGCACATGGCCCATATGTTCCACGCCGCCAATCAGGCACGCCTGAGCATCACCGGTCATAATCATGCGTGCTGCATCATGCAGCGCCTGCATGGATGAACCACACAGACGGTTAACGGTCACTGCCGGTACTGAATGCGGGATTTCCGCCAGTAGTGACGCGTTACGAGCGATGTTGAAGCCCTGCTCCAGCGTTTGCTGAACACAGCCCCAGTAAATATCATCAAGCGCGGATGGCTCCAGCGCCGGATTACGCGCCAGCAGGCTACGCATTAAATGTGCGGAGAGGTCTTCTGCCCGCACGTTACGAAACGCTCCCCCTTTTGAACGGCCCATCGGGGTACGGATCGCATCAACAATTACAACCTGTTCCATTGTGACTCCTTAAGCCGTTTTCAGGCTGCCAACCGGGCGGGCAGGCTCAACCTGGGGATAATACGGTTCGTTATGGCGCGCTTTATCACGCAGACCGGCCGGAACTTCATACAGTGGGCCAAGGTGCTGGTACTGCTGAGCCATATCGAGATACTTCGCGCTGCCGAGCGTATCCAGCCAGCGGAACGCGCCGCCGTGGAACGGAGGGAAGCCCAGGCCATACACCAGCGCCATATCGGCTTCTGCCGGGCTGGCGATAATGCCTTCTTCCAGACAACGCACCACTTCGTTGACCATTGGGATCATCATGCGGGCGATAATCTCTTCATCGCTGAAGTCGCGTTTCGGCTGGCTGACCTCTGCCAGCAGACCATCAACGGCGGCATCTTCTTCTTTCTTCGGCTTGCCCTTGTTATCTTCTTTATAGCGCCAGAACCCGAGACCATTTTTCTGTCCGAAACGGTTAGCATCAAACAGGGCGTCTATCGCATCGCGATAATCTTTCTGCATACGCTGTGGGAAGCCCGCAGACATCACCGCCTGTGCGTGATGCGCGGTATCAATCCCCACCACGTCCAGCAGATAAGCCGGGCCCATCGGCCAGCCAAACTGTTTTTCCATCACTTTGTCGACTTTGCGGAAATCCGCTCCGTCGCGCAGTAACTGGCTGAAACCGGCAAAATAGGGGAACAGCACGCGGTTGACGAAGAAACCAGGGCAGTCGTTGACCACAATTGGCGTTTTGCCCATCTGGCTTGCCCAGGCGACAACCTTAGCGATGGTTTCATCTGAGCTTTTCTCGCCGCGAATGATCTCAACCAACGGCATGCGGTGCACCGGGTTAAAGAAGTGCATGCCACAGAAGTTTTCCGGGCGTTTGAGCACGCTGGCCAGTTCGTTGATTGGAATGGTAGAGGTATTCGAAGCCAGTACAGTGTCCGGGCGTACCTTATCTTCGGTTTCCGCCAGTACCGCTTTTTTCACTTTCGGGTTTTCCACGACCGCTTCGACTACCACGTCCACACGCTCGAAACCGCTATAGTCGAGGCTTGGATGAATAGTGGAAATCACGCCCGCCATTTTCAGACCGTCAATTTTGCCGCGCTCAAGCTGTTTGTTCAGCAGCTTGGCGGCTTCGGTCATGCCCAGCGTTAATGATTTGTCGTTGATATCTTTCATGACAACCGGCACGCCTTTCCAGGCCGACTGGTAAGCGATACCGCCGCCCATAATGCCCGCGCCCAGCACCGCCGCTTGCTTTGGCGTCTCAATATTTTTGGTGAGCTTTTTGGCTTTGGCTTTCACGAACTGATCGTTAAGGAAGATCCCAACCAATGCGCGAGCTTCACTGGTGTGCGCCAGTGGAACAAAACTTTTGTTTTCCAGGTTCAGCGCTTCTTCACGGCCAAAACGGGCTGCCGCCTCAATCGTTTTCACGGCAGTGATTGGTGCGGGATAATGCTTCCCGGCCGTTTGCGCCACCATACCTTTGGCGATAGTAAAGCTCATCGCCGCTTCAATTTTGCTGAGTTTCAACGGTTCCAGTTTGGGCTGGCGTTTGGCTCTCCAGTCGAGATCGCCGTTAATCGCCTGACGTAATACCGCGATCGCGCCATCAAGCAGTTTCTCGTGTTTCACTACGCCATCGACCAGGCCGATTTTCAGCGCCTGCTCAGCACCAACATCTTTACCTGCAGCAATGATTTCCAGCGCGCTGTCCGCACCCAGCATACGTGGCATACGCACGGATCCGCCAAAGCCAGGCATAATGCCCAGCTTAGTTTCCGGCAGGCCTATGCGCAGGTCCGGCGTTGCCAGACGGTAATCGGTCGCCAGCACACACTCGCAGCCGCCGCCCAGCGCATAGCCATTTACCGCTGAGAGGGTCGGAACAGGTAGATCTTCCAGACGATTGAAGACGCTGTTGGCAAAATGCAGCCACTGGCTCAACTGTTCTTCAGGCACGAGGAACAGTGAAAGGAATTCGGTGATATCGGCACCGACAATAAAGGCTGCTTTGTTAGAGCGCAGCAGCAACCCTTTTAAATTCGGTTGTTTTTCCAGCACGTCAAGCGCATGGCCCAGGCTGGCAACGGTGGCCGTGTCGAGTTTATTGACCGAACCAGGGGCATCGAACACCAGTTCGGCGATGCCATCTTCCAGCCAGTCGAGGTACAGGGTGTCGCCTTTGTAAAGCATGTCAGTCTCCTGAATCCGCAAGGTGATCTGGTCATACCAGATGAATCGAAGTGTGTGTTTTATGTTAAAAAAATGCAAATGAATGATTAAAGAAATGACGATTCGATCACGCTCGGCAGAAATCACGCACTCACAAAGCGATGTGCTAAGATGCGAAGTCTTGAGGTCAAAAACAGAAGGATAGAAAATGGAATCACTGGCCGCACTCTATAAAAATCATATTGTTACCTTACAAGAGCGGGCGCGCGACGCGCTGGAACGCTTCAAGCTGGATGCGTTACTTATTCACTCTGGCGAACTTGTTAACGTCTTTCTTGACGACCATCCGTACCCGTTTAAGGTCAATCCGCAATTCAAAGCCTGGGTACCTGTGACGCAGGT
Source organism: Citrobacter sp. wls710 (assembly GCF_005281115.1). Lineage (NCBI taxonomy): Bacteria > Pseudomonadati > Pseudomonadota > Gammaproteobacteria > Enterobacterales > Enterobacteriaceae > Citrobacter > Citrobacter sp. wls710. The sequence continues at coordinate 68,913 of NZ_SZXD01000002.1, forward strand.
TCCTAACTGTTGGTTGCTGGTGGATGGTGTGAATAAGCCAAAATTGTGGTTCTATCTGCCGGTCGATTACTGGCATAACGTTGAGCCGCTGCCGACCTCATTCTGGACGGAAGAAATTGAGATCATCGCGCTGCCAAAAGCGGACGGTATCGGGAGCCAACTGCCAGCTGCTCGCGGCAATATCGGTTATATCGGTCCGGTTCCGGAACGTGCGCTGCAACTGGACATCGCGGCCAGCAACATCAACCCGAAAGGGGTGATTGACTACCTGCATTATTACCGCGCCTTTAAAACGGATTACGAACTGGCCTGTATGCGCGAAGCGCAGAAAATGGCGGTGAATGGACACCGTGCCGCGGAAGAAGCATTCCGTTCCGGGATGAGCGAGTTTGACATCAACCTGGCATATCTGACCGCAACCGGTCACCGCGATACCGACGTGCCATACAGCAACATTGTTGCGCTTAATGAGCATGCGTCGGTTCTTCATTACACCAAACTGGATCATCAGGCCCCGTCTGAAATCCGTAGCTTCCTGCTGGACGCTGGTGCGGAATATAACGGCTATGCGGCAGATCTGACGCGTACCTGGTCGGCGAAAAGCGACAATGACTATGCGCATCTGGTGAAAGATGTTAACGACGAAGAGCTGGCGCTTATCGCTACCATGAAAGCGGGCACCAGCTACGTGGATTACCACATTCAGTTCCATCAGCGCATCGCGAAGCTGCTGCGTAAGCATCAAATCATCACTGATATGAGTGAAGAGGCGATGGTGGAAAACGATCTTACTGGACCGTTTATGCCGCACGGTATTGGTCACCCGTTGGGTCTGCAGGTGCATGATGTCGCTGGCTTTATGCAGGATGACAGCGGTACCCACCTTGCTGCCCCGTCGAAGTATCCTTACCTGCGCTGCACCCGCGTTCTGCAGCCGGGCATGGTTCTGACCATCGAACCGGGCATCTACTTTATTGAATCACTGCTGGCGCCGTGGCGTGAAGGGCAGTTCAGTAAACACTTCAACTGGCAGAAAATTGAAGCTCTGAAACCGTTCGGCGGTATTCGTATTGAGGACAACGTGGTAGTCCACGAGAACAATATCGAGAACATGACGCGGGATTTAAAACTGGCGTAATGGACAGTTGGTTAATCCCTGCGGCGCCGGTTAGCGTCGTTGAAGAGATCAAAAAAAGCCGCTTTATTACGCTGCTCGCCCATACGGACGGCGTAGAAGCGGCGAAAGCATTCGTTGAGTCCGTCAAAGCGGAACACCCGGACGCCCGCCACCATTGTGTGGCATGGGTGGCGGGTGCGCCGAATGACTCGCAGCAGTTGGGCTTTTCAGACGATGGCGAACCGGCGGGAACGGCAGGCAAACCGATGCTCGCGCAGTTGATGGGCAGCGGTGTCGGTGAGATTACCGCGGTGGTGGTGCGCTACTACGGCGGTATCCTTCTCGGTACGGGTGGGCTGGTAAAAGCCTACGGTGGCGGTGTGAATCAGGCGTTGCGTCAGTTAACGACACAGCGCAAGACGCCATTAACCGAATATACTTTGCAGTGTGAGTACGGTCAGCTGGCAGGCATAGAAGCTTTGCTGGGTCAGTTTGACGGTAAAGTCGTTGCCAGTGATTACCAGGCTTTTGTTCGGCTCAGGGTGGCGCTTCCTTATGCCAAAGTGGATGAATTTTCGGCAAAACTGGCGGATTTTAGTCGTGGTTCATTGCAATTGTTAGCGATTGAAGAATAATCCCCACCTCATTTTAAAGAACTAAGGAAGCGGTAGAGATGCATTTTCGCGCCATTACCCGAATCGTTGGACTACTGGTCATCTTATTCTCGGGGACAATGATTATCCCCGGACTGGTGGCGCTCATCTATCGCGATGGGGCAGGGCGTGCATTTACCCAAACTTTCTTTGTCGCTCTGGCGATCGGCTCCATACTGTGGTGGCCGAACCGCAAAGAGAAAGGCGAGCTGAAATCTCGCGAAGGTTTTCTGATTGTCGTCTTGTTCTGGACCGTGCTGGGTAGCGTGGGTGCGCTGCCGTTCATCTTTGCGGAAAGCCCTAACCTGACGATTACCGATGCATTTTTTGAATCCTTTTCCGGATTGACCACCACCGGGGCAACAACGCTGGTGGGGCTGGATTCATTGCCACACGCTATCCTCTTTTATCGACAGATGCTGCAATGGTTCGGCGGGATGGGGATCATCGTGCTGGCGGTGGCTATTCTGCCTATTCTTGGCGTCGGCGGGATGCAGCTCTACCGGGCAGAAATGCCGGGGCCGCTGAAAGATAATAAAATGCGCCCGCGTATTGCCGAAACGGCGAAAACCCTGTGGCTTATCTATGTATTGCTGACGGTGGCATGTGCACTGGCGCTATGGTTTGCCGGGATGCCAGCGTTTGACGCCATTGGGCACAGCTTTGCCACGATTGCGATTGGCGGCTTTTCCACGCACGATGCCAGCGTGGGATATTTCGACAGTCCCACGATCAACACCATCATTGCTATCTTCTTACTGATCTCCGGCTGTAACTATGGCCTGCACTTCTCTTTATTAAGCGGCCGTAGTCTGAAGGTCTACTGGCGAGATCCGGAATTTCGCATGTTCATCGGTGTGCAATTGACGCTGGTGGCTGTCTGTACGCTGGTGCTGTGGATACACAATACCTACGGTTCAGCGCTCACGACCATCAACCAGGCCTTTTTCCAGGTGGTATCAATGGCGACGACCGCCGGATTTACCACCGACAGCATTGCCCGCTGGCCGCTGTTCCTGCCAGTGCTGTTGTTGTGTTCTGCCTTTATCGGCGGCTGTGCTGGGTCTACGGGCGGTGGCTTGAAGGTGATTCGTATCCTGTTGCTGTTTAAGCAGGGTAACCGCGAGTTGAAACGTCTGGTTCACCCGAATGCGGTTTACAGTATCAAGCTGGGGAACCGTGCGCTGCCGGAGCGAATTCTTGAAGCCGTATGGGGATTCTTTTCTGCCTATGCGCTGGTCTTTATTATCAGTATGCTGGCGATTATTGCGACCGGTGTTGATGACTTCTCCGCGTTTGCTTCCGTGGTGGCGACGCTGAATAACCTCGGGCCAGGGCTGGGTGTTGTCGCCGACAACTTTGCCAGTATGAACCCTGTGGCGAAGTGGATCCTGATTGCCAATATGCTGTTTGGTCGTCTGGAGGTCTTTACTCTGCTGGTACTCTTTACCCCTACTTTCTGGCGTGAATAATGGAGTAACACGTGAAAACACTGATTCTTTTTTCTTCCCGGGACGGACAAACGCGTGAAATCGCTGAGTATCTGGCTTCTGAACTCAAAGAGCTGGGTGTTTGGACGGATGTCGTTAATTTGCATCGTACCGTGGAGCCTGACTGGCAAAATTATGACAGCGTGGTGATTGGCGCCTCGATTCGCTATGGTCATTACCATGCCGCTTTTCAGGAGTTTGTGAAAAAGCATGCCACGCGGCTGAACGCGATGCCGAGTGCGTTCTACTCCGTTAACCTGGTTGCCCGTAAACCGGAGAAGCGTACGCCGCAAACCAACAGCTATGCGCGTAAGTTCCTGATGAGTTCGCCGTGGCGGCCGGATCGCAGTGCGGTTATTGCCGGCGCTTTGCTGTATCCCCGCTATCGCTGGTATGACCGCGTGATGATCCAACTGATAATGAAGATGTCTGGCGGTGAAACGGATACGCATAAAGAAGTGGTGTATACCGATTGGGAGCAGGTCGCGGGTTTTGCGCGGGAAATTGCCCAATTAACCCACAAAACGTTGCCAAAATAAGCGCAAAGAATAAAAAATAATCACTCGGAAAATTATTTTAAATTTCCCCTTGTCAGCCTGAAA
>NZ_SZXD01000034.1:0-259605 GCF_005281115.1 Citrobacter sp. wls710
TTGTCTGGTGATTCAGGGGGCCAGTCTAGTTTTGATGCGTGAAGTGGCTTATGAACAAGGTTACCCTGACCGGGGCCGCTCGCCGCTTCCTGGTGTACACGCCTATTATGACATTTTGGCTGAAGCGGGCTGTGAGGTGGATATCTGGCGCACAACGTATTATCACGTTATGGATTCACATCAGTCGATTATCGACTGGGTAAGTTCAACGGGCCTGCGGCCTTGGTTACAGGACTTGAGCGAAAATGAGCAACATCTTTACCTGGCACGTTATCATGAACTGCTTCAGGAACAATACCCTCTGCAGGAAAACGGTAAAATTTTGCTGGCCTTTCCGCGGTTATTTATCGTAGCCAGACGCAATGATTAAGCGTTTATTATAAGTGCATCACAGGAGATAACTATCTGCCATGCGCGCCCTCGCCTTTTTATCATGAGGAACTAGTGGCAAAGCCCGTCATCTGCTAGTGTCTGGCAACGTGTTTCTGACGGGAGTTGTCATGTCTAAAGTCTACATTGGTGGCTGTCTGTGTGGTTCGATTCGTTTCGTGGCCAGCAGTCCAAATAATTCCCATACCTGCTCCTGCGATATATGTCGGAAACATACGGGTGCACCGACCGTCGTCTGGATTGAGTTTAATGCGGAAAATGTAACGTGGACGGGTCAAGGCGGAAAACCGACAACCTGGCGCTCTTCTGAGGCGTCAAGTCGGGCATTTTGCCCTCAGTGTGGCAGTTCCGTAGGCGCCATTGATGACGCCCCGGTTATTGCGCTGTTAGCTGGCGCTTTTGACGATCCTGACGATGAAGACCTGGCGCCGGAATTTCATTCTTTTTCAGATATGCAGCCTACATGGTGGCAAAAGAATGTAACTAAGTGAGTTGGTAATGCTTATCTGGAATGTGTTTTGCTGGCACGTTTGTTTCATCGTTCATCTGCAGCAAGTCGATTTCAATCGCATTGCAAATCGCATCCAGCGGCAGATCATTGTTTTCTGTGCCAAACGGGTCTTCCAGCTCTTCTGCCAGCGTATCGAGCGAAATAAAAGTATAGGAAATCAGCACTGAGATAAACGGCGTCATATAGTGCAGATCTACTACCAACGCGAAGGGTAACATAATGCAAAACAAGTATACCGTTCGATGAAGTATCAGAGTGTAAGCAAATGGCACTGGGGTATTCGCGATCCGCTCGCACCCTGCAAGTACCGCCGACATATCATTTAACCTATTGTTTAAACTATGGAATAATATATCTGACAGTTGACCATTGCGCCGACGTACAGCCAACCATTCCCCCATCAGCAACAGAATGCGGTTTGCAGGCGACTGTGAGGCGAACACGGTCTGTAAATCTGCCTCACTCAGATATTTCGCTAACGGCTCAGCCTGGGGCTGACGGCGTAACGTCATGCGTAAACAGTGGGCAAAGGCGATTTGCAGACGAACAAACTGACCCAGTTCGACGTCGTCCGGCAAGGTGGTTTTTACTTCACGTAGCAGCGATCGGGAAGCAATCATCAACTGCCCCCACAAGTGTCGAGCCTCAACATAACGTGAATAACAGGCGTTATTGCGAAAGCCTAAAAAGATTGCAATCGCCACGCCGAGAATGCTGAACGGCGCCAGGGTAAATTTGATGCCCAGCATCGTATACCACGGCAGCATGATAATAACGGCGATGGAGAGCAGGAAGTTCAGCAGCAGGCGTGAAAAAATTTTAGATAATACCGACCCATGCCAGACGAATATCAGGCGTAGCCAGTGTTGTTGGGGGCGAACGATCATGGTTATCTTCGGAAAAATGTGAAACTCGTCACATTAAACGCGAACGTGATCAATGTTGCAAGCTCATCGTAACACTATTTAAACATCTTTCCCTCCTGCTGAACGGACGATGCGTTGAAGCGACAGACTGTTACCCTAAAAGTAAAAATTCATAGTATGTTGTAACTAAACCATGCCTGTAAAAAACCCGGCCTGAGCCGGGTCAGCGTATTAGCACAGAGGTTTAACAGCTTCTCGCATGCCGTTTAGCAGAATGCTATCCAGATCGGCAGTCACCTGTTCCACCAATCCAGAAACTTCCGTCAGATCCTGTTCCCAGTGTTCTGTAACGGCCAGCACAGCTTTAACCAAATCTTCAGTGCTTATCTGACTGTCATGATGCTGGGACCAAAGCTGTTGAAAACGCGTCATCCAGTGCGCATCATCCTGAACCGGGTAAGACTCACCGTTACGCTCTCCACGGTAGAACGCAATCAACGCGGCAAGTGCAAATGTCAGGCGCGCAGGCAGTTTACCGCTGGCCTGTTGCCCCGCCAGCAGTTGCGGCAAGATGCGAGTGCGGAATTTCGTCATGCCGTTGAGGGCAATCGACAACAGCTGATGCTTGATGTACGGGTTGCAGAATCGACCTGTCACCGCGCTGGCAAAAGACGCCAGCTCATCGCGTGGTAAATCCAGCACTGGAATAATTTCTTCATAGATCGCTTTTTCCACGAAGGCGCGAATCTCCGCGTCATTCATGGCCTCCCCCACGGTATCCAACCCAGCCTGCCAGGCAACGGGAACCAATGCGGTATGTGCGCCGTTGAGAATCGCCACTTTCCGTTCTTTATACGGTTTGATGTCATCAACAATCAGAACATTCAGCGGATATTTATCCAGACGCAGCTCAGAGGCTAATGACTTCGGACCCTGAATAACAAACAGATAGAAGTGTTCAGCGGTGTCCAGAAACGCATCGTGATAACCCAATTCCGCTTCAAGCTTCGCGACTTCGTCACGTGGATAGCCGGTAACAATACGATCCACCAGCGTGGAGCAAAAGGTATTGGCCTGATCCAGCCATTGGATAAATGCTTCCGGTAACGCCCACTCCTGAGCATAGCGCAGGACCAGTTCACGCAGCGCATCACCGTTATAATCAATCAGTTCGCAAGGAATGATTATCCAGCCTTTATCCGATGCGCCATTAAAATGGCTGAAGCGCTCAAACAGCAGTCGGGTAAGTTTGGCCGGATAACTCACCGCAGGCGTATCCTCAAACCTATCTCCAGCGTGGTAGCTGATGCCGGCTTCGGTGGTATTGGAGAAAACAAAACGCATATCAGGGTTATGCGCCAGCTTCAGGAACTCATCGTACTCACTATAGACGCTGATCTCGCGATTAACCGAACGAATTAAACGGGCATCGATCACGGCTTCGCCCTTCTCATTCAAACCACGAATGATGGTGGTATAAAGGCCGTCCTGTGTACTCAATGATGGAGGAAAAGTACTTTCGATAGGCCGGACAATGACCACACCAGAGTTAAGATCGGTATGCTCATTCAGCAGATCAACTTGCCAGTCAACGAAGGCGCGCAGGAAGTTTCCTTCACCAAACTGAATAATGCGTTCAGGATACTGAGCACCGGGGAAATCGCGACGATTTAAAGTTTGCACAATGGGTTCCCTTTTTGATTAGTCATACAACCTGATTGAATTGGTCCAATAGGTTAGCAAACTTTAATACATTGAAACCCTGTTTTGATCAATCCCCAGCCACAAATTAGAGAGTTTTATAAAAAAGTGTGGTCCCGGTCAGCGTCCCGTCTGGCATTTTGGCATAGTCAGGTATCACTCCTGCTTTTTGCCACCCGCACTTGTGGTAGAACAACTCAGCACCACTGCCCGTCGCCGTATCAAGCACAAGCAACGTTTTGCCCTGTTGACGCGCACAACTTTCCAGCTCGTTCATCAGTTCCCGGGCAATCCCGCTCCGCCGTGCAGAGGTATGAACCAGCAGCTTAGCGACATCGGCGCGATGAGGTTGGTTTTCAGGTTGATCGATAATGAGCTGGACGGTACCGACGAGCGTTCCCTGGGCATTCTGGGCGCCAAGAACGAGTCTTTCCCCAAGGGCAACGCTTTGCGCGACGTCCATCCAGAAAGACCGTGATTTCTCACGATTAAAAGGCAGCACAAAGCTGACGGAGGCGCCGTCATTGACGCACTGTTCAAGGACATCGCTGAGCTCGTCGATTCTCGACAGAATCTGTGCCGCACTCAGCATGAAGCAGGGTTTGCAGGAAGCCATTTTTTCTCCTTAGATTGACCCCCTTAGCATGATTTTAGCAATTACATAACACAAGGAGTTGTATCATAGGATAATGTTATCTATGGCTTGTTCATTTGAATCACTAACCAGTGATATATAACCGTGACAACGTAACGTTGCTGTTGTTCGTTAAGCGCCACACCCTGAGGAATATCGTGCCATTTTGCCAGACACCCCCGACAACAGGTCGCCGTCGCGTGTTGTGCGATGAATACCGGGTGACCACGCATCGGCGTCTGCTTCCCATCATTAGCGGGAAAAGCGGGAGCCAGCCGTTTGGCAATAAAATCGCCTGCATGTTGTTCAATAACCGGCGCGCCTTTATCCAGACAATACTGCCTTTCTTTCTGGCCGAGGCGAAACCGCGAGCGAAACGTCGATTTCGCCAGCCGGGCAAAAAGAGGGTCGAGCGTATTCATCAGTAAACCGAGCGCCCCATTTGTTGCGTTAGTTGCTCCAGCGCGGCGATACCCGCCAGCGAATTTCCCGCTGGATCCAGTTCCGGGCTCCAGACAGCAATCGCCATCTCGTGTGGAACGATGGCCACGATACCGCCACCCACCCCAGATTTTGCCGGCAGCCCAACCCGCCAGGCAAATTCACCCGCGTTCTGATACATACCACTGGTCGCCATCAGCGCATTGATTTGTCGGGCCTGCATCGGCGTAACCACGGGCTCCTCAAGATGGAAGGCATGGCCCTGATTCGCCAGAAATACGAAGGTTCGCGCCAGTTCCACACAGCTCATTTTCAATGCGCAGTAGTGAAAATAGTTTTGCAAAACAGTGGTCACGTCATGGTTAAAATTGCCGAACGATTTCATCAACCAGGCGATAGCGGCGTTACGTGCGGAATGTTCAAACTCAGATCGCGCCACCCTCGCATCGTAGGCGATATCCGGGACGCCGCTTAATGCCCGGACCACTTCCAGCATCCGTTGACGTGGGGCGCTCAGACGCCCTTGCAGCATGTCGCAAACCACCAGTGCCCCGGCGTTAATAAAGGGATTACGCGGGATACCCTGCTCCATTTCCAACTGCACCAGGGAATTAAAAGGATGACCGGATGGATCTTTGCCGACGCGTTGCCAAATCTCCTCTTCCTGATAGTGACGCATCGCCACGACCAGGCTTAAAACCTTCGAAATCGACTGAATAGAAAAGCGTTCTTGCGCATCCCCCGCCTGATAGTGCTGTCCATCGACGGTACAGATGGCGATACCCAGTTTGGAACCGTCGACAGAGGCTAATGCAGGTATATAGTCAGCGACTTTACCCTGACCGATCAGCGGACGAACCTGCTGCACAATGGTCTCTAAAATTGAATTGTCCATGGCCCTGGCCACAACATGCTCCTTGCTCGCAGGTATGAAAGGCCTGCGAGTATAACAGAGCTGAATACGCTGCGTCAGACCATTAGGTGTCAGCGGACAAAGAGTCAATGACAGAAAATATGCCGAAACATGACAGGTGCCCCGACGGAGGCACCCTCACCTTCAGAGGCGGTTTTTCCAGACGGTCTGCACATTACAAAACTCATGCAGACCAAAATGCGAAAGCTCGCGACCAAAACCACTTTTCTTCACGCCGCCAAATGCTACACGGGCATCGCTGGCGCTGTAACCATTGATGAATACGCCCCCACACTCCAGACGAGAGGCCATCTTCTGGGCCAGCGCGTCATCCGCAGTGAACACCGTGGCGGATAAACCAAAATCACTGTCATTCGCCAGTGCCAGAGCATGTTCCGCATTCCTGGCAACGGTGATCGCCGCAACCGGACCAAACAGCTCCTGACGGAAAGCCGTCATTTCTGGCGTTACGCCGCCCAGTACCGTCACGGCATAGTAATTGCCCTGACCTGCTATTTTTTCACCGCCGAGGAGTAACTTCGCCCCTTCGGCCAGGGACGCTTCAACCTGCTGATGAAGTTCATCACGCAGATCAAATCGCGCCATCGGTCCGAGGTCGTTTTCTTCGTTTAACGGATCGCCCATTTTGAGCGCGCTCGCGGCCGCCACAAAACGCGCAGTAAATTCTTCTGCAATTCCTTCTTCGATAATAAAGCGCTTCGCTGCCGCACAAACCTGCCCGGTATTCTGATAACGTCCGGTGACTGCCGCTTTAACTGCCAGATCGAGATCGGCATCATTGAGGACAATAAACGGATCGGAACCACCCAGTTCAAGTACGCATTTTTTCAGCGCCGCACCCGCCTGTGCACCAATCGCCGCACCGGCACGTACGCTACCCGTTACCGTTACCGCTGCGATACGCGGGTCGTTGATCATCTGACTGACTCCGGCGTTATCGGCATTTACCCAACCATAAACACCGGCAGGAACGCCTGCATCAGCAAAAACCTGCGCGATAATCGCAGCACAGCCGGTTACGTTAGGAGCATGCTTTAACAAATAGCCATTACCAGCCAGCAAAATCGGAATGGCGCCACGCAGTACCTGCCACAGCGGGAAATTCCACGGCATGATCGCCAGAATAGTTCCAACAGGACGATACTCAATCACCGCCTGGTTATTTTCTACCAGCGTCGGTTCCGGGTTAAGCATCGCAGGTCCATGTTCAGCGTACCAGTCACACAACGCGGCTGACTTGGCGACTTCACCACGAGCCTGTTTAATGGGTTTGCCCATTTCACGTGAAATACACTGCGCCATCTCTTCCGCGCGATTACGCAGGGCCTGGCCGATATGACGCAGCGTATGCGCACGGTGCGCGACGGTAGTCTGTTTCCATTCACTGTAGGCACTCGCGGCAAGACTCAGTGCCTGCGCAATCTCTTCGGTGCTGGCCCACGGCATCGCCGTCAGTCTTTCACCGCTGGTAGGATCAACCGAAATAGCATGTGTTGCTGCTGTGATAGTCATGGGTGCCTCTCTTTTATCGCAGGGTATGGTCATATCATGAGCATATTTACTCTTTCTGAAAAATGAATAATATTAACCACACCATTCACGATTAGAGAATATTATGGATCTGACGCAACTGGAAATGTTCAATGCCGTCGCGGAGACCGGCAGCATTACACAGGCCGCAGCGAAGGTGCATCGCGTGCCGTCCAATCTCACTACCCGTATTCGCCAACTTGAGGCCGATCTTGGCGTCGATCTGTTTATTCGTGAAAACCAGCGTCTGCGGCTTTCGCCCTCCGGGCACAACTTTTTGCGCTACAGCCAACGGATCCTGGCGCTGGTAGAGGAAGCGAGAATGGTCGTCGCCGGGGATGAACCACAGGGCTTGTTTTCGCTCGGATCGCTGGAAAGCACCGCCGCGGTACGGATCCCTGCTACGTTGGCTGAATATAACCAACGTTATCCAAAAATTCAGTTTGCCCTGGCGACCGGCCCCTCAGGCACCATGCTGGACGGCGTGCTGGACGGCACGTTGAACGCCGCTTTTGTCGATGGTCCCGTTGCCCACCCCGGACTTGAGGGTATTCCGGTCTATCGTGAAGAGATGATGATTGTCACCCCGCACGGTCACCCTCCCATCCAGCGGGCCAGCGACGTCAACGGCTGCAGTATTTACGCGTTTCGCGCTAACTGTTCCTACCGCCGACATTTTGAAAGCTGGTTTCATGCCGATCGCGCAATGCCGGGTACCATTCATGAAATGGAGTCATACCACGGGATGCTGGCCTGCGTTATTGCAGGTGCGGGTATCGCGCTGATTCCACGTTCGATGCTGGAAAGTATGCCCGGACACCATCAGGTCAACGCCTGGCCGTTGAGCGAAAACTGGCGCTGGCTGAATACGTGGCTGGTCTGGCGAAGAGGTGCGATGACGAGGCAACTGGAAGCATTTATTGAGGTATTGAACCCGCAGCTGTAAAAATGAGATCCGCATCACGAAATGATTGTATTTTCACCAACAAACGTTTTAAGATCGCACTCTTACCTTTTCGCAGCTAATCCACTTATTCACTATGACAACAGACACTGTTTCCCGCAAGGTGGCGTGGCTACGTGTAGTTACGCTTGCCATTGCCGGTTTTATTTTCAATACCACAGAGTTTGTCCCTGTCGGTTTGCTGTCCGACATCGCGCAAAGTTTTAATATGCAGACCGCGCAGGTCGGGATCATGCTGACAATCTACGCCTGGGTTGTTGCCTTAATGTCGCTTCCCTTCATGCTGCTTACCAGCCAGATGGAACGACGCAAGCTCCTGATCTGTCTGTTTGTGGTGTTTATTGCCAGCCATGTGCTCTCTTTCCTGGCATGGAATTTCACCGTGCTGGTGATTAGCCGTATTGGTATCGCCTTTGCACACGCTATTTTCTGGTCCATTACCGCATCGCTGGCAATTCGCCTGGCCCCGGCAGGAAAACGTGCGCAGGCGCTTAGCCTGATTGCTACCGGCACCGCACTGGCAATGGTGCTGGGTCTGCCTATCGGGCGTATCGTCGGTCAGTATTTTGGCTGGCGCACCACATTCTTTGCTATCGGCATGGGGGCGTTAGTCACCCTGCTTTGCCTGATTAAGTTACTGCCTAAATTGCCCAGCGAACACTCCGGTTCACTTAAAAGTTTGCCGGTGTTATTCCACCGTCCGGCGTTGATGAGCCTGTATGTGCTGACGGTGATTGTGGTCACCGCCCACTACACGGCTTATAGCTACATTGAACCGTTTGTACAGACCGTCGCCGGACTGAGCGCCAACTTTGCTACCGTGCTGCTACTGATTCTGGGCGGCGCGGGTATTATTGGTAGTGTGATATTTGGCAAACTGGGTAATCTACATGCTTCCATACTCATCAGTAGCGCCATTGCCCTGCTGACGGTATGCCTGGTGCTCCTATTGCCAGCCGCTGACAGCGAAATGCACCTCGCTATCCTCAGTATTTTCTGGGGCATTGCTATTATGTTGATCGGTCTTGGCATGCAGGTAAAAGTGCTGGCGCTGGCCCCGGATGCCACCGATGTCGCAATGGCACTGTTCTCCGGTATCTTTAATATCGGCATTGGCGCTGGCGCGCTGGTGGGTAATCAGGTGAGTTTACACTGGTCGATGTCAACGATTGGTTATACAGGCGCAGTACCTGCCGTTGTTGCGTTGGTATGGTCGGTGATAATCTTTCGCAAATGGCCGATATCGCTCGAAGAGCAGCCACAGCATTCATAAAAAACGGGCCTGGTATAAGACAATACCGGGCCCGTTTTTTTAAGCGTAAGTTTTAATAATTTCCAGCACACCGTTAATAATAAACTGCACGCCCATACACACCAGCAGGAAGCCCATCAGGCGCGAAATAGCTTCTATACCGCCTTTGCCTACCAAACGCATAATCCCACCGGAACTGCGTAAACAACCCCACAGGATAACGCCGACAACCGCAAAAATTATCGGCGGCGCAACCATAATTACCCAATCAGGAAATTCGGAACCATGACGTACGGTTGATGCCGAGCTGATAATCATGGCTATCGTACCCGGACCGGCGGTGCTTGGCATTGCCAGCGGTACAAATGCAATATTGGCAGTCGGTTCGTCTTCCAGCTCCTCTGATTTGCTTTTCGCCTCTGGAGACTCATGCGCCTTCTGCTGTGGAAACAACATCCGAAAACCGATAAACGCAACGATTAACCCACCTGCAATACGTAATCCGGGGATCGAAATCCCGAAGGTATTCATCACCAGCTGCCCGGCATAGTACGCCACCATCATGATGGCAAACACATACACAGACGCCATCAGGGACTGACGGTTACGCTCTGCGCTGTTCATATTACCGGCAAGGCCAAGAAACAACGCCACGGTGGTTAACGGGTTTGCCAACGGTAACAGGACTACCAGCCCCAGCCCTATTGCTTTAAACAAGTCCATCATAATGTCATCTTTCCTGTGCGTTAATCGTCAACGGCAAGTATAAGGTGAAAGCCGAGTGATAAGCCATTTTCACGGTGTAAGGATTCATTTTTCGCCCGCGCCTATAACCCATAATTATCAGACCGTTAAAATTATATACGTCAGTTGATGAGCCTGCTGATTTAGCAAAACGTGGCATTTGCCGACCCATTCATTTGACTTATATTTGCCTAAGCAATAATATCAGCCGTGACTAACTACTTGCCAGGGCAACCATTGTGAAAAGCACCAGTGATCTGTTTAACGAAATCATCCCACTGGGTCGTTTGATCTATATGGTTAATCAGAAAAAAGATCGTTTGCTAAACGACTACCTGTCACCGCTGGATATCACAGCATCACAGTTCAAAGTGCTCTGCTCCATCCGTTGTGCGGTGTGCATTACCCCTGTCGAATTGAAAAAAGTGCTGTCTGTCGATCTTGGCGCCCTGACGCGGATGCTGGACAGACTGGCCTGTAAAGGCTGGATAGAAAGGCTTCCGAATCCACATGATAAGCGTGGCGTGCTGGTGAAACTCACCGAGCATGGCGCAGCAATTTGCGAGCAGTGTCACCAATTAGTCGGGCAAGACCTGCACCAGGAACTAACAAAAAACTTAACGGCGGATGAAGTAGCCACGCTTGAGCATTTGCTTAAGAGAATCCTGCCGTAAACAGAAAAGAGGTATGACGATGTCCAGACGCAATACTGACACAATCACTATTCATAGCATTTTGGACTGGATCGAAAATAACCTTGAATCACCGCTCTCGCTGGAAAAAGTGTCTGAGCGTTCAGGTTACTCCAAATGGCACCTGCAACGGATGTTTAAAAAAGAAACCGGTCATTCACTGGGTCAATACATCCGCAGCCGTAAAATGACTGAAATAGCGCAAAAATTAAAAGAAAGTAACGAACCGATTCTTTATCTGGCGGAGCGTTACGGCTTTGAATCTCAGCAAACGCTGACCAGAACGTTCAAAAACTATTTTGATGTTCCGCCGCATAAATACCGTATGACCAATATGCACGGCGAATCACGCTATTTGCTTCCGCTCAATCAGTGTAATTGCTAATCGCCAGTTAACGACGTAACCGAGGAAATGATGAAAATTCTGTCTTATGCGATGCTGGCCCTGCTGTTGGTTGTTTCGGGCCAGAGCATGGCGGAACAGACTGCGCAACCCGCCACCCAGAACAGTCGTGACGCAATGATTATGCCCCCTGCGCACGATCAGTCCCCGTTCGATTTTAATCATATGGGTGCCGGCAGCGATAAGTCCGACGAATTGGGGGTGCCTTATTACAATACGCGCAACCTGTAATTCGTTTTTGCCCCGCCACGGCGGGGCTTTTTATTACCCTCTCACCTGCGCTATCTTGCGCAAACGAAAGCCAAATACATTAATATACAGCCCAGCCATAATCAGCAGCGCACCCAGCAGTTGCAAACCCGTGAGCGTTTCATCCAGCAACACAGCTGCACTTGCCAGACCGACAACGGGCACTAACAGCGACAGCGGCGCTACCCGCCAGGTTTCATAACGCCCAAGTAATGAACCCCAGATTCCGTAACCCACAATGGTCGCCACAAACGCCAGATAAACCAGTGACAAAATGGTGATCATATCTATCGCCACCAGGCTCTGCACAATTTGTGTCGGACCATCAAGCAGTGCGGATGCCAAAAAGAACGGGATAATGGGAATTAAAGCGCTCCACACGACCAGGGACATCACAGCCGGACGCGACGTGTGCTGCATTATTTTTTTGTTAAAGATATTGCCGCAGGCCCAGCTTAGCGCCGCCGCCAGCGTCAGCATAAAACCGAGCATGCCGACATGCTGCCCGTTCAGACTAGCTTCAATCAATACCAGTACGCCAAAGACGGCCAGCGCAATCCCTACCAGCTGTTTCCCCTGCAAACGCTCGCCAAAAGCGAATGCCCCCAGAATGATGGTGAAAAACGCCTGAGCTTGTAATACCAGCGAAGCTAACCCGGCAGGCATACCGAATTTGATGGCGCTAAAGAGAAACGCGAACTGCCCAAAACTGATGGTCAGGCCATAACCGAGTAACAGCGAAAGCGGGATTTTCGGGCGGGCAATAAAGAATATCGCCGGAAATGCCACCAGTAAAAATCGCAATCCTGCCAGCATCAATGGCGGCATATTGTGCAGGCCAACTTTAATGACGACAAAGTTCAGGCCCCAAACGACAACGACCAGCAACGCTAACAACCCGTCTTTACGTGACATACCACCGCCCTTGCAAATATTAAATTTTTGTAAACAAGTTAAGGTAACGGAAATCATTGTACCGGAACAGATCATTAATTCAGGTAGGCTATTGAGGGCATTTTCCGACAACTTATTGAGTGTACATCACACTTTTACCATGCTATTTGTTTCTGATATCTAAAAAAAACATAACAACATGCATTGTCGGGCAGGAAAATGAATATCTCTCTGAGACGGTCCACTCTCGCGTTACTTGCATCATCCTTGTTATTAACCATTGGGCGCGGCGCTACGCTGCCATTCATGACGATTTACCTCAGTCGGCAGTATAACCTGAGCGTCGATCTGATCGGTTATGCGATGACGGTCGCCCTGACTATTGGCGTCGTTTTCAGCCTTGGCTTTGGTATTCTGGCCGACAAGTTCGATAAAAAACGCTACATGCTGCTGGCTATCTGCGGCTTTGCCTCTGGTTTTATTGCGATCCCACTGGTGCATAACGTCGTGGTGGTGGTGCTGCTCTTCGCCCTGATCAACTGCGCCTACTCCGTCTTCGCAACGGTGCTGAAGGCCTGGTTTGCCGATAATCTCTCTGCCACCAACAAAACGAAAATTTTCTCGCTTAATTATACCGTGCTGAACATCGGCTGGACCGTTGGCCCACCGCTGGGCACCCTGCTGGTGATGCAAAGTATTAACTTACCGTTCTGGCTGGCGGCCGCCTGCTCGGCTTTACCACTGGTGTTTATCCAGACGTGGGTAAAACGTTCAACGGTAGTATCAGAAGGTTCAAACGCCGCGGTTTGGTCACCCTCGGTGCTCCTGCGCGACAGAGCACTATGTTGGTTTACGTTGTCGGCATTTCTGGCGTCATTTGTTGGAGGCGCATTTGCCTCCTGTATTTCACAATACGTGATGGTGGTGGCCAACGGTGATTTTGCCGAAAAAGTTGTAGCGGTCGTTCTGCCCGTCAATGCCGCAATTGTGGTATCGCTGCAATATGCCCTTGGACGCAGGATCACTGCCGCTAACATTCGACCGCTGATGACAGTAGGCACAATCTTCTTTGTGCTCGGCCTGGTTGGTTTCATGTTTTCCGGCAATAGCTTATGGTTCTGGGGTATTTCTGCGGCCCTTTTCACGATCGGCGAAGTCATTTACGCACCGGGCGAATACATGCTGATCGATAACATCGCCCCGGCCGGCATGAAAGCCAGCTATTTTTCCGCCCAGTCGCTGGGCTGGCTTGGTGCCGCGGTAAACCCATTGGTCAGCGGCGTCATTTTGACCACATTACCGCCATGGTCGCTGTTTGTGGCGCTGATCGTGGCGATTGTCCTTGCCTGGGCGTTAATGATAAAGGGTATGCGCGCCAAACCCTGGGATCAGACGGCGGTCTGCTGATTGTTATCGCGACAGATCCATAGTGGTTCTGTCGCTTATCTCAAATGGCCACCAGCCCTCGTACTCCCTCGGATTCCATATTCTCGCCGGAACCGCTTTGAATAATACTTCCGCGCGACATAAGCAGGTATTTGTCAGCCAGCTGCTGCGCAAAATCATAGAACTGTTCCACCAGCAAAATGGCCATATCACCCCGATGCGCCAGGTGAGAAATAACCTGACCAATCTCTTTAATTACTGACGGCTGGATCCCCTCGGTGGGCTCATCAAGGATCAACAACTGCGGCCGACTGGCCAGCGCCCGTCCAATAGCCAGTTGTTGTTGTTGTCCACCGGACAAATCTCCGCCCCGTCGATACTTCATCTCCTGTAGCACTGGAAATAGCGCGTAAATATCATCTGGCACGCGCCGGGCGTCCTGTGCTGAAAAGCGGGAAAGGCCCAGCAGCAAGTTCTCTTCCACTGTCAGACGCGGAAAAATATCGCGTCCCTGCGGCACGTACGCTACACCGGCTCTGACCCGTTGATGTGGTTTCCAGTACGTGACATTTTTCTCCTGCCAGAGCACGCTTCCACTGCGGGCAGGAATAAGTCCCATCAGGCATTTTAAGAGCGTTGTTTTTCCCACGCCGTTACGCCCCAGCAAACACGTCACCTCGCCGATACGCGCCTCAAAGCTCACGCCGCGCAGAATATGGCTACCGCCATAGTATTGATTCAGTTCATTTACCTGCAGCATCAGCCCTCCTTACCGTCCAAGATAAACTTCAATAACTTGCTCATTGGCCTGCACATCGCGCAGGCTGCCTTCAGCCAGCACTCGCCCTTGATGCAATACCGTAACGTGGTCAGCAATTGTCTCGACAAACCCCATATCATGCTCAACCACCATCAGCGAGTGCTTCCCGGCAAGCTGGCGAAACAGTTCCGCGGTGTATTCCGTCTCCGCATCCGTCATCCCCGCCGCCGGCTCATCCAGCAGCAGCAAATGCGGCTCCTGGACCAGCAACATGCCGATCTCAAGAAACTGCTTTTGCCCGTGCGAAAGCAGCCCGGCACGGAGTTCTCGATCGTTTCCCAGGCGCAACAGCACCAGCATTTCATCGATGCGGTCCCGCTGTTCACCCGAAAGGCGCGCCCGTAAAGACCCCCAAACGGATTTATCGTTTTTCAGTGCCAGCTCCAGATTCTCCACCACTGTTAATGCTTCAAATACCGTGGGCTTCTGAAATTTTCGTCCAATCCCCTGACGCGCAATGGCGATAGAATCAAACGCCATTAAATCAATCGACTGATCGTAAATCGCGCGGCCGCTTTGCGGTCTGGTTTTGCCGGTAATGACATCCATCAACGTCGTTTTTCCGGCACCATTAGGACCAATAATGCAGCGCAGTTCCCCTACGCCAATATCAAGTGTGAGATCCGTTAGCGCCTGAAACCCATCGAAGTTCACGTTGATTTTTTCCAGCTGCAATACCGGGTCGGTTTGATTGCGAAATCTGTCCCCTGGCAACTGGCGGGTAAAAAGACCTTCATCTGGCTGCATTATTTGTCTCCTTTGCGAAACAGACCAATCACGCCACGGGGTAAAAACAGCGTAACGCCAATAAAAATCAGGCCAAGAAACAGTTGCCAGTATTCAGGCATGATTACCGTAAACAGACTTTTAGCGCCGTTCACCAACACAGCGCCAAAAACCGGGCCAATCAGGGTTCCGCGACCACCGAGGGCGACCCAAATCGCCGCTTCAATCGAGTTGGTCGGTGACATTTCGCTGGGGTTAATGATGCCCACCTGCGGAACATACAGCGCACCAGCCAGCCCGCACAGCACAGCGGAAAGCGTCCATACCAGCAGCTTGAAGCCTTTCGGATCATAGCCACAGAACATCAGCCGATTCTCGGCATCGCGCACGGCAGTCAGGATACGACCAAACTTACTGCGCGCCAGCGCCAGTCCCAGCCATAACGCCAGCACCAGTAGCATCACCGTCGCCAGAAACAGCGCGATACGGGTTGAGGTCGCGGTCACGGGGAATCCCAGAATAGTGGTAAATCCGGTGAAACCGTTATTTCCACCAAACCCGGTTTCGTTACGGAAAAACAGCAACATGCCAGCGAAAGTCAGGGCCTGAGTCATGATGGAGAAATAGACGCCCTTGATTTTTGAGCGAAAGGCAAACCAGCCAAACACCAGCGCCAGCAGGCCGGGTACCAGCACAACCAGCAGCATTGCCCAGATAAAGTGTTGCGTTCCCCACCAAAACCAGGGCAGTTCGGTCCACGACAGAAACGACATAAAAGCCGGTAGTCCTTCGCCGGAGGCCTGACGCATCAGGTACATCCCCATCGCATATCCCCCCAGCGCAAAGAAAATGCCATGGCCCAGTGAGAGCATTCCGGCATAGCCCCACACCAGATCCAGTGCGACCGCCACAATGGCATAGCACAGGATTTTCCCAGCCAGCGTTAGTGTCCAGACGGAGATTGCCAGCGGATGATCCACCGGTAGCAGCGCCAGAAATGGCAGAATAATGAGCGCCAGCAGCAAAAACAGCCCC
The DNA here is from genome assembly GCF_005281115.1 of Citrobacter sp. wls710. Taxonomy (NCBI): domain Bacteria; kingdom Pseudomonadati; phylum Pseudomonadota; class Gammaproteobacteria; order Enterobacterales; family Enterobacteriaceae; genus Citrobacter; species Citrobacter sp. wls710. Next base: position 16,173 of record NZ_SZXD01000034.1, read on the forward strand.
AGGATGCGCGTCACGCGCGGCGCTTTTCGTGCCAGTGTTAATGTCATTGGCATAGTCATTAGTCAATAACCCTCCCTTTCAATGCGAAAAGTCCCTGAGGTCGTTTCTGGATAAACAGAATGATCAGCACCAGGATCATAATTTTGCCGAGCACAGCCCCCACCTGAGGCTCAAGAATTTTATTGAAGATCCCGAGACCAAACGCCGCCACCACACTCCCGGCGAGTTGTCCAACGCCGCCAAGCACCACCACCAGAAACGAATCAATAATGTAACTTTGCCCCAGTTCTGGCCCCACGTTACCCAACTGCGACAGCGCCACGCCACCCAGCCCGGCAATCCCTGAACCCAGCCCAAAGGCCAGCATATCGACTCGCCCGGTGGGCACGCCGCAGCAGGCCGCCATATTGCGGTTTTGCGTCACCGCGCGCACGCACAGCCCAAGACGGGTCTTATTCAGCAATAACCAGGTGAAGAACAGCACCAACATGGCAAAGCCAAGCACCACAATTCGGTTCCACGGCAAAATCAGATTGGCATAGACCTGAATCCCCCCGGAAAGCCATGTCGGATTGGCGACCTCGAGATTTTGTGCACCAAAGGTCATTCGCACCAACTGGATCAGCATCAGGCTGATCCCCCATGTAGCCAGTAGTGTTTCAAGCGGACGGCCATATAAATGGCGGATCACACCGCGCTCCAGCAGCATTCCTACTGCCGCGGTAAGTAAAAAGGCGACCGGAAGCGCAATGACCGGGTACCAGGCTAACCATTGCGGAAGAAACTGCCCCATCAGCTGTTGCACCATCCAGGTACAGTAAGCGCCGAGCATCAACATCTCGCCATGCGCCATATTGATGACACCCAGCAGCCCGTAAGTAATCGCCAGCCCTAACGCCGCCAACAGCAAAATAGAGCCCAGAGACAACCCCATAAAGGCTTGACCAAGAAGATCGCCAATCTTCATGCGATGCGCGATAGAATTCAAACTTTCGTTGGCGGCAGCGCGAACGCGGGCATCAGGCTCATGTTCTGCGCGGGTGAAGGGTTGTAATTTCGCCTGGGTTTCAGGGTCGTTTGACGCCCCCAACTGTTCAATTGCCTGCCGCCTGACCTCGGGCGAGGTGCTGGTCAGCCGCAGGTTAGCCAGAGCAATAACCAGGGCGGATCTCACATTAGCATCCGGTTCCTGCGCCAGTCGTTGCTGCAAAAATGACAGCATGCCAGGCTGAGCCTCACGCTGTAATATGCTGGCTGCGGCGCTCCTTTCAGTGACACTGTCACTTAAAAGTTGATGAACGGCCAACGTTCCGGCAACCAGATTGCGCAGCCGGTTAGTCAGCCGGACTTTTTTTAGCTCACCGTCAGGACCTGTTGCCCTCCCCAACGGTTGTGCTTGCGCCCCATCCATGACAAACGCATTTTTCGCGCTATCGGTCAGCAGATTTTCATCTCGCAGCGCCTTAAGCACGGGTAAACGCTTAAGGTCAGGATTTGTCGCCCACTGTTCAAGTAAGACAGCCTGCTGCGTCCGGTTGGCAGCGGTAAAAGTATCGGCATCTGATGCCTGCGCTATCCACGGCAAAAACCACGTCAGCAACATCACACCACGAATAAAGCGCATGGCTTTCATGAGCATTCTCCCAAGCGTTGCCCTCCCGCAGGAGGGCATAAGATCAGTTGCTGGCGGTTTTCACGGGTTGTTCAGATTTTTTATCATTGCCGGCGATATACGGGCTCCACGGCTGGGCACGGACCGGCTCATCGGTTTGCCACACCACATTAAACTGACCGTTGCCTTCAATCTCGCCAATCATGACGGGTTTATGCAGGTGATGGTTGGTGGCATCCATCGTGAGGGTAAAGCCAGATGGCGCGGCGAATGATTGCCCAGCCATTGCAGCACGGACTTTATCCACATCGGTAGTTCCGGCTTTTTCTACTGCCTGTGCCCACATATGTAGACCAACCCAGGTGGCTTCCATTGGGTCGTTTGTCACAACCGAATCCGCATTCGGTAATTTGTGCGCTTTGGCATACGCCCGGTAATCCGCGACAAACTTCTTGTTAGCCGCATTATCGACAGACTCAAAGTAGTTCCAGGCGGCAAGGTTGCCTACCAACGGTTTCGTATCAATACCGCGTAATTCTTCCTCACCTACGGAGAAGGCCACTACCGGAACATCGGTGGCTTTCAGACCCTGGTTCGCTAACTCTTTATAGAATGGAACGTTAGAATCACCGTTGATGGTTGAGACCACCGCCGTTCTTCCCCCTGCGGCGAATTTTTTGATACTGGCGACAACGGTCTGATAATCACTGTGTCCGAACGGGGTGTACACCTCTTCGATGTCTTTATCGGCAACGCCTTTCGAATGCAAAAAGGCACGGAGAATTTTGTTAGTCGTGCGCGGATAAACATAATCAGTCCCCAGCAGGAAGAAGCGTTTCGCACCACCGCCATCCTCACTCATCAGATACTCAACCGCCGGGATCGCCTGCTGATTAGGCGCCGCGCCGGTATAGAAGACGTTAGGCGACATTTCCTCGCCTTCATACTGCACCGGATAAAACAGCAAACCATTTAACTCCTCGAATACCGGTAACACCGATTTACGCGAAACCGATGTCCAGCACCCGAACACCGCCGCCACTTTGTCCTGACTCAGCAACTGTCGGGCTTTTTCAGCAAATAACGGCCAGTTCGAGGCCGGATCAACCACAACCGGCTCCAGCTTTTTGCCCAACACGCCGCCCTGCGCATTGATTTCGTCAATAGTCATCAACGCCACATCTTTCAACGGCGTTTCGGAAATCGCCATCGTTCCGGATAACGAATGCATGATGCCCACTTTAATAGTGTCAGCCGCCTGGACGCTAAAACTCATGCCCATTGCCATAACGGAGGCCGATAACGCAAAAGCTTTTAAAAATGTACGACGCTGCATAGTTTCACTCCTGAAATTAGATTCGCTTAATGCTCCGGTGCAGCCGGGCAGACAAAACGGTGCAAATTAAGGGGATTCAGAAGCAATAAGGCAAAAACGATGCCAGATATTAAAATATCATATAAAATCAAGGCATTAGAATCGTATAACTCAGTAACTGGATGAAAACATTTCATCAAGAAGGGGGATCGCCAGGAAAATTGAACCACCATGAGACAGCGTTGCATTATAAACGTGCAACAATTTGCGTCGGGTTCGCATAGCAATGACTGTGGAACTCAGCATAAAATCGTGGTTAATTTGCGCAAGGATAAGCGCGCCTTGTCACTATTATTTATTTCCCCCGACGAAATCGCGTCATTTTTTTACATTTCAGACGAAATAATCACACAGTTCAGCCTTTGTTTAAGTTGCAATTGCTACTATAGTCATAAGCGAGGTGAACTTAAGGTAAGAGAGGAAACTCACAGATAAAGGAGCATTTACTATGCTGGGTAATATGAATATTTTTATGGCTGTTCTGGGAATTATTTTATTTTCCGGTTTCCTGGCCGCGTATTTTAGCCACAGATGGGATGATTGATGAACGGCGATAGTCCTGAACCGAACCGGCCCCTTGTCGCGTCACTGCACAAGGGGCCATTTTTTTACCTGCATCGCCTTTCCGGCACCTTTTCCCTGGCCACAGATAAAAAAAACCGCCGGATAAACCAGCGGTAAATGCTTGCATGGATAGATTTGTGTTTTGCTTTATACGCTATCTGGCAATTCCCTGCGAAGATAACGGATAGTCTGCTAACCTAGCATCGGCAACCCCAATGAAAGCTAAACGAAACGCAACTAACACAAAACGGCTTAGGTAAATCTCACGCGCTAAGGTGGAACGAAGGCCCATCACTGGCGTTAACCAGCGTGATCTGCTCGCGTTCATCCATAAACATACAGCGATTCCTGCCGCTCTGTTTTCCCTGGTACATCGCTCTGTCTGCCCGTCCAAGAGCGGTATCTAATTTTTCATCCCGCTGAGCTCTGGTGATACCGGCCGTTACGGTGATGGCGATCTCTCCATCTGCGTAGGGGATTTTTTGCTGGCCTACAAGCTGACACAATCGCAACCCTGCCTGGCGGGCCTGCTCGTCAGTTTTGGTTCGGATGATGATAATAAATTCTTCGCCACCGTAGCGGTACGCAACTTCATCATATCGCGTCCATGCCAGAAAATTTGCAGCCAGAGCGCGTAATACCACGTCCCCCACAAGATGACCATACGTATCATTAACGTGTTTAAAACGGTCGATATCCAGTAGCAATATATAAAGATTAAGCGGCCCGGCATCGATTAATTGTTGGTCAAAAGACTCATCGAGCATTCTTCTGCCTGGTAAGCCTGTTAATATGTCGATATTACTGCGGATACTCAGCAAATATATTTTATAGTCCATCACAGCAGACGTAAATGCCAGTAACGCATCCTCAAATTTGGTGAAATGCCATGGATAACTACGTGTCTCCAGTATTGCCGATAGCAAATCCTTCCCTGATAAGTGCATTTTTTCGTGAACATTATTTATCTTATTCACATAGCTACAATCATCTTCATTGCGCAGCGATTGATTATTAAGCCACTGTCCAAATTGACAAACGAAATGCGCGTTGTCACCCATGATATCCGGTTGCGTAGCATTCGAGGTTACTGCGCAACGGAACATATTCACCAGCCATTTATAGTGGGCATCAATGGACTTGTTTAACTCGATCAAAATTGCATCTATTTCCGTAGTATTTCTCATCATCACGATCTTCCTCCCTGTTCGAACGTTTCTGATGCAATCATCTTAACGACAAAAAAGAAAACTTATGTAAATTTTTTATTTTGAGAATAAACCTTATCAGTTTCAGTAATGAACATAAGATAAGACCGGGCATCACGCCCGGCTCTGCGCAAGATCTAAAAATGCTTACGCGCTCAAACCACGATGTGCCAGCATCGGCTCCATGCGGGGATCGCGCCCGCTCCACTGGCGATAAAGCTCAGCTAAATCAGTGCTATTCCCGCGGGACAAAATCGCTTCGCGGAATTTCTGTCCGTTTTCGCGGGTTAATCCGCCCTGCTCTACAAACCACTGATAACCGTCATCGGCCAGCATTTGCGTCCATAAATAGGCGTAATAACCCGCGGCATAGCCACCGCCAAAAATATGGGCAAAATAACTGCTGCGATAACGAGGCGGCACGGCCTGAAGATCCAGATCTTCTGCCGCCAGCGCCTGCTGCTCGAATTGATCAACCGAAGAAGATGACGCGCTCATCTCCAAACTGTGCCAACGCATGTCCAACAATGCGGCACTGAGCAGTTCGCTCATATCGTAGCCTTTATTGAACAGGCTGGCCCGCTGCATTTTATCCCGCAACGCCTGCGGCATTGGCTCTCCGGTTTCGACATGACGGGCAAATCGGGCAAAAACCTGCGGATGGCTCGCCCAGTGTTCGTTAATCTGCGAAGGAAACTCGACAAAATCACGCGGTGTGTTAGTCCCTGAAAGCGTGGCATAACGCTGAGTGGCAAACAGACCGTGTAACGTGTGGCCAAATTCATGGAACAACGTAATGACATCATCCCACAGCAGTAACGCGGGCTTACCCGTTGCGGGTTTTTGATAATTACAGACGTTGTAAATAACCGGTCGGGTTTCGTTCAGCTCCGATTGCTCAACAAAATTGCCCATCCATGCCCCGCCGCTTTTTGATTCGCGGGCGAAGAAATCACCGTAAAACAACGCCAGTCCTGCGCCATCGTGGTCGAAAATTTCCCATACCCGCACGTCCGGGTGATAAACCGGAATGTCGAATCGCTCAACGAATTTGATACCAAAGAGCTGATTGGCCGTCCAGAAAACGCCCTCGTTCAACACCGTATCCAGAGCAAAGTAAGGTTTAAGCTGTGCCTCATCAAGGGCGTATTTCTCACGGCGGACCTGCTCAGCATAAAATGCCCAGTCCCAGGCCCTGACACTAAACCCTCCCTGCTCTTGATCGATGACTTTCTGGATTTCTGCCTGTTCATCCAACGCACGCTGTCGCGCGGCCGGAACGATCGCCCGCATAAACGAAAGTGCCGCTTCAGGCGTTTTAGCCATCTGGTCGGCGGTTTTCCAGGCCGCATAATTGGCAAAACCGAGTAATTTCGCCTGTTGCATGCGGATGTCGACCAGACGCTGAATAATAGCCCGAGTATCGTTATCGTCATCGTGTTCAGCCCGCGTCCACGCCTGGGTAAACAGTTCTTCACGGATCTGGCGATCGCGTAACACGGCAAGCGCCGGTTGTTGAGTGGTATTCACTAACGGAATAACCCAACGTGATTCGAGCCCCTTTTCTTTTGCAGCCTCAGCGGCAACGGCAAGTTCTTCTGCGCTAAGCCCGTCAAGCCGCCGAACATCATCCACCACCAAAGCACCGGACTTGTTCGCCGCCAGCAGACGCTGATTAAACTGACTGGTCAGCGTGGCTGACTCGGTATTAAGTGCTTTGAGGCGTGCTTTGTCGGCCTCATTCAGACGGGCGCCTGCCAGTACAAAACGCTGGTAAATGACCTCCACCAGGCGCAATGATTCGCTATCCAAACCTAATGTATGACGTCGTTGCCAGACAGCCTCGACGCGGGCGAAAAGTGCACCATCAAGGTAGATATCATTGGCAAGCCCCGCCAGTTCTGCTGAGAACGCTTCGTCAAGGCGCTGTAGTTCATCGTTGGTGTGCGCCGACGTCATCGCGAAGAAAACGCTGGTTACGCGCGTGAGCAATGCGCCACTTTGTTCAAGCGCCAGGAGAGTATTGGCGAAATCAGGATCCTGAGGATTGTGTACAATCGCCTCGATCTCTGCGCGTTTTTGCCGTACGCCCTCATCAAACGCCGGACGATAATGCTGCACGTCAATCTGATCAAACTGCGGCGCCTGATACGGCAATGTGCTGTGGTGTAAAAAAGGATTCGTTAACGACATCTTTCACTCCTGAAAACGATTTGTTTACCAGAGTAGACTTCCCGGGAATCGACCGCAATCCTGTTAACCAGGAATAGCTCTGAACAGAAATGACGTGCTATGGTAGTACTACATAAAAAGCGTTGAGGAACAGTGAGATGATCGTTTTAGTAACCGGAGCAACCGCAGGTTTTGGTGAGTGCATTACGCGTCGTTTTATTGAGAATGGCCATAAAGTTATTGCTACCGGACGCCGCCAGGAGCGCCTGCAGGAACTCAAAGATGAACTGGGTGACCGCCTCTTTATCGCGCAACTGGACGTACGTAATCGCGCATCGATTGAAGAGATGCTGGCGTCCTTACCTGCTGAATGGTGCGATATTGATGTTCTGGTCAACAACGCGGGTCTGGCGCTGGGCCTCGAGCCTGCCCACAAGGCCAGCATTGAAGACTGGGAAAACATGATCGATACCAACAACAAAGGTCTGGTTTATATGACCCGTGCCGTGTTGCCTGGTATGGTTGAGCGCAATCGCGGACATATTATCAATATCGGTTCTACCGCCGGTAGCTGGCCATACGCCGGCGGTAACGTTTATGGCGCGACCAAAGCGTTTGTCCGTCAGTTTAGTCTCAACTTGCGTACTGACTTACACGGGACAGCGATTCGTGTTACCGACATTGAACCAGGTCTGGTTGGCGGTACGGAATTCTCTAACGTGCGTTTCAAAGGCGATGATGCCAAGGCTGAAAAAGCTTACGAAAATACCACTGCGTTGACCCCGCAAGATGTTACAGAAGCGGTATGGTGGGTGGCTTCGTTACCTGCTCATGTCAACATTAACACCCTTGAAATGATGCCGGTCACGCAGTCTTTTGCCGGGTTGAGTGTCCATCGGAGCTAATTTCCCTGCCCGGCCTTGCGCCGGGTATAGATAGCCTGAAATAAGTGATAAAATATCCGGGTTAACTCTCTAAAAAGTAAGAATGAATGACCGTAGAAACGCAGCTCAACCCTACACAGCCTGTAAATCAGCAGATTTACCGTATTCTTCGTCGTGATATCGTGCATTGTCTGATTGCGCCTGGTACGCCGCTGTCGGAGAAAGAGGTTTCCGTACGCTTCAATGTTTCACGCCAGCCGGTACGAGAGGCATTCATCAAACTGGCAGAGAACGGTCTGATTCAGATCCGTCCGCAGCGTGGCAGCTACGTGAACAAAATTTCGTTGTCGCAGGTGCAAAACGGTTGTTTTGTTCGCCAGGCAATTGAATGTGCCGTGGTCCGCCGCGCCGCCGCCCTGATCACCGATAAACAGTGCTATCAGCTCGAACAGAATCTGCATCAGCAGCGCATCGCGATTGACCGAAAACAAATTGATGATTTCTTCCAGCTTGACGATGAGTTTCATCAGAAACTGGCTTCAATCGCCGAGTGCCAGCTCGCCTGGGACACCGTCGAGAATATTAAAGCCACCATTGACCGCGTTCGCTATATGAGCCTGGATCATATTTCCCCTCCTGAAATGCTGCTTCGCCAGCATCACGATATCTTTGCCGCACTTGAAAAACATGATGGTGACGGCGTCGAGTGCGCAATGATGCTGCACCTTCAGGAGATCGGTGAGTCTGTGCAGCTTATTCGCCAGGAAAATAGCGACTGGTTCAGCGAAGATTAATATTACGCTCACCTCTCTGCGGGGTGAGTTGTTCTGCATTTACCCTCTCCTGCACATCTCTCTAAAAAAAGCTGTGATTTTGATCGAAAACAAAAAAAATCCTTAGCGAGAAGCGTATTTATATTGCGCCCGTTACGTGGGACCAGAGGCCCACGGGCTTTGACGGTGAGTTGGAAAGGAGAAAACACCATGAAAACATACGATCGTAACCGCAACGCAATCACCACTGGCAGCCGCGTCATGATTAGTGGCACCGGACTCACAGGCCGCATTACAGCGATAGACACCGATGGCCTGACCGCTGAGCAAATTCGCCGTGGCAAAACAGTGGCAATCGAAGGGTGTGAAGGTAAATATACCCCTATCGAGTTGATTCGTTTGGGCATGAACTAATTGGTGTGAATGCCAGAAAACTCTGCACCATCTGGCTCGCTGAAAGCCAGATGGTGTCATAAATGATGCCCTTCGTTACTTCAGTTTTGCTGCATACTTCGCAACCGTTGCCTTCGCCCCTTCAGCCAGTAAAGCAAGATAGGCTTCTGTGACCTGGTTTTTGAATAGTTCTACCTGCGGTAATTCGCGACCAAAAATGGCATCAATCGCCAGTAACGCCTGAACGCGTGCTTCCCCCTCGTGACTACTGCGAACCGCAGTCTGGATCACCGGCAACAGCGGATCGCTGATTTCAATCGCCTGACCGTGTTCATCCACACCGCCGACATAGCGCATCCAGGCGGCTACGCCCAGTGCCAGCAGCGCAAAATGGCTGCCATGCGCAATGTGCCAACGAATTGAATCGAGCATACGCTGCGGTAGTTTTTGGCTACCATCCATCGCAATCTGCCAGGTACGGTGACGCAGTGCCGGGTTGCTGTAGCGCTCAATGAGCAGATCGGCATAGTGCTGCAGATCCACACCTTTCACTTTCAGCGTCGGCGCCTGTTCCTGCAACATCAACGCTCGCGCGGCAAGACGATAATTTTCATCCTCCATGCAGTCGTTGATATGCTGATAACCCGCCAGATAACCAAGATAGGCAAGGAAAGAGTGACTGCCGTTGAGCATACGCAGTTTCATCTCTTCAAACGGAATCACATCCGATACCAGCTCCGCCCCGGCCTTTTCCCATGCCGGACGACCGGCGACAAAGTTATCTTCAATTACCCACTGACGGAACGGTTCACAGGCTACGCCTGCCGGGTCGCGTACCCCGGTGATGTGTTCAATTTTGTCCAGCGTCTCCGGGGTAACCGCAGGAACAATGCGGTCAACCATTGTAGACGGGAACGTCACATGCTGTTCGATCCACGTGGCCAGTTCAGCATCTACCGCCCGGGCATACGCAGTGACGACATTGCGCATCACGTGGCCGTTTTCAGGCATGTTGTCGCAGGACATCACGGTAAATGCGGCTAACCCCGCAGCTTTGCGGCGCGCCAGAGCTTCAACTACCACGCCTGGCGCAGTTTTTGGTTGTTTTGGATTTTGCAAATCGGCGGCAATCATTGGGTTGTCTAACATCAGTTGCCCCGTCGCCGGAGAGTGGCAATATCCTTTTTCGGTGATGGTGAGAGAAACGATCGCCACCTGCGGTTCGCACATCGCAGCCAGTACGCTTTCCAGACCATCTACCTGCGCATGCAGCGCGTTTTTCACCACACCAACGACTCTGGCAGTCCACGCATCCGCAGACATTTCCGCAACGGTATACAGATAATCTTGCTGTTTCAGATCGGCAATCTGCTGCTCACCGCCAATCAGATTTACTTCGCAATAACCCCAGTCACTGCCGTGTTCTGCAGCCAGGATGTCAGCATAAACACCCTGATGTGCGCGATGAAACGCGCCAAATCCCAGATGAACAATACGTGGGACCAGTGTGGTACGATCGTAGTCAGGAAGCGCAGCCTTTGCCGCTAAGAGCTTGTTTTGCATGGTATTGCCTACTTATCTATGAAATCAGGACTGTCTCAGAGTAACGCCTGTAGGGTTATATGTTTTGATTTGCATTAAGCTTTTCATAATTGGTATGACATCATTTATTGAGTTATATACCAAGTGCGGTGAATGTGGCGGCATACTGCCGCCAAAAGATATTAATGTTTCTGCCACTGCTGGTATTCACGGTTAAGTCTTTGCGGAGCCGTTTCCGGCATCATCAACAAACCAATTATTGAGATAACTCCAAGTACAATCACATAAGTGGCAAGTCCATAGTAATGCCCACCTGTTACTTGCAGAATTTTTACTGCTACTAAACCAAGAATCCCACTACCTATTAGCGACCCAAGTTGCCAAATTAATGCTATCCCGCTACAGCGAATATGAGTTGGGAAAAGCTCCGGGAAATAAGAAGCCTGAGGTGCATAACACATACTATGCCCAATACTCAGCACCAGGATCATTACTATTTGTGTAAGCCAAAAACTATCCTGATTAATCGCAAGGAAGAAAGGAATAATCATAACGACCTGCAGCAATGCGCCGATAATATAGACTGGTTTACGTCCAATCTTATCGCATAGCGATCCCATCAAAGGTATTGCAATGATTTCTATTATCACCGCAACGATCATTGTCTCCATCAAAATATTTGCATCAAGATTGTTCGCCTTACCGTAAGCCAAAACAATCACAGTGAACATTGCAAATGTGCAAGCTTCAATCAGTTTTGCACACACCCCCTTGACAACAATACCAGGAAAATCACGGATAACTTCAACTAATGGACGTGATTCTTCTGCTTTTGTCTCCCTTATCTGAGCAAAGACCGGTGACTCATCAATTTTTAAGCGGATAAACAGCCCAACAATAACCAGTAACAGACTCAATAGGAATGGAATACGCCACCCATAATCCATCATGGCCTCTGGAGAAAGTGTGGCATTTAACAATGCAAACAGTGCTAACGGCAGAAGGAAACCAACCGGGGCACCGATTTGAACCCAACTGGAAAAAAATCCACGATGTTTGGGTTCAGAATATTCAGCAGTCATCAGTACTGCACCGGCTTGTTCTCCTCCAACTCCAAAGCCCTGCAACACACGAATAAAAATAAGTAAAGCTGGAGCCCATACCCCTATTTTTTCATATGTAGGTAATAACCCGATACAGAAAGTCCCTAAACCAACGATTAATATGGTAATAACCAGTGCTTTTTTACGTCCCACCTTATCACCAATATGACCAAATACAATTCCTCCTAATGGTCTTGCCAGGAAACCAACAGCATAGGTTGCAAAAGCAGCGAGAGTACTTATTAACGGATCATCACTAGGGAAAAATAGATGACCAAAAAAGAGTACAGCTGCTGTCCCGTATGCAAAAAAATCATAATACTCAGCAGCAGTACCAATTGCGGATGCTGAAGCCACTCGGCGAATAATGGGCTTATTATCTACGTTGTTTTTAATATCGACTGAACTAACCATAAGTTTAACCTTCTGTAGGGTATTGGGTTAATCAACATCTTTCGTACGTAAAATTTATATTTACCAGTTCCACAGCGTGCCATCTTCCAGGCGAGCGACAGGCAGATATGCCGGGTCATACGGATATTTCGCAGCCAGTTTTTCATCAAACTCAATACCAAGGCCTGGCTTATCGCCCGGGTGCATGTAGCCGTTATCAAAAGTCCAGTTATGCGGGAACACTTCCAGCATTTGCTCGGAATACCCCATATATTCCTGAACGCCGAAGTTCGGCACCCACAGATCAAAATGCAGTGCTGCGGCCATGCATACGGGTGACAGATCGGAAGGTCCATGCGACCCCGTGCGTACCTGATACAGCGAGGCGAAATCGGCAATACGGCGCATACCGGTAATGCCGCCCGCATGGGTAATGGTGGTGCGGATATAGTCGATCAGCTGTTCTTCGATCAGCTGTTTGCAATCCCAGATGCTATTGAAAACTTCCCCTACTGCAATCGGCGTGACCGTATGCTGGCGGATCAGGCGGAAACACTCCTGGTTTTCGGCTGGTGTGGGATCTTCCATCCAGAACAGACGATATTGTTCAATGCTTTTGCCAAACCGGGCAGCTTCAATCGGCGTCAGGCGATGGTGCATGTCATGTAGCAGATGTTCGTTAAAACCAAATTTATCGCGAACGGCGGCAAACAGTTTCGGCGTGAAATCGAGGTATTTCTCTGTAGACCACAGCTGTTCTTCCGGCCACTGCCCTTTAGTCGCGGGTTCGTAGGCCAAACCTTTGCCTTTAGACATACCGTAAGTAGTTTTCATACCCGGTACGCCGCACTGTACGCGAATCGCTTTAAAGCCCATCTCTTTATGTCGCGCGTAATCCTCCAGCACATCATCTACGGTATGGCCTGTGGTGTGGCAGTAAACCATTACCCCTTCACGCGATGCGCCGCCGAGCAACTGATACAACGGCATGTTCGCCGCTTTCGCTTTGATATCCCACAATGCCATATCCACTGCGGAAATCGCCGACATGGTGACCGGACCGCGACGCCAGTACGCGCCTTTGTAGAAAAACTGCCAGATGTCTTCGATTCGATGCGCGTCGCGACCAATAAGTTGCGGACAGACATGATCTTTCAGATAGGACGCCACCGATAACTCGCGGCCATTTAAGGTGGCATCGCCCAGCCCGGTGATCCCATCATCTGTCGTTATTTTTAACGTGACAAAATTACGCCCCGGGCAGGTGACAAAAACTTCAGCCCCGACAATCTTCATTTTTTCTTCCTTACATCTGTTCTTGAGATGCAGGAAATTTACTCAACTGAACTACTACCATACAAGTATAAAGATCGAAAAAGCGCTCGTTGATCACAAAAAAGGCGCTATGCGCGCCCCCATCCAGCCACGATAATCAGCATCCCGCACAAAGCCACCAGCGCGCCAGACCAGTCATACAGGCTGAGTTTTACGCCATCGACAAAGCGCAGCCATAGCAGCGCAGTGACAACATAAACGCCGCCATAGGCCGCGTAAACTCGCCCACTCGCGGCGGGATGCAGCGTCAGTAACCAGACAAATAAGGCCAACGATACACCGGCGGGTACCAACAACCACGCCGTAGCGCCTCGTTTAAGCCACAGCCAGGGTAAAAAGCAGCCGATGATTTCGCATAAGGCGGTGACGAAAAAAAGAAAGGTGGTCTTAAGCATTGACGTTATTCAGTTACCTTCGGTTTAACCATGATACGACAGAATATCGCCAACGTATCCATATCCGCTCAGTGGGTATGCCCTGAAGCAGGAATAGTGTAGAATTTAGCCCTGTTTTATCGTTTTTCCCTTTCTCATAAAAGGAATTCGCCATGAATATTACACTGACCAAACGTCTGTGTCTGACGGCTATGCTGACGCTTGCGGCGGCTGTGTACACCTCTTCTGCATTTGCTGAAACCAGTAAACTGGTCATTGAATCCGGGGACAGTGCGCAAAGCCGTCAACAGGCCGCAATGGAAAAGGAACAATGGAACGATACCCGCCAGTTACGTCAGAAAGTGAACAAGCGTACTGAGAAAGAGTGGGACAAAGCCGACGCGGCCTTTGATAGCCGTGATAAGTGCGAGCAGAGCGCCAATATTAACGCCTACTGGGAACCTAACACCCTGCGCTGCCTCGACCGTCGTACTGGCCGTACCGTTGCACCATAATGACTGTGCCCCTAAAGGATATTGCAAGGATACAATATGACTAGCGCCCTCAGTGTTAAGCTGCGCCCGCTGGAGCGTGAAGATTTACGTTTTGTCCACCAGCTTGATAACAACGCCAGCGTTATGCGTTACTGGTTCGAAGAACCTTACGAAGCGTTTGTTGAGCTGTCTGATCTGTACGATAAGCATATTCACGACCAAAGCGAACGTCGCTTTGTGGTGGAATGCGAAGGTGAAAAAGCCGGGCTGGTGGAGCTGGTAGAAATTAACCACGTCCACCGCCGGGCTGAATTCCAGATTATTATTTCGCCCGAATATCAGGGTAAAGGTCTGGCTTCGCGGGCGGCAAAGCTGGCGATGGATTATGGTTTTACCGTCCTCAACTTATATAAGCTGTATCTGATCGTCGATAAAGAGAACGAAAAAGCCATCCATATCTACCGTAAACTCGGCTTTATGGTGGAAGGTGAACTGATTCATGAATTCTTTATCAACGGTCAGTACCGCAACACCATCCGTATGTGTATTTTCCAGCAGCAGTATCTGGCAGAACACAAAACGTCTGGTCCTAACCTGCTACAACCTACCGCTCAGTAAAGGCGATTAGTAGTAATCGATGGTGTTTTCAATCGAATAATGATGTTCAACTGCTGGCTTCACGCTTTCGTCAACGATAACCAGCTGGCAGTTGACCGGGTTGGCGTAGTTATCGTACTTACAGGTTTGCCTGACATTACCTAATGGATGATTGTTCAGCATACTCACCGCCGTGTAATCCAGCTTCTTCAGCGGATCAACCGACGGTTTGGCATCAACCTGTAAGGTATTGTCTTTACTGACGGAAGTTTTACCCAGCGGGTAGCCTTCCGCGTCATAGCGGTACTGGACTTTCATCTCTTTTCCCGTGGCGGAAACGACAAAGCCGTTATCGTCGGTATCCCACACCACACCGGCAGCAGGCAGTTCCGCTAGCTGGCATTTACCTTGTAAGCGGATCTTTTTTTCCAGCGTTTCGGCATCGCGATAATAGTTGGCATCCAGAACCAGCGCCATTCCGGTATTATTTTCGATATCGTGCAGTTCAAGCGTATCGAAACATCCTTCCTGCGAGAGCGTACCGACAACGCGCTTGGAAACTTCACCTTTATCATTAAGAAGCGTCTGACTGAAATCTTTCACTGGCCCACGCAGCGGATCGAAATCAAATTCATTGGAAAAACTGGCCATTTCCGGCGTAAAAGAAACCAGCCCTTTGGCGTTATCACACCCGACCAGTACGGCGCACAGGAAAACTAACAGGGTCTGTTTCTTCACATTTTTCACCCGGATAAGAAGATAATTCTCAATCATATTAGCAAATACAATTATTTACACCAGAAATGCTACTCTTAGTTCATGTCGTTCACAAAAGGAGCTGATGATGAAATATATAACAGGAATTGCCGCAATCTTACTGGTAGCTGCCTCCCCACAAGTTCTGGCGGCACCAGCGTCCTGCGAACGCGTTAAGAGCGATATCGAACAGCGCATCATAAATAATGGCGTAGCGGAATCCAGCTTTACGCTGAATATCGTCCCCAACGATCAGGCCGATCAACCTGATTCCCTGGTAGTGGGACATTGTGCAAACGATACGCATAAAATTCTCTATACCCGGACCAACAGTGGCAACGCCCCCGCCAATAGCACGCCAGCTCAGGACGGCCATGCTGCCGAACCGCAATAAGTAGTGCCCTCCGCTCGCGGAGGGTCGCTTCCCTTTGACATGCATTAATAAGATTTACCTACAAATAGGTAGACTCACTTCATGGTTAGCAAGCTATTGATTTCGTTGTAAAACAAAGTACATAGCGATAATGACAATGGAGTGGGTTATGTCTGGAGTTAAACAAGATGGGGGTATTAGTCGCAGGACGTTAGTCAAATCCTCGGCTATCGGTTCGCTGGCGCTTGCCGCAGGCGGGCTATCGTTACCTTTTGGCATACGAGCAGCAGCGGTACAGGACTCAATACAATCAGTTGAAGATAAGGCGGTGTGGAGTTCTTGTACCGTAAACTGTGGCAGCCGCTGTCTTTTGCGTTTGCACGTAAGAGATGATGCCGTCTACTGGGTCGAGTCTGATACGACTGGTGATGATACCTATGGTAACCACCAGGTCCGCGCCTGCTTGCGCGGTCGTTCGATTCGTCGCCGCATGAATCATCCTGACCGCCTTAAATATCCTATGAAACGCGTTGGCAAACGCGGCGAAGGGAAATTTGAGCGGATCAGTTGGGATGAGGCACTGGATACGATTAGCGGTAATTTAAAACGAATTCTGCATGATTACGGTAACGAAGCGGTTCATGTGCTGTACGGTACAGGCGTTGATGGTGGGAATATCACTAACTCAAACGTCCCCTACCGTTTGATGAACTCCTGCGGCGGCTATCTGAGCCGTTACGGTAGTTACAGTACCGCGCAAATCAGCGCCGCGATGGGCTACATGTTTGGGGCTAACGATGGTAACAGCCCGGACGACATCGCTAATACAAAACTGGTCGTCATGTTTGGCAATAACCCTGCCGAAACCCGCATGAGCGGTGGCGGCGTAACATGGTATGTTGAGCAAGCCCGTGAACGTTCTAACGCTCGGATGATCGTTATCGATCCGCGCTATAACGATACTGCCGCTGGCCGTGAAGATGAATGGCTTCCTATCCGCCCGGGTACTGACGCCGCATTAGCGGCGGCAATTGCCTGGGTGTTGATCACAGAAGATTTGATTGATAAACCGTTTCTGGATAAATACTGCGTCGGCTACGACGAAACCACCCTTCCCGCCAGCGCCCCACGGAATGCGCACTATAAGGCCTATATTTTAGGCGAAGGCCCGGACCGGATTGCCAAAACGCCTGAATGGGCCTCACACATTACCAGCATTCCAGCTGAAAAGATTATCCAGTTGGCACGTGAGATTGGATCGGCGAAACCCGCGTATATCTGCCAGGGTTGGGGGCCGCAACGTCACTCTAACGGTGAACAAACCGCCCGCGCGATTACCATGCTCTCAGTTTTAACGGGCAACGTGGGGATTAACGGCGGCAACTCAGGCATGCGCGAGGGAACCTGGGATCTGGGCGTGGAATGGTTCTCCATGTTAGAGAATCCGGTTAAGACGCAGATCTCTGTCTTTACCTGGACAGATGCTATCGACCATGGCGCGGAAATGACGGCGACCAAAGACGGCGTTCGCGGTAAAGATAAGCTGGATGTGCCGATCAAGTTTATCTGGTGTTATGCCAGTAATACTCTTATCAACCAGCATGGCAATATCGCGCATACCCACGAAGTCTTACAGGATGACAGCAAGTGCGAGATGATCGTCGGTATTGAACACTTTATGACAGCCTCCGCAAAATACTGCGACATCCTACTGCCTGATCTGATGCCTACCGAGCAGGAAGATCTCATCTCGCATGAGTCCGCCGGGAATATGGGTTATGTCATCCTTGGACAGCCTGCTACTTCGCCGAAATTTGAACGTAAGCCCATTTACTGGACGCTAAGCGAAGTTGCCAAACGTCTTGGCCCCGATGTGTATCAAACGTTCACCGAAGGTCGTACACAGCATGAATGGGTGAAATACCTGCATGCGAAAACCAAAGAGCGTAACCCGGAAATGCCGGATTACGATGAGATGAAAACGACAGGTATTTTCAAGAAAAAATGCCCTGAAGAACACTATGTCGCTTTCCGTTCTTTCCGCGAAGATCCCGTCGCAAACCCTTTGAAAACACCATCAGGTAAAATTGAGATTTACTCCGAACGCCTGGCCACCATCGCGGAAACCTGGGACCTTAAAGACGACGAAATTGTTCATCCGCTTCCTGCTTATGCGCCTGGCTTTGACAGTTGGGACGATCCTAAACGCAAAACGTATCCACTGCAGCTCACCGGATTCCACTATAAAGCGAGAACCCACTCCAGCTACGGAAATATTGACGTATTACAACAGGCATGCCCGCAGGAAATCTGGATAAACCCCATCGATGCCAATACTCGCGGCATCCGTAATGGCGACACGGTTAGGGTGTTTAACAATAATGGTCAGATGCTGATCGCGGCGAAAGTGACACCACGCATTTTGCCAGGCGTCACAGCCATCGGACAAGGGGCATGGCTCAATGCCGATATGTTCGGCGATCAGATCGATCGCGGCGGTTCAATTAACATTCTCACGTCGCATCGACCATCTCCGCTCGCGAAGGGGAACCCGTCCCACAGTAATCTCGTTCAGGTTGAAAAGGCTTAAGGTGTAACCCATGACAACTCAGTATGGATTTTTTATTGATTCCAGTCGTTGCACCGGCTGCAAAACCTGCGAACTGGCCTGCAAAGACTACAAAGATCTCACTCCCGACGTGAGCTTTCGACGGATATATGAATACGCAGGCGGTGACTGGCAGGAGGATAACGGCGTCTGGCATCAGAACGTTTTTGCCTACTATCTCTCCATCTCCTGTAACCACTGCGAGGATCCAGCCTGCACCAAGGTTTGCCCAAGTGGTGCAATGCATAAGCGCGAAGATGGTTTTGTCGTGGTGGATGAAGACGTATGCATCGGCTGTCGCTACTGCCACATGGCCTGCCCATACGGCGCGCCGCAGTACAATGCAGCTAAAGGTCATATGACCAAGTGCGACGGCTGTCATGATCGCGTCGCCGACGGCAAAAAGCCTGTCTGCGTTGAGTCATGTCCGCTACGCGCGCTGGACTTTGGTCCTATTGATGAGTTGCGCAAAAAACATGGTGAACTGGCGGCGGTTGCCCCGTTACCGGGCGCACACTTCACCAAACCGAGTATTGTGATCAAACCCAATGCCAATTGCCGCCCGACCGGGGATACCACGGGTTTTCTGGCTAATCCGAAGGAGGTGTAAAATGGGAAATGGATGGCATGAATGGCCGCTGGTCCTGTTTACGGTGCTGGGCCAATGTGTGGCCGGGGCGCTGATCGTGAGTGGGTATGGCTGGTTAACCACCAAAGACGATGTGGCAAAACAACGTATCGTGCGCAGTATGTTTTTCCTGTGGCTGGTGATGGGCATCGCCTTTCTCGCCTCAGTAATGCATTTAGGTTCACCGCTACGCGCGTTTAACTCGCTGAACAGAATCGGCGCATCGGCGCTCAGTAACGAAATCGCCAGCGGTTCGCTGTTTTTCGCTGTTGGTGGCCTGTGGTGGCTGGTGGCGTTTCTCGGTAAAATGCCGGCGACGTCAGGTAAAATCTGGCTGCTGCTCAGCATGTTGCTTGGTCTGGTTTTTGTTCTGGCGATGACTAACGTCTACCAGATAGATACCGTTCCGACCTGGTATAATGGCTATACTACGCTGGCGTTTTTCATGACGATGTTGCTGAGTGGCCCGATATTTGCCGCCCTGCTGCTACGCGCTGCGAGCGTGTCGTTTAACGCCGCCAGATTCGCCGGAATCAGCATACTTGCCCTGCTGGTGACCGTGGCCGTTATCGTTTTGCAGGGCGTATCGCTCAGCGAAATTCACAGTTCGGTACAACATGCCAGCGCTCTGGTTCCCGACTACGCAAGCTTACAGGTCTGGCGCATCGTGATGCTGGTTGCGGGGCTGGGTTGCTGGATATGCCCGCTAATTCGTCGCAAAGAACCGGCTGTCGGCGGATTGGCGCTGGGTTTAATTTTCGTGCTTGCCGGTGAAGTTATTGGCCGCGGTTTGTTTTATGGCTTACATATGACAGTCGGAATGGCTGTTGCAGGTTAACACTCGGGTGCGGGGCAACCCGCATGACCCATTTTTCACAACGTGACAACTTCTCTACCGCGGCGCGCGTATTGGGTGCGCTGCTCTACTATGCGCCAGACAGTGCGGAAGCTTCTGCGCTGGTCAGTGCGCTTAAAACCGATGGCTGGCAGGCGCAGTGGCCGCTTGCACCCACGTCCCTTTCTGCGCTGGCTGAACAACTGCAAGCCGAGGCTACTGAGCCGCTCCCGCAAGCCTGGCAGCGACTGTTTGTCGGCCCTTACGCGCTACCTTCTCCGCCCTGGGGTTCTGTCTGGCTGGATCGTGAAAATGTCTTGTTTGGCGATTCCACACTGGCATTACGTCAGTGGAT
The DNA here is from genome assembly GCF_005281115.1 of Citrobacter sp. wls710. Lineage (NCBI taxonomy): Bacteria > Pseudomonadati > Pseudomonadota > Gammaproteobacteria > Enterobacterales > Enterobacteriaceae > Citrobacter > Citrobacter sp. wls710. The sequence goes on from NZ_SZXD01000034.1 coordinate 36,547, forward strand.
GCGGGACAACGGGATCCAGTTTGCCATGCAGCAAAATGAACCGGAAGATCACTTTGGCGCGCTGCTGTTACTGACGGCCTGGCTTGCTGAAAACGGACGCCACACCGAATGCGAACAGTTATTAGCCTGGCATCTGCTACCGTGGTCAACTCGCTTCCTTGACGTGTTTATCGAACATGCGAACCACCCGTTCTACCAGGCTTTGGGTGAACTGGCGCGACTGACGCTGGCACAGTGGCGATCGCAATTACTGATCCCAGTAGCCGATAAACCTATATTTCGTTAATTTCGCCGCAGGCAAGACGTTTCTTGCCTGCGTTCCATCCCGTTGCGCACGCTGAGCTTTTGCTTCTGCTGCCAAATAGCCGCAAAATAAAGCGTCTGAATTTCCCTGTCTGGCCACTCATGCATCATTTACATGCTTACCCTGACCTGCGTGCGATGTTTCGCCGCCTGCTGATCGCCGCGCTGATTGGTATCCTTGCCGCGTTAGCCGTCGCGGGTTTTCGCCATGCCATGTTCCTTCTTGAATGGTTGTTCCTGGGCAACGACACGGGCAGTCTGGTCAATGCGGCGACAAACCTTTCTCCTATAAGACGCATGCTGACGCCCGCGCTGGGCGGCCTGACAGCTGGCTTACTGCTCTGGGGTTGGCAAAAATTCAACCGTTTACGACCACAGGCTCCTACAGATTACATGGAAGCCCTGCAAACGGATGGACAATTCGACGTCAGCGCCAGCCTGGTAAAGTCACTGGCATCGTTACTGGTTGTCGCCAGCGGCAGTGCTATCGGGCGTGAAGGCGCCATGATTTTGCTGGCGGCGCTGGCCGCGTCCAGCTTTGCCCAACGCTTTACACCCCGCACTGAATGGAAATTATGGATTGCTTGTGGCGCGGCTGCAGGTATGGCCGGCGCGTATCATGCCCCACTGGCGGGCAGTTTATTTATTGCTGAAGTCCTGTTTGGCACGATGATCCTCGCCTCGCTGGGGCCAGTGGTGGTATCCGCCGTCGTCGCTTTGCTCACCACTAATGTGCTGAGCGACAGCAATGCGTTGCTCTATGCCGTGCACTTCACACGGGAACTGCATGTGCTGGAATACGTCATGATCGTCAGTACTGGTCTGGTTGCCGGCGTCTGCGGTCCGCTGTTCATGTGGTTGATGACCGCCAGCCATAATGGCTTTTTACGCTTAAAACTCTCGCCACCGTGGCAACTGGCGCTTGGCGGGCTGATCGTTGGCCTGTTGTCGCTGCTCACTCCTGCCGTTTGGGGAAATGGCTACAGCGTGGTGCAGTCATACCTACTCTCGCCACCGTTATTGACCGTGGTGAGTGGGATCTTTATCTGCAAGTTACTGGCTGTGCTTGCCAGCAGTGGCTCCGGTGCGCCGGGTGGGGTGTTTACGCCAACGCTGTTTGTCGGTATGTCTGTCGGCATGCTGCTGGGACGGGCGTGGGGATTATGGCTTCCGGGTCCGGATGAAATTGCCATTCTGCTGGGATTAACGGGGATGGCCACGCTACTGGCAGCAACCACGCATGCGCCAATTATGTCTACATTGATGGTTTGTGAAATGACCGGGGAGTATCGCTTGCTCCCCGGATTACTGATCGCCTGCGTGGTGGCGTCAGTGCTGTCGAGAACGTTACGCCACGACTCTATCTACCGACAGCACGCTGCCAAGCATTGACAGACGGATATACTGTGACAGCTCGCGCTGCTCTGCGCGAGGCAGATACGGCAGTTCGCCGATTAGCGGCGCAGGTAATTTTTTGCTCAGCACGTCAATGATTTCTGCATAATGCGCCAGCCCTGGGTTGATTCGGTTTGCGACCCAGCCAAGCAGCGGCAATCCGTCGCTGGCAATCGCCTGTGCGGTAAGGATGGCATGATTAATACAACCTTCCTGAATACCGACCACCATCAGCACTGGCATTTGTTCCTGTACCACCCATTCAGATAGCGGACGCAGATCATTCATCAGACTCCGCCAGCCGCCGGTGCCTTCCACGACAACGTGATCAACTTTTTCACTCAGGCTTGCGAGACCGTTGGAAAGCAAGGTGTAATTGACCGGACCACTATGCGCTACGCTACTTTCGTCCTCGCTCAGCGCAATCGGGTTGACCGCCTCATAAGGCAGTTCGATGGATGACACACTTTGCAGCACCAGCGCATCTTTGTTGCGCAAGCCTTCGGGTGTCTCTTTGCTTCCTTTGGCTACCGGTTTGTAGCCCGCGACACTTTTACCCCCTGACGCCAACGCTTGTAGTAATGCGCGGGAAACCACGGTCTTCCCAACAGAAGTGTCTGTACCTGTAATAAAGAAACGCTTCAGCATCACTAACTCCACCGTTATGCTTTGAAAATATAAGTCAGGAAAATAAAACAGTGGAGAAAGTCTAAGGTATGACGACCGGAATCAGCTTGAGATAGCGCAATTTTTCGTACAACAGTTAAAAAATGTTAACCCTGTAATAGACGTATCAACAAAGAACCGTTATACATCGCGTCCTTAACGAGCGCGGCCCCTGCCATCGTCCCCTGATTAGTAAACTGCGTACTTTCGACGACAATATGCCGACTGTAGGCCGGGAGCGCCTGCTGACGAATGCTGTCAGCAATGGTGGGAAACAAAATATCCGCCGCTTTACTGAGCGGAGAACCAATCAATATCTTTTGCGGGTTGAACAAATTCACCATAATAGCAAGGATGCGTCCGACGTGGGTCCCGACACCGCTAATGATATCCTTCGCCAATAAATCACCCTGCATGGCTGCCAAACACAGCGCATCCACTGTTAACGGTTGTCCATGCAGTGAAGAGCTCATTGACTGCTTCAGCCGCACCTGCGCCAGTTCCAGTACGCTGTCGACGCTGGCGATGGTTTCCAGACAGCCATGATTACCGCAATAGCAACGTTTACCGTAGGGATCGACCTGCGTATGACCAATTTCCACCAGGCTACTGCTACCGGCGTGCAGTAAATGACCGTCGGTTATCACCCCTGCACCAACGTTATGATCAATGACGACCTGAATGACATCGCGTGCGCCACGCGACGCGCCAAAAAGCGCCTCCGCCATGGTCCAGGCGCTGATATCATGCTGAATATAGACCGGCACACCGGTATGGTTTTCGAGCGCTTCGCCCAGCGGCATCTCTTTGACGTCATCGTAAAACGGCATGCTATGAACGATGCCGTTTTCGGTATCGATTATGCCAGGTAGCGTGATGGCGATGGAGGTCAGGCGTTCCAGCTTTTGCTGGTGGCGGATGAAAAACTGATCGACCTGGGTAATGACACGTTGCAGCAGAGGTGTTTCACTGACCAGCGCCATTTCCAGGCAATCCTCAACCACCAACTTGCTGCTCAGATCGCGCAGCGCCAGAAAAATCTCGCCGCGACTGATGCGAATGGATAGATAATGCCAGGCTTCGGTTTCGACAACCAGCCCCACGGCCGGACGCCCACGACTCCCTGCTTCCTTGATTTCCAGCTCTTGTACCAGGTGGGCTTCAAGCATTTCGCGGACAATTTTGGTAATACTGGCAGGCGCCAATTGTGCCAGGCGAGAGAGATCAATACGCGATACCGGTCCCAGCTGATCAATCAGGCGATAGACCGCGCCCGCATTGGTCTGCTTAATTTGATCGATATGCCCAGGCTGACTATCAGCAACCACCACTTACTCCCTTTATTTTCGCGCTCCGAAATAATCTGCGGGCTATGGTGAAGCACTTCAATGGCTTCCGTCAACTTTTTACTTAGCCTTGTGATTTACTGCACATTTTCACCCATATTTAAACTAAATTAATTGCCTGGACCGCCGCCAGCAGTTGTTCACGAAAACGTTGCGCGGCATGACTTTGCTCATGATGCTTAGGCCAGACTAACCACATTTCGGAGACGGCATCTTCTTCCGCTATCGGGATCCAGCACATTTCATACAGTTGCACCCGTTTAAAGGAAGCGGGCAGGATCGAAACGCCCAATCCCGCGGCCACTAATCCAATGATGGTCATCGCCTCGCCAACCTCCTGAGTTATCGTCGGTTTGAGGTTATAGCGACGCATCAGGCCCAAAATGTCGTCATACAACCCTGTTCCCACATGAGGGTCAAAAAAGACAAATGGCTCATTAGCCAGCTCAGCCAGCGTCACTACGGGCTTTTGCGCCAACGGATGCGCTCGTGGGATCATCGCCATCAGCGGTTCATGCAGAATAACCTCTCGCGCCAGCGTTTCCGGGAGTTGCGTGTTACGCATAAGCCCCAGATCAAGAGTGCCTTCGTTAAGTGGAGCAATTTGCTCGCGCGTATTCATCTCGCGGGTTTGCATATGCACCACAGGATAGCGCTGGCGAAACAGGGAGAGCGTGTCTGATACCGCTTTGATAAACGGCGCTGATGACGTAAAGCCGAGACGCAACTCCCCCGCTTCTCCGAGATGCAAACGCTCTGCCCGGGCGGCGGCTTCATTAACCAGGCCAAGGATCTGCCGACTGTCCGCCAGAAACTGTTTTCCGGCGGCTGTGAGGGCAACGCTGCGGTTAGTTCGCGCCAATAACCGGGCGCCAATCTGCTGTTCCAGGATTTGGATCTGCTGGCTTAACGGTGGTTGCGAAATATTCAGCCGCGCTGCCGCCCGACCAAAATGCAACTCTTCCGCAACCGCCACGAAGTAGCGTAAATGACGAAGTTCGATATTCATATTTTTAAAATATTATTTGAGATTATTAATATATTAGACAGAATATTGGGATTTTCATACTCTTAAGGCTGGTCCTGTAGTAGCAAAATATTAAGCAAGGATTCCAAGTGAGTCGTACAACAACGGTCGATACCGCGCCGGCAAGCGATATTGACGAGAGCGTTACCCTGCCGGATGGTTTTATCAAACGCGGTACATCCCCTTTTATGCGCGTTACGCTGGCGCTGTTTTCTGCCGGGCTGGCGACATTTGCCCTGCTCTATTGCGTGCAGCCCATACTGCCGGTGCTCTCGCACGAGTTTGGGGTTTCCCCTGCCAGCAGCAGTATTTCGCTTTCCATCTCTACGGCAATGCTGGCCATCGGTTTACTGTTTACTGGCCCACTTTCCGATGCGATAGGTCGTAAGCCGGTAATGGTTACGGCACTGCTACTCGCCTCCTGCTGTACACTGCTCTCAACAATGATGACCAGCTGGCACGGGATTTTAATCATGCGCGCGCTGATCGGTCTGTCGCTGAGCGGCGTGGCGGCGGTGGGGATGACCTATCTGAGTGAGGAAATTCATCCCAGCTTTGTGGCTTTCTCAATGGGTTTGTATATCAGTGGCAACTCAATTGGCGGTATGAGTGGTCGCTTGATCAGCGGCGTATTCACCGACTTTTTCAACTGGCGTATCGCGCTGGCGGCGATCGGCTGTTTTGCCCTCGCCTCCGCGCTGATGTTCTGGAAAATTTTGCCAGAGTCCCGTCATTTCAGGCCCACGTCGCTGCGACCTAAATCATTGTTCATCAATTTCCGTTTGCACTGGCGCGACAGAGGGTTACCGCTACTGTTTGCGGAAGGTTTTTTGCTGATGGGGTCGTTTGTCACACTGTTTAATTACATCGGCTATCGCCTGATGCTCTCTCCGTGGGAACTCAGTCAGGCTGTTGTCGGCCTGTTATCCGTGGCATATCTGACCGGGACCTGGAGTTCACCGAAAGCAGGCTCCATGACTACCCGCTATGGTCGCGGCCCGGTGATGATCGTTTCAACCGGCGTGATGCTTTTTGGGCTATTGATGACCCTGTTTACCTCACTATGGCTGATCTTCGCCGGGATGCTGCTCTTTTCTGCGGGGTTCTTTGCCGCACACTCAGTGGCAAGCAGTTGGATTGGACCACGAGCAAAACGCGCTAAAGGCCAGGCCTCCTCCCTGTATCTGTTCAGCTATTATCTGGGATCCAGTATTGCCGGTACGCTGGGCGGCGTATTCTGGCATAGCTACGGCTGGAACGGCGTGGGTGGATTTATCGCCCTGATGCTGGTGCTGGCGTTGCTGGTAGGCGCGCGTTTGCACCATCGTCTGCACGTTTAATCAACGATGCCCGGGCTTCGGGCATCATCACTTATGAAGAAGACGCCATTTGCAGGACAATAACCGTCCCGTTCATCACGATATGCAGCGAAATCGGCATCAACAGGCCGTTGCTTTTCACTCTGGCAAGGATCAATACCTGCGATACAAGAAACAGCATCAGCAGCGTGCGCAGATCCACATACTGGGTGTGCATTAAGGCAAAAATAATTGATACCACGACTGACGACAGCCAGGTTTTATTATTGAACCAATACTGGAATGCGTTGAATAAACAGCCCCTAAAAACAATTTCTTCATAAACTGGCGCAATAAATATCAGGGTCAAAGTGGATACCCACAGCGCGTAGCTGTTTAAGGATATCTGGCTGGTTACCCACGCTTCGGTTTGTCTGAGACCTACTAACCACGGCAAGATAAGTTGAATAAAAAGCAGGGCCGCAAATAAAATGCCAAACCACCGGGCATTGAAGATCCCTTTGCCCAGCCCTTCTCTTTTTCTGAAGAAGAAATAATACAGCGGAACCAATACGACAAATTCCAACACAAACAATAGCGGGAAGAGAAATCCTTTGGCGAGCAGGTCCTGGCTCGCGGGAAAAAACAACGGGGTAAACGTGAGACCAAACATCAGCAAAAACATAGAAAAACAGCCAGTAACGGCTTTGGTCCGGGCGATATATTGGTTGTCGACATCCTGTGACATACAATCTCCTTGCGCTTGTCGAGTATAAGATGATGAATTATCGATATATGATAAAAATTCTCATTATCACTGACAACCTACCAACATTTACCCTATGGAGAATCCGTCAGCGGCAACCAAAAACGGAAGCACGCGCCTGCCGTTGAATTAACCAGATTGATATCGCCTCCATGCAGTTCAAGCATTCTTCGCACAATCAACAATCCCAGACCGCCACGCTGCTCACGGGGAGTTAACGCGGTTGGGCGCTGAAATAACACTTCGCGTACCCCCATTTCCACGCCTGGGCCGCTGTCCTGCACTTCTGCTACCAGTCGGTCTTCATCACGCCAGATTTTTAGCCATACATCCCCCCCGTCAGGCGTATGGCGGATAGCATTATCCAGTAAATTTGTCACCACCCTTTCCATCATCGATAAATCGGCATTTACCAGCGGTAACGGCCCCATCACGTCAAGGTGTAACTGCAAATGGCGTGTGGCAACAGGGAGATCAAACTTCTGCGCCACATCCTGGATCAACTCGCCAATAGCAAAACGTTCGCGCTGAGGTTTTATGCCGCCGTGCTCCAACCTCGCCAGCTCAAACAGTTGTTGTGACAGATGGCGAACCTTATGCCCCTGGCGCAACGCGATACTAAGATAATGCCTGTTTTCCTCTGGCGTTATCGTGTCGGCTTTCAGCGACAACATTTCCAGATAGCCCAGCAGCGAGGTGAGCGGCGTGCGTAAATCGTGAGATATATTGGCAATAAACTCTCTGCGCTGGCGATCGCTGTCAGCTAACAAATCCCACTGCTGCGCAATTTGCTGTGCCAGTTCAATAAACGCATTGTTCAACAACGCAATTTCATTCCCCGGTGACGGTTCGGGCTTTTTCTGCGCCAACTGCTTAATGACGCTAATACTGTCCTGCTCCATTTTGACCACCTGCGCGGTCAACCTTTTTACCGGATGCGTCACCCATCGCCACACCAACAAGCCCGCAATTCCGCCGGCTAATAAAACCAGAATTAATGTTCCTGTCACGGTGTTCAAGAGCGTTTTCTGCCAGGCGGTATTTGCCAGCATATGCAGATTTTCGCCCTGGAGAATGATGTACAGATAACCATGTAGTTGGCCGTTAAGCATCACTGGCGCCGCACTAAAGACCTTCTGCTGATTGCTGCGCGGATCATCGCCATACACTGGCAAAGCATCCGAATTTAGAAAACCCTGGATCGGCTGCACGGTAATTTTCTGGCGCTGAATATGCCCGGGCGGTGCGGCATCGGCGAGTATGTCACCTGCAGGTGAAACCAGATACAGTTCAACGCTTGGATTGAGCGTCATCAGGTGATTAAACAGTCCTTTTAACGTCTGTCGATTGATCTGCCCGCGGGTATCAATCAGAGCCTCACTTTTGACAATCTTGCTCGCAAGTTCCAGCGATAGCCTTTGCACCATGGCATCGCCATATTTTTGACTATTACGCAGCTGGACAACGCTGACGGCTACCGCGCAAATCAACATAATCGCGGTAAATACCAGGGTCAGACGCTGGCTTAAAGACAGTCGATAAATCATGACTGATGCTCCGCGTTATTCGCTGTAAGCTTATAGCCTCGTCCCCAAACGGTAAGAATAATTTCCGGCTCAGCAGCATCTTTTTCAATCTTGGTCCGCAGACGATTAATATGACTGTTCACCGTATGCTCATACCCTTCGTGCTGGTAGCCCCACACATGGTCTAACAGCGCCTGACGCGAAAAAACCTCGCCAGGATGACGAGCGAAAAAATAGAGCAGATCGAACTCACGGGGCGTCAAATCGATAGATTTGCCATGCTGGCGGACTTCACGGGCTAAGGGATCAATCTCCAAACCATGGATGTTAATGAGCCCCGCTTCCACACGCAGATTCTGGCTCATCGCCTCCTGACGGCGAAACAACGCCTTCACGCGGGCCATCAGTTCCAGTATGGAGAAAGGTTTGGCTAAATAATCATCGGCTCCCATCTCCAGCCCCAGAACGCGGTGAGTTTCACTGGTACGGGCGCTAATAATGATGACGGGTAAATAGAAACTCATTTGACGAATGCGACGACATATTTCCAGACCATCGACACCCGGCAGCATTAAATCGAGAATAACCGCATCCCAGACATGTTTTTCCAGTTGTTCAAGCGCGCGCGTTCCATCCGTCTCATGGATAATTTCGTATCCCTCATCCTTCAGGCTAAGCTGCAAAAGTGAGGCAATATCGCTGTCATCTTCCACCAAAAATATCTTTTTTGCGCCGGCCATCAGTGTCCTCTCCCTCTCATCGTTGTGAAAGCTTACCTCAGGCAAGGGGCGGAAGTTATCACAAAATTTTTAACTTTTCGTGAGGATCCTGGGATACGCCTGGATACAGGATGTCGTTATAGAAAGTCAGGCATCAACAGGGAAACGTCGCTTTGTTTTCCTTAACATGAAAATAAAAAGGAACAGTTATGCAGAAAAAACGTCCACTTCGGGAAGCTGATGTTACCGCCGAATCAGTTTTTTTTATGCAAAGACGACAGGTCCTCAAAGCGCTTGGAATAGGCGCTGCAGTCGCTTCTCTCTCCTCCCCGACACAGGCGAATCTACTGAATTGGTTTAAGGGCAACGATCGAGCGCCTGCACCGGCGGGGAAACCGCTCGAGTTCATAAAACCGGATGCCTGGCAAAGCTCACTACCCCTGACGCCGGAAGACAAGGTAACGGGCTATAACAATTTCTATGAATTTGGTCTGGATAAGGCCGATCCTGCCGCCAATGCCGGTAGCCTGAAAACCGATCCCTGGACATTAACCATCAGCGGTGAGGTGAACAAACCCTTAACGTTGGATCATGATGCGCTGACCACACGTTTTCCGTTAGAAGAACGTATTTACCGGATGCGTTGCGTTGAAGCGTGGTCGATGGTTGTGCCGTGGATTGGCTTTCCCTTACATAAATTATTGGCGCAGGTTGAACCCACCAGCGACGCCAGGTATGTCGCGTTTGAAACACGTTACGCCCCCGATGAAATGCCCGGTCAGAAAGATCGCTTCATTGGCGGCGGCTTGAAATACCCCTATGTTGAAGGTTTGCGTTTGGATGAGGCCATGCACCCTCTTACCCTTCTGACCGTGGGCGTGTATGGCAAAGCGTTGCCGCCGCAAAACGGGGCGCCGATACGCCTGACGGTCCCCTGGAAATATGGCTTCAAGGGTATTAAATCGATTGTCAGTATCAAGCTGACACGTGAGCGCCCGCCGACGACCTGGAATATGTCAGCGCCGAACGAATACGGTTTTTATGCCAATGTTAATCCGCATGTCGATCATCCTCGGTGGTCTCAGGCGACAGAACGTTTTATCGGTTCCGGTGGGATTCTCGATGTACAACGCCAGCCGACGTTGCTTTTTAACGGTTACGCCAGGGAGGTGGCTTCTTTATATCGGGGTATGGATCTACGGGAGAACTTTTAAGTGAGATTAACGGTAAAGCAGATAACCGGCCTGAAAGTGCTACTGCATCTCGCCGGTTTTTTACCCCTGCTATGGCTCTTCTGGGCAGTGCAACAGGGTGCGTTGGGCGCCGATCCCGGGAAAGACATTCAGCATTTTACCGGCATTACTGCGCTAAAATTCTTGCTTGCTACCCTGCTGGTATCGCCGCTCGCACGCTATGCAAAGCAGCCTTTGCTGTTTCGTACCCGACGGTTGTTAGGATTATGGTGTTTTGCCTGGGCCACACTGCATCTGACCAGCTATGCGCTATTGGAGCTGGGTATACAAAATTTGGGATTGTTGGGGCGAGAGCTGGTTTCACGACCATGGCTCACGCTGGGCATGACGGGTTGGGTTATCTTACTCCTGCTGACGCTGACCTCCACGCAGGCCGCACAGCGTAAAATGGGCAAACGCTGGCAAACGTTGCACAACTACGTCTACCTGACTGCCATTTTACTCCCGGTTCATTACCTATGGTCGGTCAAAGTGTTGTCACCGTCCCCTATTATCTACGCCTCCTGTTTTATTGTGCTGCTGGTATTTCGCTATAAAAAGTTGTTACGGACACTTTCAGAATTCGTCATGTTTTGAGTATGGTACTCTGCGTCTGACCAGATGAACCCAGAGAAGGATTTCATGATGAAAAGGCTCAGTTTTGGCCGCATTCTTAAGTGGTGCGGTATCGTATTTTTATTGTTCTTCGTTTTTTTGACGCAAATGTTCTACAGCAACGGCTTATATAAAAGCGCTATCTGGTTGGATGGACTTTATCGCAAGCATACACAAAGCGCCCCCGCATCTGTCACCTCCTTGATGACGCCGAATATCATCGAAAAGAACAAAGCGCTTATTAAGCAAAGCATCGCGAACGACGCCATTTTTATTGAGGGTGGCGAATTTACTATGGGGCCGGATAATTGTGATAACTATGCGCCAACGCTTTCACAGTGCGCTAATGTTCCTGTCTATCGGGTCAAACTAAGTAATTATTCTCTGTTAAAGTTTAAAATAACCAACCGTGACTTTGATACTTTTCAGGCCGATAACGGTCAATTAACCAATCCGTATCATGACCGTTTTGATCACCAAAGCTGGGAGAAAATCCATCAGCATGGCAATCTTCCTGCCATACTGAACTGGACAATGGCTAATGATTACTGTCAGTGGTTAGGAAAGTTAACGGATTTACCGATTGCGTTGCCCACAGAAGCACAATGGGAATATGCCGCAAGGAATCGTAGTCAGTACGTTGGGTTTATGACCAACAATAACAAAATTGAACCCGGTGTTAACGTTTCCTCATTCGAAATGAGGATGGCAATCAAAGATGTTTATTTCACTCCTGTTGGGCAATTTCCTCCTTCGCCACTGGGATTATACGATCTTTCTGGCAATGGCCTTGAATGGGTTAACGACTGGTATTCAAGAGATAAACCAGTTGGCGAAGGTCCTTTTATTAACCCCAAAGGGCCGGCAAAAGGGTATTTAGGCGATGAAGGCCCTGCAAAAGTCTTGCGTCCCTATCAACCCCATGCTGATTCATCAGGATTTGGCGTGACTGTTCACGATCGTTATTATGCTGCCGTTTCTGCTTCTGTTAACTCCGCCAGTTCTTACACGGCCCGCTGCGCCATAAACCGTTCGCAAAGGATAGCGACTCATGAGTAAAAAATATTTATGGATTTCATTTCTTACCGCAGCGTTATTGCCATGGCTGCTGTTTTCTGATGCTTTGCACGATAACATCAGTCGTTTGTTCGTACGTGTTGGCACAATATTCTCCGCCAACGATACCCATGACCTGGTCAGGCAAACTCAGGTCGATATGGTCGAAATTAAGGGCGGCTCATTCTACTTTGGTAGGTTTGACACGGAGTATGGCGAACAACGTTATGCCGAACAGCAGTTCAATTATCCCTTAGAATCGAGGGAAGTTTCCATTGATGATTATGCAATGACAAAATATCAGGTTACTTACGCGGATTATGCTATTTACACGAGGGCCAACAGCAAAGATCCTGTAGAGGTTACCGATCCAAAACAAAAAGAACTGAAAGAGGATCGCGTCCCGGTCCTACTGACCTGGCAAGAAGCGCGGGATTATTGTCAGTGGTTGGGGAAAGCAAGCGGGAAGACAATGGATCTACCTACCGAAAAACAGTGGGAATATGCTGCCCGTAACCGGGGCCAGTTCATTCTCTACCCGACGGACACTGGCATCGTAGAACCCGGGAAAAATGTCCCGCTGGAAACCGACAAAGAGCGCGCAGACTATTCGGTGCTAGAAGATAAACTGATGTCCGTCGGAAAGTTTCCCCCAAACCCATTGGGACTCTATGATCTAGCGAGCAACGGTACCGAGTGGACACGTGATATTTATCAGGAGACAGGTTACTGGGCTGATAACGATAAATATAAGGACGACAGAGTGGTCCGCTCACAGTCCATGAGCGCACGCGGAGGCGCACCAACTGTTTCACGAAATTATGAAGACAAGAAACACAGGAGCACGGCTCGGTGTGTCATGGAACCGTAAACGCAACGTGCCTTAAGACGAAGAGAGCAACAAGCGCCACCGGGAAACGTATCGACAAGGTGGCGCCGATGAGGAAAGCGCTCAGAAAGTGGATGAGTTTTTGTCGTGCGAAATAAACCTAAGCCAGATAATAAGAAAATAAGATGGGTGCATAAATCGTCGATGAATCACGGTAAACTTCTTACCCACACCTAAACAGAACGAGAACAAAAAATGAGTAACAATGATAATTACCATCAACTCACCCGCACGTTCCAGCGCCTCTCTCGCTTCTCTCACCTTTCGGCTATCGCCAGTTGGGACATGTTCACCATGATGCCGCCGAGCGGCAGTAAAGCTCGCGGCGAAGCGTTGGCTGAACTAAGCGTGCTTGAACATCAGCTGTTAACCGACCCGAAGGTAGCCACGTGGATCGCCGCAGCAAAACAGGAAGATCTTAACGATGTTGAGCAAGCGAATTTGCGCGAAATGTCGCGACTGCATCACCAGGCATCCCTGCTGCCTGAATCACTGGTAGAAGTAAAGTCGCTGGCGGGCAGTCGCTGTGAGCATGCCTGGCGCAGCCAGAGACCCGCGAACGATTGGGAAGGATTCTCCGAGAACCTGAAAGAAGTCGTGAAGTACAGCCGCGAAGAAGCCCGACTGCGTGCAGACGCTAAAGGCTGTTCACCTTATGACGCGCTACTGGACATCTTTGAACCAGGAATGACCAGCGCCCAACTGGATGTCCTGTTTGCGGACGTGAAAAACTGGCTGCCCGATCTACTCACCAGGGCAGTGGCAAAACAGTCTCAGCAAACGCTTATCGCCCCGGTTGGCCCCTTCCCGAAGGCTGTCCAGCGAGAGTTGGGTCTGGAAACGATGGCGCAGTTAGGATTCGACTTTACGGCTGGCCGACTGGATATCAGCGCACACCCCTTCTGTGGCGGCGTACCGGAAGATGTGCGCATTACTACCCGCTATGACGAAAATGAACTCCTCAGCGCGCTGTTTGGCGTGATTCATGAAACCGGTCATGCCCGCTATGAGCAAAACCTGCCGCGTAACTGGTCAGGACAACCTATCGCTCTGGCACGCTCAACAGCCATTCATGAGTCGCAAAGTCTGTTCTTTGAGATGCAATTGGGGCGCAGTAAAGCATTCCTGACGCGACTCATTCCGGCGGTGACGCGTCATTTTGGCGATCAGGCTGCGTTTGAAGAGAGCAATTTTATCGCCTGGAACCAGCAGGTAAAACCCGGTTTTATCCGCGTTGACGCCGACGAGGTGAGCTATCCGGCTCACGTGATCCTGCGTTATGAAATCGAGCGAGCATTAATTAACGGCGACATTGAAGTGGATGACATTCCGGCATTGTGGAATGAGAAGATGCAGGCCTGGCTTGGACTGTCAACGGTGGGGGATTATCGCAATGGCTGTATGCAGGATATTCACTGGACCGACGGCGGCTTTGGCTACTTCCCGTCTTACACTTTAGGCGCTATGTATGCGGCGCAATTGTTCAGCGCAGCTCACCGCGCATTGCCCGATCTGAACCAGCACATTGCGCAAGGAGAGTTTAGCGCCCTCTTTGACTGGCTACGCCAGAATATCTGGCAGCATGGCAGTCGTTTTACCACGGAACAACTCATTACCCAGGCCACCGGAGAGCCGCTCAGCAGCCGCTATTTCCGCGCTCACCTGGAAGCCCGTTATTTGTAATCTCCTACCGTGAGTCATTGTACATATCGTTACACGCCGATACCAATGACTCACGGAAGCCCAGTAATTACAGCGATATAGTTATTTCAACGGCCCCGCAGTGGGGTTGAATGAAAAACCAAATCGAGGGTATGAGAATGAAAAAAGTATTAGCTCTGGTTGTTGCCGCTGCTATGGGTCTGTCTTCTGCTGCATTTGCTGCTGAAACAACTGCTACCACCGCGCCAACTGCTGCAACGACGAAAGCGGCCCCGGCGAAAACCACGCATCATAAAAAACAGCACAAAACTGCGACGCAGAAAGCGCCAGAACAGAAAGCTCAGGCTGCTAAAAAACACACCAAAAAAGCAGCAACTAAACCGGCTGTAGAACAAAAAGCGCCAGAACAGAAAGCTCAGGCGGCGAAAAAGCACACCAAAAAAGCAGCAACCAAACCTGCTGCAGAACAAAAAGCTCAGGCCGCTAAAAAACACACCAAAAAAACCGTAAAACACGACTCCGCGAAACCAGCCGCTCAGCCTGCTGCATAACACACCTGTAGACACTATGGCGCCCCCCACGCCGTAGCATACGGCGCTAAATCATCCAGATTTGGCGCCGCCTTTCGGAGGGTAAAATGGTGTCACATTACCGCTTTGAGTTCATTCTTACGGCCCTGATTATTTGTGCCCTCATCGCCATGCATTTTTATCTTTCCTGAGTGTAGTTATCTGATTTTACTCCCACTTTCCCGCCGTCCCGTCTATAGTATTAACTGAGGGTTTGCTGTTAAAAATCATAATTCCCCACCAGAGTGTGATATGCATAAAACCATTGCTATGTTACTGGGTTCAATTTTTTTAACTCCTGTCGTTGCGCATGCGGAACAGCCAGCAACGTCCAGCGCTGAAGCAGAAAACATAAAAACGCTGTTTTTTGGACATGACGATCGCATTAAGGTGACTGACCCAACGCAATCACCATGGGACGCTATCGGACAACTGGAAACCGCCAGCGGTAATCTGTGTACCGCTACGCTCATTTCCCCCCATCTGGCTCTGACTGCCGGACACTGCTTACTTACGCCGCCAAAAGGAAAACCTGATAAGGCCGTAGCGTTACGCTTCGTGTCGAAAAAGGGTATCTGGCGTTATGAAATCCACGGAATTGAAGGCCGGGTTGATCCTTCGCTCGGCAAACGTTTAAAAGCCGATGGTGATGGCTGGATTGTGCCCCCCTCCGCCGCCCCATGGGATTTTGGTCTGGTGGTGTTGCGTTATCCACCTTCCGGTATCACGCCACTGCCATTATTTGAAGGTGATAAAGCGGCGTTAACCGCGGCGCTGAAAACCGCGGATCGTAAAGTCACGCAGTCAGGCTATCCGGAAGATCATCTTGACGATTTGTACACGCATCAGGATTGCGTGGTAACCGGCTGGGCGCAAAATACCGTTTTGTCACATCAGTGCGATACGCTCCCGGGCGACAGTGGGTCGCCATTGATGCTGAAGACGGATTCCGGCTGGCAATTGATTGGCGTACAAAGCTCCGCTCCGGCGGCGAAAGATCGCTGGCGGGCAGATAACCGCGCGATTTCCGTGACCGGATTTCGCGACAAACTGGAAGCGCTCGCCAAGGGATAACACATGCTGCCCGCATTAACGGGCAGCAATTTTATCAGGCTAGTTTTATCATGATCATTCCGGCCAACAGCAATGCCACGCCGATCCAGCCTTTATTGTTCAGACGCTGACCAAACAGCACCCAGCCTGCGGCTAACGTCGCGGCAATCCCGAATCCGCCCCATAAGGCATAGGCGACGGAGAGATCAATGCCTTTTACCGCCTGCGACAGCGCACTAAAAGCCGCTAAAACTGCAGCCAGCGAGAGCACGCCATAAGCCTTGCGGCGAAAACCATCAGAAAACTTCAAAAAGACGTTAGCCACGATTTCCAGAACGATGGCCATGCCAAGCCACGCGCCGTGTACCCATTCAAACTGCTGCATGGGTCACCTCTCTGCCCGCTTTTGCAGGTTTTCGTGTACCGGATTTAATCAGCACAATACCTACCACCAGCGAGACCAGACCAGCCACCTTCATCGTGGACAAGGTTTCGTCAAATAGCAGCACGCTAAACAGCGTAATAAATAAAATACCGATACCTTCCCATAAGGCATAAGCTACGCCGAGGGCAATTTTTTTAACGGCAAAACTGAGAAAAATATACGATAAGGCGATCATTACCAGCATTAAAATAAAGCCCACATTACCATGTCCCACGCTCGCCCATTTCATTGACAGCGTACCGGTAATTTCAGCCGCGATGGCCAGACCTAATAATATCCAGTAAAACATGATGCTTCTCCTGCTTGAGAATATAGTCCTTTGGGCCTACTGCATGCAGTAAACCAAAAAATAAAATCAGTTAGCTCAGCGCACAGCGCCAGCTCAGGCAGAAGAAAGGACTAAAGCGCGTTGCGCCAGTGTTGCTCACCCGCAAGCAGGAAAGTGGAAGAGGTACGAAGAAGTGTAGGTAAAAGCAAAAACATCCTGAACATATTGTCCATAATATTACAATTATCCGCAGTGTTGCTTCTCATCATCGCGGATGATAATTGTCCTCGGTAGTTAAACACAGATGATTTGTATCATAGGTTCATTACGAACTCAAAGCCTTTTCACTTCTTTACCAGCCCCGTTTGATTTTTGTTATAACGGCTCGACGCAAATCACATTATTATTCAGATTCAAAAATTAAAAACGCAGGAATACACATGGCGAAACCGATCATCACGCTTAACGGGTTAAAAATAGTCATTATGCTGGGCATGCTGGTTATCATACTGAGCGGCATCCGCTTTGCCGCAGATATCATCGTGCCCTTTATTCTGGCATTATTTATCGCCGTTGTGCTGAACCCAGTGGTGCAACGGATGGTGAAACTGCGTATACCGCGCGTATTCGCAGTGTCATTGCTGATCGTCATTATTGTGATGCTAATGGTGCTACTATTAGCCTACTTAGGTACATCCTTAAATGAGCTTGCGCGGACGCTACCGCAATACCGTTCTTCACTGGTTATCCCGCTGAAAAATCTCGAGCCGTGGCTACAGCGCGCAGGGATCGGCGTTTCGGTAGATGAGCTCGTCAAATACATTGATCCGAACGCGGCTATGACGCTGGTCACTAATTTACTGACGCAGCTGTCTAATGCCATGTCATCGATATTTTTACTGCTGCTGACGGTGGTTTTTATGCTGTTGGAAGTCCCGCAACTGCCCAATAAACTAAAACAAATGATGAGTCGGCCCATTGAGGGAATGGCGGCAATTCAACGCGCCATCGACAGCGTATCCCACTATCTGGTACTAAAAACGGCAATCAGCATTGTGACCGGTCTGGTCGCCTGGGGCATGCTCGCCGCCCTCGACGTGCGCTTTGCCTTTGTCTGGGGATTGCTGGCCTTTGCCCTTAACTATATTCCTAATATCGGTTCCGTACTGGCAGCCATCCCCCCTATTGCTCAGGTGCTGGCATTTAGCGGTCTTTACGACGCCCTGGTGGTGCTGGCAGGTTATCTGGTCATTAACCTGGTGTTCGGGAATATCCTCGAACCGCGGATTATGGGACGTGGGCTTGGGCTGTCC
The DNA here is from genome assembly GCF_005281115.1 of Citrobacter sp. wls710. NCBI lineage: Bacteria > Pseudomonadati > Pseudomonadota > Gammaproteobacteria > Enterobacterales > Enterobacteriaceae > Citrobacter > Citrobacter sp. wls710. The sequence continues at coordinate 54,695 of NZ_SZXD01000034.1, forward strand.
ACGCTGGTGGTGTTTCTGTCGTTGATCTTCTGGGGCTGGTTGCTGGGTCCTGTGGGGATGCTGCTTTCTGTCCCGCTGACCATCATCGTCAAAATTGCGCTTGAGCAAACCAACGGCGGGCAAAGCATTGCCGTTCTGCTTAGCGATCTCAACAAAGCGTAAATTGTCGCCCCGCCTGCGCGGGGCTTTCGTTTATCGTTTAGCACGTAGCGCCAGGGTGGCACTCAACAACGTAAATAACGCAATTATCCACGCCATGGTCCATGGCGTGCCGTCACTGAAAGCGGCCAGCAGTAATGATGAGATGATCCCGCTACCGTACTGTAATGCGCCAATCAGCGCGGAGGCTGAACCAGCGATGTTCGGTACCGCATCCAGCGCTGCGGCCGTTGAGGTGGCCGCAATAATGCCGTTCATTGAGAACAACAGGAATATGGTAATGATAATGGCCACAATTCCCCCGGACTCCAGCTTAACCAACAGGGCAAGCGCAACCGCAGCCAGCGCCGCCAGCATCGTCGCATATTTCAACAGTTGCTCCAGGGGATGCCGTTGCACCAGCCTACGGTTTAACACGCTCATCGCCATGACGCCGACAATATTTAGCGCAAACAGCCAGCCATAATGCTGAGGATCAACATGGTAATAGCTAATATAAACAAATGGCGATCCGGTAATAAACGCATACGCGCCGACGTAATAAAACGTCAGGCTCAGGGTGTAGCGCATAAAACGCCCATTAGATAACAGGGAACGGTAATTACGAAATGCGCCCGTCAGAGAAGCTTTCACCCGTTTTGCTTCAGGTAGTGTTTCTGGTAGCCAACATAAAGAGACACACATTAGCGCGCCAATCAGCACCAGCAGCCAAAAAACTGCGTGCCAGGTGCTCAGGCGAATAATTTGCCCGCCAATCAATGGCCCAGCTATCGGCGCAATCGCCATTATCAGCACCAGCGTCGAGAGCATTTGCGCCGCACGGGTACGCGCAAAGAGATCGCGGATCATTGCCCGGGCCAACATAGGCCCAGTACAGGCGCCAAGGGCCTGAAATACCCGCCAGAAAACAATCTGCGTGATGCTTGTAGACAACGCACATCCTGCAGACCCGATGATAAAAAGCACCATGCCAATAAACAGCGGTTTACGCCTGCCCAGATGATCGCTGATCGGTCCCCAAATCAGCTGTGCGATAGTAAAACCTACCAAAAATCCGGTGATCGTAAGTTCTACATTGCCATGTAAATCCGTGGCCATTGTCGGCATTGCCGGAAGATAAATATCAGTAGAAAGTGAGGTAAAGGCCATCAGGCCACTGAGGATCAGAATAAAACTAAGGCCGGTGTGGCTTGCTGTAGCCACCGGCGATGCCTGTTCATTTTTACGCATAGCGCTCTGTCATGTTGAAGAAACAGACCGCAGTATATATGCGACGTATTGCGGTGATTAGAGGGCTAAAACGGCATAAGTTTATGAACCATAATCATGAATAATGGCAACGTTAGCGGCAGATATTGTGATTCAACGCCAGTATTTGCTATCCAGAAATGAATTTAACTCATAGGTCCATGCTGGATTCACAGACTAATAGTACCAACAGAAAATTGCTAATCTGCGGTCAATACAAAGATGAATGCTCAGGAGAATCCCATGAATACAAAAGTACTAAATAACGGTGTTGAGATGCCCTTGCTTGGTTTTGGCGTTTATCAAATGACCGATGCCGCCGAATGCGAGCAAGCCGTACGGGATGCCATTGATTCAGGTTATCGCCTGATTGATACCGCTGCCTCATATCTGAATGAAGCTCAAGTAGGGAACGCACTCAAGCAAAGCAGTGTGCCACGTAATGAGCTTTTCGTGACCACCAAGTTGTGGTTACAAGATGCAAGCTATTCCGGCGCAAAGGCGCAATTTACTCGGTCCCTGCACCGCCTTCAGCTTGATTATATTGATCTTTATTTAATCCATCAGCCCTATGGAGATGTACATGGTGCCTGGCGCGCTATGGAGGAATTATATGAGGAAGGAAAAATCCGTGCGATTGGCGTGAGTAATTTTCATCCGGATCGACTGGCTGATTTAATGGCCTTCAATCGCGTGATTCCTGCCGTAAACCAGATTGAGGTAAACCCATTCCATCAACAGCCACATGCGGTTGCCTGGATGCAGAGCAGAAACATTCAACCACAAGCCTGGGCACCGTTCGCCGAGGGGCGTAATGACCTGTTTCAGAACCCGGTTTTAGCGGCTATTGGGGAAAAATACGGCAAAAGCATTGGTCAGATCGTGCTGCGCTGGATTTATCAGCGCGGAATTATTTCACTGGCGAAAACCGTGCGTAAAACGCGTATGACCGAAAATATTCAGGTGCTGGATTTTAGCTTAACCCCGGAAGAAATGACGCAAATTGCCGCCATGGACAGCGGAAGCAGCGCGTTTTTCTCGCATCGAGATCCGGCTCGAGTGGAATGGATCACCCAGCGGAAGCTGGACGTTTAAAAAAACGGCCTCCGCAGAGGCCGTCTTACTTTTAACTAGCGATTACAGCGCCTTCAGAATCGCATCCACGCTGGCCTTGGCATCGCCAAACAGCATATGGGTGTTTTCTTTAAAGAACAGCGGGTTTTGTACGCCAGCATAGCCGGTGTTCATTGAACGTTTAAACACGATAACGTTCTGCGCTTTCCACACTTCCAGCACTGGCATACCGGCGATCGGGCTGCGTGGGTCATCCTGCGCCGCCGGGTTTACCGTATCGTTGGCGCCAATAACCAGTACGGTGTCGGTGTCGGCGAAATCATCATTGATTTCATCCATTTCCAGCACGATGTCATATGGCACTTTGGCTTCCGCCAGCAGCACGTTCATATGACCCGGCAAACGCCCTGCTACCGGGTGGATCCCGAAACGCACTTTGATGCCGCGGGCACGCAGCTTCTCAGTGATTTCCGCCACCGGATATTGCGCCTGAGCCACCGCCATACCGTAGCCCGGAGTGATGATCACGGAGTGCGAGTTCTTCAGCATTTCTGCTGTGTCTTCTGCATTAATCTCCCGGTGTTCACCCACTTCTTCATCAGAACCCGTAGATGAGCCATCAGAACCGAAGCCGCCCGCAATAACGCTGATGAACGAACGGTTCATTGCCTTACACATAATGTAAGACAGGATCGCACCGCTCGAACCTACCAGCGCACCGGTAACGATCAGCAGATCGTTGCTGAGCATAAAGCCTGCCGCTGCCGCCGCCCAACCTGAATAGGAGTTGAGCATTGAAACGACTACCGGCATGTCTGCCCCACCGATGGACGCCACCAGATGCCAGCCAAAGGCCAGCGCGATGATGGTCATCACCAGCAGCGCCAGAACCTGCAGGCCAACGCTTTCAGTACGAACAAACACCACCAACAGCAAGAAGGAAACGACCAGCGCCGCGAGATTCATCTTGTGACGATTTGGCAGCATTAGCGGTTTAGAGGAGATCTTGCCGCGCAGTTTGCCAAAGGCCACCACGGAACCGGTAAAGGTCACCGCACCGATGAAGATACCGAGGAACACTTCCGTCAGGTGAATGTTCACCAGAATCGGTTCCAGGCCCGTATCGTGATACAGGTAGCTGTTAAAGCCCACCAGTACCGCCGCCAGACCAACGAAGCTGTGTAGAATCGCCACCAACTCCGGCATCTCGGTCATCTCGACTTTTTTCGCCAGGCGGATACCAATCGCGCCGCCGATGATCATCGCCACCAGGATCCAGGCAACATTGCCGGTATCCGGGCCAAAAATCGTCGCAATCAGCGCAATCGCCATCCCGGCGATACCGTAGTTGTTACCCTGCTGCGAGGTTTCGTGTTTGGAAAGTCCCGCCAGGCTGAAAATAAACAGGATCGCGGCAACAATGTATGCAGCTGTAACTAATCCTCCAGACATATGTTACCCCTTAGTTTTTCCGGAACATTTTCAGCATGCGCTGAGTCACGGTGAAGCCACCGAAAATATTAATGCTGGCAATAAGCACCGCGATAAAGCTCAGGAAACTCACCCAGCCACCCTGGCCAATTTGTAACAACGCACCGACAACAATGATCCCGGAGATGGCGTTGGTCACGGACATCAGCGGAGTATGCAACGCGTGCGACACATTCCAGACCACGTAGTAACCCACCACGCAGGAAAGCGCGAACACCGTAAAGTGACCGAGGAACTCTTTCGGGGCGACGTCGGCAAGCCAGCCAAACAAAATGACTACCAGCGCCATCAGCGCATATTTACGCCATGGTGAAACAGGTTTTTTCTCTTCTTTCGGCGCAGGAGCCACTTTTGGCGCAGCCTGCGGCTGAGCTGAAACCTGAATCGGTGGCGCAGGCCAGGTGATTTCACCCTCGCGAACCACTGTCACGCCACGCACCACCACGTCGTCAAAATCAACGGTAATGTTGCCGTCTTTCTCTTTGCACAACAGTTTGAGCAGGTTGACGAGGTTGGTACCGTACAACTGGGAAGACTGCGTCGGCAGACGACCAGGCAAATCGGTATAACCGATAACCTTCACACCGTTCGCAGTGGTAGTCACCTGGTTTGGCACGGTATATTCGCAGTTACCGCCATTTTGCGCGGCGAGATCGACAATTACACTCCCCGCTTTCATCGAATCAACCATTTCGCGGGTGATCAGTTTCGGCGCTGGTTTGCCCGGAATCAATGCCGTTGTAACGATAATGTCGACATCTTTCGCCTGAGCGGCGAAAAGCGCCATCTCGGCTTTGATGAATGCTTCGGACATCACCTTAGCGTAGCCGTCGCCGCTGCCCGCCTCTTCTTTAAAGTCCAGTTCGAGAAATTCAGCGCCCATACTCTGAACTTGTTCTTTCACTTCCGGACGGGTATCAAACGCGCGGACGATAGCGCCCAGGCTGTTTGCCGCCCCGATCGCTGCCAGCCCCGCCACACCAGCACCAATCACCATGACCTTGGCAGGTGGAACCTTGCCCGCGGCGGTGATCTGTCCGGTAAAGAAACGGCCAAATTCATGTGCGGCTTCAACAATGGCGCGATAGCCGGCAATATTCGCCATCGAGCTTAAGGCATCAAGTGACTGCGCACGCGAAATACGCGGCACGGAGTCCATCGCCATCACCGTAACATTGCGCTCTGCAAGCTTTTGCAGCAGCTCCGGGTTTTGCGCGGGCCAAAGAAAACTCACCAGCGTCGTGCCCGGATTCAGCAACGGAATTTCCGCCTCTTCCGGCGCATTGACCTTCAGAATAATCTCTGACTGCCAGACAGCATTCCCGTCCACAATTTCTGCGCCTGCCTGCACAAACGCGTTATCGTCAAAACTCGCCAGTTGACCTGCGCCGCTTTCAACCGCGACGCTAAAACCCAGCTTCAGCAGCTGCTCAACCGTTTTCGGCGTAGCTGCGACACGGGTTTCATTGGTTAACCGTTCTTTTGGTATGCCAATTCGCATAATGTTCCCTTCCATCTGTATTTATGATGATGGTTTATCAATGTTCGCACGAGGCATGCGCGCACTCTCGAAAGAGGTCAGTGTTACCTCAATAAAATAAAACAGTAACAAACTCTATAACCTACTGAAAATGGAGCCTGTGATCTAGCGCCAAAAAACAGTATTTATTATGAAATTCGCAAAACAGGGATGAATTCGCCCGCAGACAGGGATAATGCCCTTTAAATAGCCCGCAATGGCTGATAATTCGCTCAAGCGAAGCGGCAAAACATGATTAAGCGCCACCAGAGAACATTTGATTAACATTAAATTAACTTATGAAATTCAACTGTTTTATCAGTTTTAGCCTCCAAACGCCGAATTTTTGGACATATCACAAAATGTTATCGACACTGTTACACCCTGTGGCACGATGAGTGAAAAATGACGCAGACACTGACACAATTTAAATGCAATAATCAGCGACGTTTCTAGTCAATAACAATACCAGTACCTGGTTTGCGCAAGGCGAAGGATTATTTTTATGAAGCTTAAGAACACTCTCCTGGCGTCCGCACTTATTTCTGCGACTGCTTTTTCTGTAAATGCAGCGACAGAATTGACGCCGGAGCAAGCTGCTGCCCTGAAACCCTATGACCGCATTGTGGTTACCGGTCGTTTTAATGCGATCGGCGACGCGGTGAATGCCGTATCACGTCGTGCAGATAAAGACGGTGCAGCCTCTTTTTATGTTGTTGATACCTCAGATTTTGGCAGTGGCGGTAACTGGCGCGTTGTAGCCGACATCTATAAAGCCGACGCTGAAAAAGCGGAAGCATCCAAAAACCGTATCATTAACGGTGTGATGGAGTTACCTAAAGATCAGGCCGTTCTGATAGAACCTTACGATACCGTTACGGTACAGGGCTTCTACCGCAGCCAGCCTGAAGTGAATGATGCCATTACCAAAGCGGCAAAAGAGAAAGGGGCTTACTCCTTCTATATCGTTCGCCAGGTCGATGCCAACCAGGGTGGTAACCAGCGTATTACCGCATTCATCTATAAAGCGGATGCGAAAAAACGCGTAGTACAAAGCCCTGATGCAATTCCGGCTGATTCTGATGCCGGTCGCGCCGCGTTAGCTGCAGGCGGTGAAGCTGCGAAGAAAGTTGAGATCCCGGGCGTTGCGACTACCGCATCTCCGAGTGCTGAAGTTGGTCGCTTCTTCGAAACGCAATCCACCAAAGGTGGACGTTACACCGTCACGCTTCCGGATGGAACGAAAGTTGAAGAGCTGAACAAAGCGACTGCTGCAATGATGGTTCCGTTCGACAGCATCAAGTTCACCGGTAACTACGGTAATATGACCGAAGTCTCTTATCAGGTTGCCAAGCGCGCAGCGAAGAAAGGCGCGAAGTATTATCACATTACTCGCCAGTGGTCAGAACGTGGTAACAACATGACCATTAGCGCTGACCTGTATAAGTAATGTCCTATGCTCTATCAGGTCTACAGCTCTTGTAGACCTGATAATTTTTCCTCGTTAAATCCTCAGTCCGAACAAAAACACGAATATTAAGACAACTTTTCACACTATTAGTCACAAATCTCTCTATCCCCATTGCATGCGTTCTCTTCTCTCCGTAAAATCCCGCGCCTTAGTGGCTTTCACCATTTTTATGCGGTTTGCCAAAATAATTATTCTCTCACTCTCGTTTTAGTAACTGGATACAAATGGAAAAAAAATTGGGTCTGAGCGCACTGACCGCGCTGGTTCTAAGCTCAATGCTCGGCGCTGGTGTTTTCAGCCTGCCACAAAATATGGCGGCGGTTGCCAGCCCGGCTGCATTACTGATTGGTTGGGCGATTACCGGTGCGGGTATTCTGCTGCTCGCCTTTGCCATGCTGATCCTGACGCGTATCCGACCTGATCTGGACGGTGGAATTTTTACCTACGCGCGCGAAGGTTTCGGGGAACTGATTGGCTTCTGCTCTGCATGGGGATACTGGCTGTGCGCCGTTATCGCTAACGTTTCGTATCTGGTTATCGTCTTCTCTGCGCTCAGCTTCTTTACCGACACGCCGGAATTACGCCTTTTTGGCGATGGTAATACCTGGCAGGCTATTGTTGGCGCATCAACGCTGCTGTGGATCGTCCATTTTCTGGTGCTGCGTGGGGTGCAAACCGCAGCCAGCATTAACCTGGTTGCGACCCTGGCCAAATTGCTGCCGCTTGGCCTGTTTATCGTGCTGGCGTTCATGCTGTTTAAACTCGATACTTTCAGTCTGGATTTTACCGGCGTCGCGTTAGGCGTCCCCGTCTGGGAGCAGGTCAAAAACACTATGCTCATTACCCTGTGGGTATTCATCGGTGTGGAAGGCGCAGTGGTGGTTTCCGCCCGCGCACGAAACAAACGCGATGTCGGACGCGCCACGCTGCTGGCGGTGCTTGCCGCGCTGGGCGTTTATCTGTTGGTCACCCTGCTGTCACTGGGTGTTGTTGCGCGTCCCGAACTGGCAGAAATCCGCAACCCATCAATGGCTGGTCTGATGGTTAAAATGATGGGACCATGGGGCGAAATTATTATCGCCGCGGGCCTGATTGTCTCCGTTTGCGGAGCCTATTTAAGCTGGACGATTATGGCGGCGGAAGTACCGTTCCTCGCCTCTACCCACAAAGCGTTCCCACGGATTTTCGCGCGTCAGAATGCGCAGGGTGCGCCATCTGCGTCGCTGTGGCTGACCAATATCTGCGTCCAAATCTGTCTGGTGCTGATCTGGCTCACAGGTTCCGACTACAATACGTTACTGACTATTGCCTCAGAGATGATTCTGGTGCCCTATTTGCTGGTCGGCGCATTTTTGCTGAAAATAGCGACCCGTCCGTTGCATAAAGCAGTTGGTGTCGGTGCGAGCATTTATGGCATATGGTTATTGTATGCGTCAGGTCCGATGCACCTGCTGCTGTCTGTGGTGCTGTATGCGCCAGGACTACTGGTTTTCCTTTATGCCCGTAAAACACACGCGCATGAAAATGTATTAAAACGTCAGGAGATGGCGCTGATCGGCCTGCTGCTTATTGCTGCAGTTCCGGCAACCTGGATGTTGGTGGGGTAACGCTATCCCCATCGTTTGCGAAACCTGGAGATTACGATGGGTAAAAAGCCCCCTTTGCCGATTCTTATCACTGGAGGAGGCCGTCGCATCGGCCTCGCCGTCGCATGGCATTTTCTCAATCAAAAACAGCCAGTTATTGTCAGTTACCGGACTCATTACCCGGCCATTGATGGCTTGTGCGAAGCTGGCGCGTTGTGTATCCAGGCTGACTTTTCTACCGATAAAGGCGTGTTAGCTTTTGCCGATGAGGTTAAAAGACAGACGAACGGTTTGCGCGCCATTGTACATAATGCCAGTGCCTGGGTGGCAGAAAAGCCGGGCACGCCGCTAACCGAAGTGCTGTCGGCCATGATGCAAATTCATGTCAATACGCCCTACTTACTCAACCACGCCCTGGAAGAGTTGTTACGCGGTCACGGACATGCAGCCAGCGATATTATCCATTTTACGGATTATGTTGTAGAGCGTGGCAGCGACAAGCACATTGCTTATGCTGCCAGTAAAGCGGCGCTGGACAATATGACTCGCTCATTCGCCCGCAAACTGGCACCAGAAGTCAAAGTGAATGCAATTGCCCCCTCGCTGATCCTGTTCAACGAGAGTGACGATGCTGAATATCGCCAGCAGGCTCTGAATAAATCATTGATGAAAACGGCGCCCGGTGAAAAAGAAGTCATTGATTTAATCGACTATCTCTTGACCAGTTGCTTTGTCACAGGACGTAGTTTTGCCCTTGATGGCGGGCGTCATCTGCGTTAATGCAGTTTTATCCAACAAAAAATCAGCAACCACGCGCTCAGGCTCCAGCACACCACTGACCCGCCGAGCGCGACGGGTAAGCGCATAAATCCAGTGAAATACCACAGCGAAACGAGGTAGACAAAATAGGGAATAATTGACCACATGCTGAATACAATGGTGGTACGCAACGCCTCGATCCCACGTTCACTGGCCACGATATAATGGGCAATCAACGCGAATGTCGGGAACAGCGGGATTAATCCAGCAATATAGTAATTCTTTGTTTTAGCGAGCAAACCAATCAATACGACCACCAGCGCACCCAGCGCCGCTTTGATAACGAGTCCCATCACCCTGCCTTAACACATCAATAACATCAGCCCCTAGCATAACGGAAGCGTTCTTGTTTAGAAAAGATTAATGGAAGGAAAAACGAGGGCGGTGTATGTTGGCGTTTTATATTCAAAATGAATGATATGAACACCATCGTATTTGTTGAAGATGATCCCGAAGTTGGCTCGCTGATTGCCGCCTATCTGGCCCGGCATGACATTGAGGTTATCCTTGAACCTCGTGGTGATTTGGCTGAGGAGAAAATCCTGCAAGTTCGACCCGATCTGGTGTTACTAGATATCATGCTGCCGGGCAAAGACGGGATGACAATCTGCCGCGATTTACGTGGACGCTGGCAGGGTCCGATTGTCCTGCTGACCTCTCTGGACAGCGACATGAACCATATCCTGGCGCTGGAAATGGGTGCCTGCGACTACATCCTTAAAACAACACCTCCGGCCGTGCTGCTTGCACGGCTACGCCTGCATTTGCGTCAGAGCGAACATTCAGCCCAGTCTAAAGGTATTCAGGCAACGACCATCACACCGCATACCACGCTACGCTTTGGTACACTCACTATCGACCCAACCAACCGCTCCGTGCTACTCGGCGGTAAGCAAGTCTCTCTTTCCACCGCCGATTTTGAATTATTGTGGGAGCTGGCAACCCATGCCGGGCAGATTATGGACCGCGATGCGTTGCTGAAGAACCTGCGCGGTGTAAGCTATGACGGTATGGATCGCAGCGTCGATGTGGCGATTTCCCGGTTACGTAAAAAACTGCTCGATAACGCCATAGAGCCCTATCGAATCAAAACGGTACGTAACAAAGGTTACCTGTTCGCACCGCACGCCTGGGACGATGAATCTGACAAGTAAACCCATCGGGCCGTATCCCGCTTATACGGCCCCACAAACGTGACAATGTCACAGAAAACTATTAATCGGCTTTCGCTTGTATCTCAACTGAACGTCAGTCCGTCGTATTTTTTCCAACGATAATTCACTGCGGAAATAATCCAGCAGCCGATGAAGACGCCAATAATCACGAAGCCGACATTCCCCATGTGGTCGCTCAAATTACTGACTGTGTCCCACAATCCCCCCTGGAGTGAAAAGGCATCAGACAGCAGTCCCAGCGCCTCCAGTCCACCGATGAATAGCGCAACAATCACCGAGGTTCCGGTGATTGTCATATTGTAATAAAGCTTGCGCTGCGGCTTATTAAACGCCCATCCGTAGGCCTCAACCATCAGGATGCTGTCGAGGCAATCAATCAGCGCCATACCGCAGGTAAACAGCGCCGGGAAAACTAATATTGACCAGACCGACATGCCACTGGACGCGCTTGAAGCGGAAATACCCAGAAGAGAAATTTCAGTGGCAGTATCAAAACCCAGGCCAAACAAAAAACCGACAAAATACATATGCCAGTCTTTACCTACCAGGCGGAAAGCTGAGCGAAAAATCCAGTTCAATGGACCTGTAACAGCAATCTCTTCCGTGTTGCCAGCGTAAGTACCGGTGCGTTTAAGATGGCGAAAAGCCTTCCAGACATGGCAGAAAATAATGAGATTAATGGCAGCCAGAATCAGCAGAAATGCGGCAGAGACCATGGTACCGATAAGACCGCCGACATTCTGAAACCATGCCATATGCTGCTTAAATACGCTGGTGGTCAACGCAATGCCAATGCTTGCCAGCACCACAATGGTAGAGTGACCAAGTGAAAACCAGGCTCCCGTCGTCAGGGCGCGTTTTTTCTGTTGCATGAGTTTACGCGTCGCACTGTCTATCGCGGCGATATGGTCGGCATCCACGGCATGGCGCAAACCATAGCACCACGCGATTAGACTCAGCGCCAGTAACGACGTGTTGTTGCTAAACGCGGTGAAAGCCCACAGCCACGCCACAATGTTTGCCCCGATGAGTAAAACCATCAACGAAATAATATTTGGGCGTTTTTTTAATATTGAAAACAATGCGTTCATTGTTTCCAGCCAGTCAAATTTGCGCTAAACAACACACCACACCGCCGTTCACTGATTAATTAACAAAACGTTTATCAGGCTAATGATAACTCTTAAGAATTACCAACCCAGTGTCTTAGATCAAAGTTGATTACCACCTGATGCGAGTTCCTCCATCGCTAACTCCGCGATGCGCGGGGGTATAGCCGCGCAGTCCCCCTCTTGCAGAAACCGACTTTAATTTCGAAATCAAGAATCAGCATTGATGCAATCAGGGGAAGATTATAGACCAGAGCACTAACGGGCACATTCTTATGTCTCTGTGTGCCATGCTGATTGTGGTTGTTAAATGAGGAAGACGCGATGATCGTTTTATGCAAAGCCTGCGGGACATCCTATGAGAAAACGAATTCTCATCCACAACATTGCGCTATTTGTAATGATGAACGCCAGTATGTCCCCGCGACAGGGCAGAAATGGATCGATTTTGCCGCCCTTTGCGCTTCACACACAAATAAGTGGCAACAACACAACAGCGATCTTCTCAGCATCCACACCGTTCCTGATTTTGCGATTAATCAGCGCGCGTTTATCCTGCTCACTCCCGAGGGCAATATTTTGTGGGACTGTATTGCCACACTCGATGACGCCACGAAAATGCTAATAACGTCTCTGGGCGGGCTTAAGGCTATTGCGATATCACACCCTCACTACTACACCACTATGCAGGACTGGGCTGCAGAATTTAATGCCCCAATTTATCTCCATGCCAGTGATAGCGAGTGGGTAATGCGCGACAGCCCGTGGATTAAATTTTGGCAAGGCGACACCCTTGAACTGGCCCGAAACGTCAGTGTTATACGACTTGGGGGACATTTTTCCGGCGGCTGTGTTCTGCACTGGGCACGAAATGAAGGCCTGGTGCTTTCCGGCGACATCGTTCAGGTCACACCAGGGGCGCACGCCGTCTCCTTTATGTGGAGTTACCCCAATATGCTGCCGCTGCCAGCCGCTACGGTCAGCGACATCACCCAGCGCCTGAGTATGGTGAAATTTAAACAACTCTACGGTGCATTTGAGGGAAAAGATATTACGGACAATGCCGATGAAATCGTACGCCGTTCAGGCGAAAAGTATATCTCCTGCCTTAGATAATCGGGCCGTTTACTCTCCCCCTCATTCAGGAAGATGAAAATGGATAGAACTGATAAACCGCCCCCATCAGCGAGAGACTGACTATCAAACTGATAATAAAATAGGTTTTGAATGGTTGCTTTTGTGTTTTATGGCGGAAAATTTGTTGACCCGCTATCGCACCAACCCACCCGCCAACAACACCAAACATCAGCAATGTAGACTCAGGCACCCTGCGCCAGGCCTGACGCGCGGCCATTTTGTCCACGCCGTATAGCGCCATCGTTAGTATATTGGCAAGTATGAGCCACATAACCCAGGGATGTGCGGTGAAAATACAGCCTGTTGCTGCGAAAATGAGTAGCAAATAACAACAACGATTGAAATTCATATTTTTATATCACAACAATTTTGAGAGTATCAGTACGCATTATATTGCGTATTCGGTGATTTTATATGAAGAAGCTGTTTGTACAGTTTTATCTCCTGCTGTTTGTCTGCTTTCTGGTGATGACCCTGTTGGTCGGCCTGGTATATAAATTCACCGCAGAACGCGCGGGCAGGCAGTCGCTCGACGATTTAATGAAAAGCTCGTTGTACCTGATGCGCAGTGAGCTGCGCGAGATCCCACCACGTGACTGGGGTAAGACGCTAAAGGAGATGGATTTGAACCTCTCTTTTGATCTGCGCGTTGAACCGCTGAATAAATACACGCTGGACGCCCCAACCATGCAGCGCCTGCGCGAAGGCGATATTGTCGCACTTGACGATCAGTACACTTTTATTCAACGAATCCCGCGCAGCCATTACGTGCTGGCCGTTGGCCCGGTTCCCTATCTCTATTTTCTGCATCAAATGCGCTTGCTGGACGTCGCGCTGATGGCGTTCATTGCCATTTCACTGGCCTTCCCGGTACTTATCTGGATGCGCCCCCACTGGCAGGAAATGCTCCGACTGGAAGCCGCAGCACAACGTTTTGGTGAAGGGCATCTGGGTGAACGCCTCCATTTTGATAACGGTTCCAGTTTTGAGCGTCTTGGTGTGGCGTTTAACCAGATGGCGGACAATATCAATGCGCTGATCGCCAGTAAAAAACAGCTTATCGATGGTATTGCCCATGAGCTTCGGACTCCACTGGTACGCTTACGTTACCGACTGGAGATGAGTGAGAATCTCACCGAGCAAGAATCTCAGGCACTGAATCGTGACATCGGCCAGTTAGAAGCGTTGATCGAAGAATTACTGACCTACGCCCGGCTGGATCGCCCCCAAAATGAATTGAAGCTCAGCGTACCCGACCTGCCCCTTTGGCTGACAACCCATCTTGAGGATGTGCAAAGCGTCAATCCTGACCATGCTGTGCGCCTTCGCCATCTTCAGATTGGCAACTACGGTGCGCTGGACATGCGCCTGATGGAGCGCGTGCTGGATAATCTACTGAATAACGCCCTGCGCTATTGCCAGTCGACAGTACAAGCCAGTCTGCGGCTGGACGGTAATCAGGCAACGCTGATCGTGGAAGACGACGGCCCTGGTATCGCACCTGCGGCGCGCGAACAAGTTTTTGAGCCATTTGTACGCCTCGATCCTAGTCGTGACCGGGCGACCGGTGGTTGCGGGCTTGGGTTAGCCATCGTCCACTCGATCGCATTGGCTATGGGCGGTACGGTCGTTTGCGATGAAAGTGAACTGGGCGGGGCCCGTTTTTCTTTCAGTTGGCCCGTCTGGCATAACATTCCTGAATTTCCCACTGCCTGACCCATACCGCTCGGTGGTCAGGCGGCAGATGTTGTGCTATAAAAAAGTATGTTGTAACTAAAATGGTAAAACACATGGCCCGTTACGATCTCGTTGACCGTCTGAACAGCACCTTCCGCCAGATGGAACAGGAACTGGCGCTTCTGAGCGAAAATTTGTTGCAGCAGACGCTGCTGATTGCGCGCGTGTTCTCGTTACCAGAAGTCGCCAAGGAGGCAGAACATGCCCCTTTGCAGAGCATCGATGTAAAACAACATTTAGGCAAAGAAGCTGAATCACTGGCACTGCGTCACTATCGCCATCTGTTTATTCAGCAGCAATCTGAGAACCGCAGCAGCAAAGCGGCCGTCCGTCTTCCTGGCGTGTTGTGCTATCAGGTGGATAACGCGGCACAGTGTGCTCTGGAAGAACAAATACAGCGTATTAACCAGTTGAAAACGACGTTTGAGCGCATTGTCACTGTGGAATCTGGACTGGCGCCGGCGGCACGTTTCGAATGGGTGCATCGCCACCTGCCAGGACTGATTACGTTGAATGCCTATCGTACGCTCACGCTGGTGAAAGAACCCGCCACTCTGCGCTTTGGCTGGGCTAACAAGCACATCATTAAAAACCTGATGCGCGATGAAGTCCTACAGCAACTGGAAAAGAGTCTGACGTCGCCGCGCAGCGTACATCCCTGGACGCGTGAAGAGTGGCAGGCAAAGCTGGAGCGGGAATATCAGGACATTGCAGCTCTGCCACAGCAGGCAAAACTGAAGATTAAAAGACCGGTAAAAGTGCAGCCCATCGCTCGCGTGTGGTACAAAGGAGAACAAAAACAGGTGCAATACGCCTGCCCGACGCCATTGATTGCGCTAATCAACAACGACAACGGCATGACAGTACCCGATATCGGCGAGTTACTGAATTACGATGCCGACAATGTTCAGCATCGTTTTAAACCTCAGGCGCAGCCGTTGAGATTGATTATTCCCCGACTGCACCTGTACGTTGCTGATTAACTGCCTGGTCGCATGCTGCCAACCATCAGTTCTGGTCGTACCCAACTGTCGAACTCCGCTTCGGTTAAATATCCCAGCGCAAGGGCAGATGCTTTTAACGTCAGCCCTTCCTTATGCGCTTTTTTGGCTATCTCAGCGGCTTTGTCGTAACCGATATGGGTATTGAGTGCGGTAACCAGCATCAGCGACTCGTTGAGTAACTGGTCGATTCGCTCACGATTGGGTGCAATACCCGTCGCGCAATGCTCGTTAAAGCTTTCCATCCCGTCCGCCAGCAAACGCACTGATTGCAGGAAGTTGTGGATGACCATCGGTCGATAAACGTTAAGCTCAAAGTTACCTGACGCCCCGCCCATATTAATGGCAACATCATTGCCCATCACCTGGCAACAAAGCATGGTCAGCGCCTCACACTGAGTCGGATTGACTTTACCCGGCATAATGGAGCTACCCGGTTCGTTTTCAGGAATTGAAATTTCACCAATACCACAACGCGGACCGGATGCCAGCCAACGCACATCGTTGGCGATTTTCATCAGTGACGCAGCCAGCCCCTTGAGCGCTCCGTGGGCGTGAACCAACGCATCGCAGGTCGCCAGTGCTTCAAATTTATTCGGTGCAGTAACAAACGGCGCGCAGGTAATGACCTTCAACTCATCCGCGACCCGACGCGCATATTCAGGATGGGTGTTCAGTCCGGTTCCCACCGCCGTTCCCCCCAACGCCAGTTCCGCCACATGGGGTAAACTGTTTTCAATGTGTCTGAGGTTATGTTCGAGCATTGCCACCCAGCCGGAAATTTCCTGCCCAAGCGTAAGCGGGGTCGCATCTTGCAGATGCGTCCGGCCAATTTTGACGATATCGGCAAACGCGTGGGATTTATCACTGAGCGTTTTGGTCAACACCGTTAATTGCGGGATCAGTGACTTGCGCAGCGCCAGCAGCGCGGCAACATGCATCGCTGTCGGAAAGACATCATTCGAGCTTTGGCTTTTATTAACATCATCGTTGGGGTGAACTTTTCGCTCCATTCCCCGTACGCCGCCCAGCAATTCGCTGGCACGGTTTGCCAGCACCTCATTCATATTCATATTGCTTTGCGTGCCGGAGCCCGTTTGCCAAATGGCCAACGGAAACTCATCCCGATGTTTGTCCGCCAATACCTCATCTGCGGCCTGCATAATCGCGGTGGCTTTATCTTCCGCCAGCAGCCCGAGATCTAAATTAACCTTGGCAGCCGCCCGTTTCGTCAGCGCCAGCGCATGGATCAGCAAGACCGGCATTTTCTCCGTAGAGATACGAAAATGCTCCAGCGAACGTTGGGTTTGCGCCCCCCAAAGCTTATCGGCAGGAACATCAATTGCGCCCATTGAATCATTCTCGCGGCGTACCGTTACCATTACCTGCTCCTTACATTAAGAATTGATTAGGTTATGTTTCGACATTGCCCACTTGCATTGGTCTTATCAGTATTAACGAGGATTAAACTGTCGTTTGGTGGTTCGTGCGGAAAAAAAACCGCCCCGAAGGGCGGCTGACGTTACTTAACGCAGCGTGCGCACTGCGACGTCTGAATTTGCTTGAAGAAATCATTACCTTTGTCATCCACCAGGATAAACGCCGGGAAATCTTCCACTTCAATTTTCCAGATGGCTTCCATCCCCAGTTCAGGATATTCCACGCATTCCAGACTCTTGATACTGCCCTGGGCAAGCACCGCTGCGGGGCCGCCAATACTGCCTAAATAGAAGCCGCCGTGCTTATGACAGGCGTCGGTCACCTGCTGGCTACGGTTGCCTTTCGCCAGCATGATCATACTCCCACCCGCGGCCTGAAGCTGGTCAACATACGAGTCCATACGCCCGGCAGTGGTTGGGCCTAGCGAGCCTGAGGCATAACCTTCGGGCGTTTTTGCCGGGCCGGCGTAATAGATCGGGTGATCTTTAACATACTGCGGCAAACTTTCGCCGTTATCCAGACGTTCTTTCAGTTTCGCATGCGCAATATCACGACCAACAATAATGGTTCCGTTGAGCGACAGACGCGTGGACACCGGATATTGCGACAACTGAGCCAGGATCTCTTTCATTGGCCGATTGAGGTCAACGCGCACCGCTTCGCCTTCGCCTACCTGACGCAGCTCTTCTGGTATGTATTTACCCGGATTATGCTCAAGTTTTTCGATCCAGATGCCTTCACGGTTGATCTTAGCTTTGATATTTCGATCGGCTGAGCAAGAAACCCCCATACCAACCGGACACGACGCGCCGTGACGCGGCAGACGGATCACGCGGATATCATGAGCGAAGTACTTCCCGCCGAACTGGGCACCCAGCCCCAAATTCTGCGCTTCTATCAACAGCTCTTTTTCCAGCTCCGCATCGCGGAACGCCTGACCATGCTCGTTACCTTCGGTCGGCAGCTCGTCGTAGTATTTCGCCGAAGCCAACTTGACAGTTTTCAGCGTGGCTTCCGCAGACGTTCCACCAATCACAAACGCGATGTGATACGGCGGGCAAGCCGCTGTTCCCAGCGTACGCATCTTCTCGACCAGGTAATTTTTTAATTTGCCCGGCGTGAGCAGCGCTTTGGTTTCCTGGTACAGATAGGTTTTGTTTGCCGAACCACCGCCTTTGGCAATACATAAGAATTTGTATTCATCGCCATCAACGGTATACAAATCGATCTGCGCTGGCAGGTTGGTGCCGGTGTTCACTTCTTTATACATATCCAGCGCGGCGTTTTGCGAATAGCGCAGGTTGTCTTCGATGTAGGTGTTATAGACCCCTCGCGCCAGTGCCGCTTCATCACCGCCGCCGGTCCAGACACGCTGACCTTTTTTACCCACGATTATCGCTGTGCCGGTATCCTGACAGGTCGGCAAAATACCTTTCGCCGCGATGTCGGAGTTGCGCAGGAATTGCAGGGCCACATATTTGTCGTTTTCACTGGCCTCAGGGTCACGCAGGATATCGGCAACCTGTTGCTGATGCGCTGGACGCAGCATAAACGACGCATCATGAAAAGCCTGACGAGCCAGCAGGGTTAGCGCTTGCGGCGCGACTTTAATAACCTCCTGCCCTTCGAATTCGGCAACGGAGACATAGTCGCTGGTCAGCAGATAGTATTCGGTATCATCCTTTTTAAGCGGGAAAGGATGCTGATAATGAAAGGGTTTGTTTGACATTGTGCTCTCACTTACTGCTAGGTCTGGTTATTCTCTGGGCAGATGTTCCATTGCCCTGCTTCCCTGCCGTAAGTCGGGTTGGAGAAGGCAAGGCTTTCTGCAACCGGAAATACTCAGGGTATTAAAAGCGAGTCACCATATCCTACACAATTTTTTAACAAAAACTGAGACAAGTACGACTTTTTACATGTGCAGGTTACTTCCCTCAGGGTTTCTTGGTTTAATAGCCAGAGAAAATTCCACATTCAAACAGGGCTTGAGAATGCAAAAACTCATCAACTCAGTGCAGAACTACGCCTGGGGAAGTAAAACTGCGTTAACGGAACTTTATGGGATTGCCAACCCAACTCAGCAACCGATGGCTGAACTTTGGATGGGAGCGCACCCAAAAAGCAGTTCGCAGGTTCAGAGCGCTGATGGTCAGACGGTTGCTTTACGCGACGTTATTGAAAGCGATAAATCCGCGCTATTAGGCGATGCCGTTGCCGAACGCTTTGGTGAACTGCCCTTCCTGTTTAAAGTGCTCTGTGCTGCGCAACCCCTTTCGATTCAGGTTCATCCTAACAAGCACAATTCTGAAATCGGGTTTGCCAAAGAAAACGCCGCCGGGATCCCGATGGATGCCGCCGAGCGCAACTACAAAGATCCTAACCACAAACCAGAACTGGTTTTTGCTTTAACGCCTTTCCTGGCGATGAACGCATTTCGTGAGTTCTCCGATATTGTTGCGTTATTACAACCCGTTTCCGCTGCGCATCCGGCTATTGCGCATTTCCTGCAGGAACCGAGCGCAGAGCGTCTGAGCTATCTATTTGCCAGCTTGCTGAATATGCAGGATGAGGAGAAATCCCACGCGCTGGCGATCCTGAAATCGGCGCTGAACAGTCAGCAGGGTGAACCCTGGCAAACCATCCGCCTGATCGCCGACTTCTACCCTAACGACAGCGGACTCTTTTCCCCACTGCTGCTCAACGTGGTTAAACTCAATCCCGGCGAGGCCATGTTCTTGTTTGCCGAGACCCCGCACGCCTACCTGCAAGGTGTGGCGCTGGAGGTGATGGCGAATTCGGACAACGTGCTACGCGCCGGGCTAACGCCAAAATACATTGATATCCCGGAGCTGGTCGCCAACGTTAAGTTTGTCGCTAAGCCTGCAAACCAATTGCTGACCACACCGGTTAAAACAGATGATGAACTGGACTTCCCTATTCCGGTCGACGATTTCGCCTTCTCCCTACATGAGTTAACGGCCACTGGTGCAGAGATCGGCCAGCAAAGCGCCGCAATTCTGTTCTGTATTGAGGGTGAAGCCGTGTTGAGCAAAGGTGAGCAGCGTCTGCTCCTGCAGCCGGGTGAGTCGGCCTTTATTAGTGCGAATGAATCGCCGGTAAACGTCAGCGGCAAGGGCCGTTTAGCTCGGGTTTATAACAAGCTGTAGCAAGATACTGATATTTTTAACAACTCTTGCTAAGCTGTAGTGAGTTAAAGACAAGTCACTCCTCCAGGCGTCTTCAAACGCCTGGTTTTATTTTATGGATATCAAAATGAAAAAATCGCTGGTAGCTGCGGGTGTAGTGGTTGCACTGGGTATCGTCTGGACGGGCGGTGCCTGGTACACAGGTAAAAAACTCGAAACGCATCTCGCCGAGATGGTGACACAGGCAAACAATCAGTTGAAACGCTACTCCCCTGAGGCGGGCATTGAACTGAGTTATCAAAACTATCAGCGCGGCGTGTTCAATAGCCAACTGCAACTGGTGGTTAAACCCATCACCGGACAACAAGATTCCTGGCTGAAGCCAGGGCAAAGCATTGTCCTTAATGAAACGGTTGATCACGGTCCTTTCCCGCTCGCACAGCTGAAATCGCTGAATCTGGTTCCCGCTATGGCCTCGGTGAAAACAACGTTGGTGAATAACGACGTCACCAAACCACTGTTCGATATTGCCAAAGGCGAAACGCCATTCGTCATTAACTCCCGTATCGGTTACAGCGGCGATACCCGTTCCGATCTCTCCCTCAAACCGCTGAACTACGAGAATGGCGATGAAAAAGTGGCCTTCAGCGGCGGGGAATTCCAGTTTACGGCTGACAAAGACGGTAATGCAGTTTCGCTAACTGGCGATGCGCAAAGTGGTCTGGTTAATGCGGTCAATGAGTACAACCAGAAAGTACAAATTACCTTCAATAACCTGAAAACTGAGGGTTCCAGCAGTATCGCCAGCTTTGGTGAGCGTATTGGCGACCAGAAGTTGTCACTCGAAAAACTGTCGATTGCAGTCGAGGGTAAAGAGTTGGCGGTTCTGGAAGGCATGGGTATCGATGGTAAATCCGATCTGATCAACGAGGGTAAAACCGTCAACAGCCAACTGGATTACACCCTGAACAGCCTTAAACTGCAGGGCCAGGATATGGGTAGCGGCAAACTGACGCTGAAAGTGGGCCAGATTGATGGTGAAGCCCTGCACCAGTTCAGTCAGCAGTATAGCGCCCAAACCAAGGCGTTGATGTCACAAATCGATGTGGTGCAAAACCCTGAGCTATATCAGCAGAAAGTCACCGAAGCCTTCTTTAATGCCCTGCCGATTCTGATGAAAGGCGAACCGGTTATCACTATTGCGCCGTTGAGCTGGAAAAATGCGAAAGGTGAAACCGCCTTTAATTTGTCGCTACTACTGAAAGATCCGACCGCAAACACCGTAGAGCCGCAAACGCTGGCCCAGGAAGTAGATCGCTCCGTCAAATCACTGGATGCTAAGCTGACGATCCCTGTCGATATGGCGACTGAATTCATGACACAGATTGCCAAACTGGAAGGATATCAGCAGGAAGAAGCGGCGGGTCTGGCGAAGCAGCAGGTTAATGGCCTCGCGGCGATGGGTCAGATGTTCCGTATTACGACGTTGCAGGACAACGTTATCGGTTCCAGCCTGCAATATGCGAACGGTCAGGTAACACTTAACGGACAGAAAATGTCGCTGGATGAGTTTGTTGGCATGTTCGGTATGCCTGCCTTTACTGAGCCGGACGCTCCTGCTGCCCCGCAACAGTAAATATCCGTTACGACAGGCCCGATAACCTTGCTTATCGGGCTTTTTTTATTTCGCGACGACCAGTCGGGCGGCAAGCGTCAGATTGCGCGAATGGCTTTCATCGTGGCCAATGCGTTGTAGCATGCGTTCCGCAAGGGTGTATCCCATTTCACGGGCAGGCGTGCAAGCCCAAATGATGGGAATGTCATCCAGCGCGCTTTCCGCCACATCAGCAAATCCGGCCAATGATATTTGCTGTTCAAAGTAGCGATCCACGCCTGTTTCACCGCTCTGTCGCCCTGCTCTCATCAGGCCAAACCAGGCGCCTACGGCAATGGTTTCGTTGTAGCACACCACCGCACTGATTGTGGGATTCCGGCGTAACAGCGCCGTCACCTCTTCCGCGGCCTGCTTTTGGCTGGATGAACACTCCAGCACCCAGTCGCTATGAAACGGCAAACCATACTTTAACAATGTCGCGCAATAGCCGCCGACGCGCTCTGCCCGGGTTAATGAAGAGCTTTGCCCGCCCAGCCAGGCAATGCGCTGGTGCCCATGGCGTATCAGTTGTTCAACCAGGAGTTGCGCGGCCTGCATGTTATCAGGTCTGACGGTGTCAACGTCATCCATATAGCTGGCGCGTGACGCAAACACCACCGGGATCCCTTTCTCAGCGGCGAGTTGTTGTAGCGCGTCACTGCTGCCTGCGGCCCCGGCGATCACCACGCCATCAACCCCTTGATTAAGTAACAGTGTGAAGCGCTGCGTCAGCTGTTCGCCGTCTTTGCCGCCATGCAGTAAGAAGACCATGCGCCCCTGGGCTTCTAATGCTTCCGTCAGCCCCGCCGTCAGCTCGGCGTAAAACGGCGTAGAAAGATCGCGCACAATCAAACCCACGACTCCGCTCTGCCCACCACGCAGGGCTGATGCTTGCCGATTACGCACAAACCCCAGTTGCTCAATGGCAGCATTTACCCGCTCACCGGTTGCTGATGAAATACGTCCTTTGCCACTGAGTACCAATGAGACGGTACTGACCGAAACACCCGCAGCCAGCGCAACATCATGGATCGTTATTTTTTTGGCTATAGCCATAAAAACAGAAAACTCCCTGATAACGTGACCGATAAAACGTTTTATCAATCACTTATATTTATACCCTCTATTATCGTTCGATAATGTGATTTATACCGCACTAAAATTAGGTAAAACGTTTTATCTTCTCGCCATCATTAGCCAGCCTGATTTTACAAGGAGTCGTTTAATGACGACGAGAACCACACCAAAAATAACGTTATGGGAATTTTTCCAGCAGTTGGGCAAAACCTTTATGTTGCCCGTGGCTCTGCTCTCATTTTGCGGGATCATGTTAGGGATCGGCAGTTCGTTAAGCAGCCACGATGTCTTAACGTTAATCCCGGTGTTAGGAAATCCGGTGCTACAGGCCATCTTTACCTGGATGAGCAAAGTTGGCTCATTTGCGTTTAGCTTCCTACCGGTGATGTTTTGTATTGCCATTCCTCTTGGCCTGGCGCGCGAGAATAAAGGCGTGGCGGCGTTTGCCGGTTTTGTTGGTTACGCGGTAATGAACCTTGCCGTCAACTTCTGGTTAACCGCCAAAGGCATCTTACCCACCACTGATGCGGCGATCCTGAAAGCCAACAACGTGCAAAATATTCTGGGGATCCAGTCGATCGACACCGGGATCCTCGGCGCCGTCATCGCCGGGATCATCGTCTGGATGCTGCATGAACGCTTCCATAACATTCGTCTGCCGGATGCCCTGGCCTTCTTCGGCGGCACTCGCTTCGTTCCCATCATCTCCTCGGTGGTGATGGGCCTGGTCGGTCTGGTTATTCCCCTGATTTGGCCGGTTTTCGCCATGGGCATTACCGGACTCGGTCACATCATCAACAGTGCAGGTGAATTTGGTCCTATGCTGTTTGGTACCGGCGAACGTCTGTTGTTGCCTTTTGGTCTGCATCATATTCTGGTGGCATTGATCCGCTTTACCGAAGCGGGCGGCACGCAGGAAGTCTGTGGTCATAGCGTGAGCGGTGCATTGACTATTTTCCAGGCTCAATTGAGCTGTCCGACAACGCAAGGTTTCTCTGAAAGCGCAACCCGCTTCCTGTCACAGGGTAAAATGCCGGCGTTCCTCGGCGGGTTACCGGGTGCAGCGTTAGCAATGTACCACTGCGCACGTCCAGAGAATCGTCATAAAATTAAAGGGTTATTAATTTCCGGTCTGATTGCCTGTGTAATTGGTGGTACGACCGAACCTCTCGAGTTCTTGTTCCTGTTCGTGGCCCCGGTTCTGTATGTGATCCATGCTTTGCTTACCGGTCTCGGCTTCACCGTGATGGCGGTGCTTGGCGTTACCATCGGTAACACTGACGGTAACCTGATCGACTTCGTGGTATTCGGCATCCTGCATGGATTATCTACCAAGTGGTATCTGGTCCCTGTCGTCGCAGCTATCTGGTTTGCGGTGTATTACGTTATCTTCCGCTTCGCCATCACGCGCTTCAATCTGAAGACACCGGGTCGCGAAGTCGAAATGGCCAGCACTATCGAAAAGGTGATGGCTGGATCGCCAGGTAAATCGGGTTATAACGTGCCAGCTATTCTGGCGGCGTTGGGCGGCGCGGAAAACATTGTTAGCCTGGATAACTGCATTACTCGTCTGCGCTTGTCAGTGAAAGATATGTCGCTTGTTAACGTACAAGCTCTGAAGGACAATCGTGCCATTGGCGTAGTACAACTCAATCAGCATAACCTTCAGGTTGTTATTGGTCCGCAGGTCCAGTCAGTGAAAGACGAAATCGCGGTTCTGATGAACACCGTACAGGCTTAAGGACAACAATATGTTTGATTTTTCTAAGGTTGTGGACCGACACGGCACCTGGTGTACCCAGTGGGATTATGTTGCCGACCGTTTTGGCTCAGCGGATCTTCTGCCGTTCACCATCTCTGACATGGATTTTGCAACTGCCCCCTGCATTCTTGAGGCACTTACCCAGCGCCTGTCCCATGGCGTGTTGGGTTACAGCCGTTGGAAAAATGATGAATTTTTGGCGGCTATTCAGCACTGGTTTCTTACGCGTCACAATACAAAAATCGATCCTCAGTCGCTGGTATATGGTCCCTCGGTCATCTATATGGTGTCAGAGATGATTCGCCAGTGGTCTTCCGCGGGTGATGCGGTGGTTATTCACACCCCGGCTTACGACGCGTTTTACAAAGCTATTGAGGGTAATCAGCGCGTGGTGCGCGCTGTCGAACTTGAAAAACGTACTGACGGTTGGTACTGCGACATGACCGCACTGGAGAATGCCCTGTCTCGCCCAGAGAGCAAAATTCTTCTGCTCTGTAGCCCACAAAATCCGACGGGCAAAGTGTGGACGCGTGATGAGCTGGAAACCATGGCGGAACTGTGTCAGCGCCATGGTGTAAAAGTCATTTCCGATGAGATCCATATGGATATGGTATGGGGTGATCACCCGCATATCCCCTGGAGTAACGTCGCGCGTGACAGCTGGGCGCTGCTCACTTCCGGCTCAAAAAGTTTTAATATTCCGGCACTGACCGGGGCTTACGCGATTATTGAAGACACTCAAAGCCGTAACGATTATCTCAGCGCATTAAAAGGTCGCGATGGTCTTTCCTCACCTGCGGTGCTGGCGCTGACAGCTCATATTGCCGCCTATCAACAGGGCGCAAGCTGGCTTGATGCGCTGCGGGATTATCTTGCCAGCAATCTGCATTACGTCGCCCGCGAGCTTAATGCCGCATTCCCCGAACTGAGCTGGCAGGTTCCACAGTCTACCTATCTGGCGTGGATTGACCTGCGTCCGCTTAACATTGATGATCACACATTACAGGAAGCGCTTATCCACCAGCAGAAAGTTGCCATCATGCCAGGATACACCTACGGCGAAGAAGGACGCGGTTTTGTGCGCCTGAATGCCGGATGTCCGCGCTCAAAACTTGAAAAAGGCGTTCAGGGGTTAATTAACGCCATCCGTACAATACGTTAAACAGGTTTGCGCAATGAAAACCTCATTGCGCGCCTTCTCTACCTGACGCTTTACCACCCTGTTCATCCAGCATCGTCGAAAAGCCCGCGTTATCCCTTGCACCGGGGAATGAAGTTGAGCGTAGACAAAAATGAATATCATGACATTTAATAATGCTATTTTATGTCTGAGCGGAACGCTTCGGTTTTATAATTTATTTATAATTTAAGAAAATTTACAAGAATAACCCTGATTGAGCACTCATATTTTTATTCCCTCTAACTCTCAGACGGTTACGATTATTTATTAATCAAACATCATTCATAATAAGCGAAGCGGTATTTTCCGCAATCCATTGAAAATTATCAATACGGACTGATTCGCCTATCAGCATTAAATTTGACTTAATACAAATAGCCGCTAACTTTAAGCCTTGAACAACGACGGATACGAAATTATTTTTTTGTATCTGACTGACATAACCGATATATGAGGTGATATATGGCAGAGCATCGTGGTGGTTCCGGTAACTTCGCAGAAGACCGAGAAAAAGCATCAGAAGCGGGCCGTAAAGGCGGTCAACATAGCGGTGGTAACTTCAAAAACGATCCACAACGCGCATCTGAAGCAGGTAAAAAAGGTGGGCAAAGCAGCCACGGCGGTGGCCGTAAGTCTGACAACTCCTGATAGTTAGCGTTATTTTCATCTTTTAATTAAAAGAGTGTCCTGCGGGTCTGTATGGGGCTCGCAGTTATTTTTAACCTCTAAAGGATATTAATATGCATATGAAAAGCATTGAAGACGTATTTATTCACCTACTTTCAGATACCTATAGCGCTGAAAAACAGTTAACGCGCGGACTGGCTAAACTCGCCAGAGCCGCCTCAAGCGAAAAACTCAGCAAAGCGTTTAATGCCCACCTGGAAGAAACCCAGGGGCAAATTGAACGTATTGACCAAATCGTTGAGCAAGAACCGGGAATTAAGATTAAACGCATGAAATGTGTGGCGATGGAAGGCTTAATTGAAGAGGCTAATGAGGTTATAGAAAGCACCGAGAAAAATGAAGTACGCGATGCAGCATTAATCGCAGCCGCACAGAAAGTGGAACATTATGAAATTGCCAGCTACGGCACACTGGCAACCCTGGCAGAACAACTGGGGTATAAAAAAGCCGTAAAACTCCTCGCAGAAACGCTTGAAGAAGAGAAACAAACCGATCTGAAATTAACCGATCTGGCGGTTGGTAACATTAATAAAGACGCTGAAAAACGATAACCATACTGACTCGAGGAAATTACGATGAATCACTTAGAACATTACCATGACTGGCTACGCGATGCGCACGCGATGGAAAAGCAAGCGGAGTCAATGCTGGAATCGATGGCGAGTCGTATCGATAATTATCCTGATTTGCGTGCCAGAATTGAGCAACATATTAATGAAACAAAAAGGCAAATTACCCTGCTGGAAGAGATCCTCGATCGAAACGATATTTCGCATTCTGTATTAAAAGACTCCATGAGTAAAATGGCCGCTTTTGGCCAGTCGATTGGCGGCATGTTTCCTTCTGACGAAATTGTAAAAGGCGCAATCAGCGGCTATGTATTCGAGCAATTTGAAATAGCCTGCTACACATCGCTTTTGGCCGCTGCCAAAAAGGTCGGTGATACCGCCTCTATCCCCGCTATCGAAACGATTCTCGCAGAAGAACGTGAGATGGCCGACTGGCTGATTAAACATATTCCGCAAACGACAGAACAATTTCTCTTACGCTCTGACGCTGACGGTGTTGTAGCCAAAAAATAATCTCATTACGCTCTGCTTCAGGCAGAGCTTCCTCGGATGGGGTCTGTACCGTGCCTGAATTTGACGCTTTTTATTTAGCCCGTTTTCAGTTCGCCTTCACTGTCTCTTTCCATATTCTTTTTCCCGCGATTACGATTGGACTGGCCAGCTATCTGGTGGTGCTGGAGGGGATGTGGCTGCGCACGCGAAACAATCTCTGGCGCTCGCTCTATAATTTCTGGCTGCAAATCTTCGCCGTCAATTTTGGGATGGGTGTCGTATCCGGCCTGGTGATGGCTTATCAGTTTGGTACCAACTGGAGCGGCTTTTCGCAATTTGCCGGCAGTATTACCGGACCACTGCTGCTTTATGAAGTCCTGACCGCCTTTTTCCTCGAAGCGGGCTTCCTTGGCGTAATGCTTTTCGGCTGGAACAAAGTATCTCCAGCGCTGCATTTCTTCACCACCTGTATGGTGGCGCTGGGCACGTTGCTATCTACCTTCTGGATCCTGGCTTCCAATAGTTGGATGCAAACACCTCAAGGTTTTAGCCTCGAAAATGGGCATGTCATTCCCCAGGATTGGCTGGCTATCGTATTTAATCCTTCCTTTCCGTATCGCTTATTGCATATGTCGATTGCTGCTTTTCTGAGTAGCGCGATGTTCGTTGGCGCATCTGCCGCCTGGCATTTACTGCGGGGTAACGATACTCCTGCCATTCGTAAAATGTTTTCGATGGCGCTGTGGATGGCTCTGATTGTCGCCCCTATTCAGGCGGTTGTTGGAGATATGCATGGCCTCAATACCCTTGAGCATCAGCCTGCAAAAATAGCGGCCATTGAGGGGCACTGGGAGAACCCCCCCGGAGAGGCAACGCCATTGACGCTGTTTGGCATGCCTGACATGGAGGAAGAGCGCACCAAATACGCTCTGGCGATCCCTGCGCTGGGCAGTCTGATTCTGACCCATAGTCTGGACAAGCAGGTTCCTGCACTGAAGGATTTTCCCAAGGAAGATCGCCCCAACTCCGCGATTGTATTTTGGTCGTTTCGCATCATGGTTGGCATGGGCGTGTTGATGATCGCCCTGGGTATCTGCAGTGTCTGGTTACGTTGGCGCAAGCGCCTGTACCATTCCCGTCCATTCCAATGGTTTGCACTTTTGATGGGGCCGGCCGGACTATTGGCCTTATTGGCCGGTTGGGTGACCACGGAGGTTGGCCGCCAGCCCTGGGTCGTATACGGCTTTTTGCGCACCCGTGATGCCGTTTCGTTGCACAGTACAACGCAAATGGTCATCAGTTTGCTGGTATTTATCGTCGTTTACAGCACCGTCTTTGGCGTGGGTTACCACTACATATTCAGACTGATTAAAAAAGGTCCTCAGCCGGTCAGTGAACTGACCTCACAAACCGATGGCACCCCTGCGCGTCCGCTTTCCGCCGCAGAACCGGTAACGGATGAAGAGGAGAAAATCTGATGGACATCGATATCACCGTAATCTGGTTTATTATCATTGTCTTTGCCACGCTGATGTACATCGTAATGGATGGTTTCGATTTGGGCATTGGTATGTTGTTTAGCATTGTACATGCCCCCGGCGAACGAGATGTGATGGTGAACAGTGTGGCCCCCGTCTGGGACGGGAATGAAACCTGGCTGGTGCTCGGTGGGGCCGGTGTCTTTGGCGCCTTCCCTCTGGCTTATGCTGTGATTGCTGACGCACTGGCAATTCCACTCACGATGATGCTAATTGGGTTGATTTTTCGCGGTGTGGCGTTTGAGTTTCGCTTTAAAGCCACGCCGTCGCATCGGCTATTTTGGGATTACGCATTTGCCGGTGGATCGTTGCTGGCGACCGTGAGTCAGGGGATCGTTGTTGGCGCCGTGATTAACGGTTTCGATATAGCAGACCGTCGCTTTGCCGGGTCGGCATTGGATTGGTTGACCCCATTTAATGTATTTTGCGGCCTCGGACTGGTTGCCGCTTATCTGTTACTCGGCAGCACCTGGCTGATAATGAAAAGCGATGGCGCGCTTCAGGAACGGATGCGTAAATTAACGCGCCATGTTCTGCTCGCTCTGCTGGCGGTTATTGCCGTGGTCAGCATCTGGACACCCCTTAACTGGCAATACATTGCAGAACGCTGGTTCACGCTACCTAATTTCTACTGGTTTGTGCCGGTCCCCATTCTGGTGACGATACTCAGCCTGTGGATTTGGCGTCTGTGCAGCGACAACACCAGCCATGCACGACCTTTTATCCTGACGCTGGGATTGATCTTTCTGGGATTTAGCGGCTTAGGTATCAGCCTGTGGCCCTATATTATTCCGCCGCATGTTACCTTGTGGGATGCAGCGGCTCCCCCTGCAAGCCAGATGTTTATGCTGGTTGGCACGCTTATTATTATTCCGGTCATTCTGATGTATACAGCATGGAGCTACTATGTCTTTCGCGGCAAAGTATCTGACGGAGAAGGCTACCATTGACCAGGATAGCGCGCCGATCGCCTGACTCATTGAAAACCTGAAATATATGTCCACAATGTTCCACTTTTACAAAGTGTTGGCGCACTTTATTCAAAGTTTTTAGAGAATTATGATTCTGTTGTATAATGCCCTGCACTTTACCTAAAAATACGAGTGCGACCATGATTGATACTTCTCTCCCCTTAACCGACGTCCATCGCCACCTTGATGGTAACATCCGTGCCCAAACGATCCTCGATCTGGGTCGCCAGTTTAATTTAACCCTCCCGGCACAGACGCTGGAAACGTTGATTCCTCATGTGCAAGTGACGTCAACCGAGCCTGATTTGGTCAGCTTTTTATCCAAACTGGACTGGGGCGTAAAGGTTCTGGCCTCGCTGGACGCCTGCCGCCGCGTCGCGTTTGAAAATATTGAAGATGCCGCACGCAACGGCCTGCACTATGTTGAACTACGTTTTTCCCCAGGCTATATGGCAATGGCCCACCAACTCCCTGTAGCAGGCGTGGTTGAAGCCGTAATTGCAGGCGTGCGCGAAGGCTGCAAAGCCTTTGGCGTTGAAGCGCGTTTAATTGGCATTATGAGTCGTACCTTCGGCGAAGCCGCCTGCCTGCAGGAACTTGATGCGCTGTTAGCACACCGTGATCATATTACTGCGCTGGATTTGGCCGGTGACGAACTGGGCTTCCCGGGTAGTTTGTTCCTGTCACACTTCAACCAGGCACGCGATGCAGGCTGGCATATCACCGTCCATGCCGGCGAAGCCGCGGGACCAGAAAGTATCTGGCAGGCCATTAAAGAATTGGGCGCTGAACGCATTGGTCATGGTGTTAAAGCGGTCGAAGATCGTGCGTTGATGGATTACCTCGCCGAGCATCGTATCGGCATTGAATCTTGCCTGACATCGAACATTCAGACCAGCACCGTCGCTGCGCTGGCGACCCATCCGCTGAAAACATTCCTTGAACATGGCGTTGTGGCCAGTCTGAATACGGACGACCCGGCAGTTCAGGGTGTCGATATTATTCACGAGTACACTATTGCCGCGCCTGCCGCAGGTTTAACTCGCGAACAGATCCGCCAGGCACAAATCAATGGTCTGGAAATGGCATTCCTGAGTAACGAAGAGAAACGTACGCTGCGCGAGAAAGTCGCCGCAGCGTAACGCTTATCCGGCCTACGTGGCGTTGCATTGTGGGCCGGATAAGATGCCAGGGCATCGCCATCCGGCATGTGTCTTATCAGGCAAGGCATAGCGTAGAGCGGTGTTTCGCGGACTCAATACCAAGCTCAATCAGCTCCATAATCTGGATAGCTTGTCTCGCCGGGACCGGGTTTTCACCGTTACCGTTCAGCGCATCACGGATGCCTGCATAGTACGCCGGGTAATTGCCCGGCACGGTCAGCCAGGTCTCTTCAACCCGCTCATCGCCTTCAACTCGCGTCAATACACCATCGCGCATGTCGTAACCCCAGTCTTCCTGAGGCAGACGCTCACCATTTTTCAGACGTTCTTCCTGTGGATCAAGACCATACTTGACGTAGCTCCCACGTGAGCCGTGCACGATATAGCGGGCCGATTCTGCGGCCGCCAGCATGGTTCCATGTAAAATCACACGACGCTGCGGATACGTCAGAATGGCATGGAAGTAATCTGTCGATTGCGCCCCCGGACGCAGTTGCGCCAGATCCACAGTCATACTGACCGGCAAACCAAACAGATTAATCGCCTGATCCAAAAGATGTGGCGCTAAATCATACCAAATACCGCTTCCCGGACCGCCTTGTTCACGCCAACGGTCACGAACCTGTGGGCGGAAACGATCGAAGTGGGATTCAAAATAGGCAACTTCGCCCAAAACACCATCCGCCAATAACGCTTTCAAGGTCAGAAAATCACTGTCCCAGCGCCGGTTATGGAAAACAGAGAGTACGCGTCCCAGACTACGCGCAAGTGCATCCAGCTCACGAGCTTGTGACAGTGTCACGGTGAAAGGTTTATCAACAACCACATGTTTACCCGCTTCCAGTGCAGCCTTCGCTAACGGGAAGTGCGTGTCATTTGGCGTAGGGATCACAATCAGGTCAATATTAGGATCGTTAAAAAGGTGCTTCGGTTCAGCAACAACCGTCACTGTAGGCCAGTCGGCCTTCACTTTTGCTTCATCACTACTGGACACCACAGCCAGTTCCAGGCCCGGTGTGCCCACAATCAGGGGGGCATGGAAGGTTTTACTGGCGTAACCATAGCCGATTAGCCCAACGCGGATGTTGTCACTCATGTTATTGCCTCTCAATTCAGACTGACCTATTTCACACCATACATTGCAACGTCTCAATAGTTTAATAACCTTTGCGCTACAAAGGTTGTTTATTAACTTAAGTCAAACATATGCTTTTTAAGCTGAATTTGCCGCGAAAAAGTGGCTGAAATCGTTCCCAATCTTCTTGCTGTATTATGGAGAGATTAGTAACATTTGCAGCCTGTGTTTATGGATAAATCAAAGCAAATGTCATCAGTAATGAATCGTCTTATTGAGTTAGCAGGTTGGATTGTTCTTGCGGTCTCCGTGATCCTGCTGGGTATTGCCAATCATATTGACAATTACCAGCCACCGGAACCAATTGCAGCAGTGCAGAAAAAATAAGCGTCATCGGCCTTTTTCGCCCAGCAATTCACCTTCACGCATTGCTGGGTCCGGCTGTAAAAGATCCAATTCTGTCAAAAAAAGCGAATTATGCCGCATCCCGCTCCCGCGCGTATTGCCTGCGATCGCGAAGCGCGCTAACCTTGCCGCAGGCGTACATAGCGCCTGCTTTTTCACAGGTATGCATACTCTTCTTACATTTGCGCGCAAACCCGCTTTTACCTGTGCACATTGTTTATTTCTTAATATTTACTACTCCGTTGGTATTATTTTATATATGGATCGCTCTTTATGACTGTTCAGGATTACTTATTAAAATTCCGTAAAATTAGTTCACTCGAAAGTCTGGAAAAACTATTCGATCATCTTAACTACACGCTCACCGATGATAACGACATTATCAATATGTACCGTGCAGCAGACCACCGTCGTGCGGAGCTCATCTCCGGCGGTCGTCTGTTTGACGTCGGTCAGGTACCTAAATCAGTCTGGCATTACGTGCAATAAAGAAGAAAGTAGCGCTCAACGTTAAAAGCTTTATAATAATTGCCCCAAAATGAATGGCATGTTTGATCGCGCGCGTAAACCTGGAGAAGAGATGACTACCACACCGGCACAACGTATCGGAGGCTGGCTACTTGGGCCATTGGCCTGGCTGTTAGTTGCGTTGTTGAGTGCTTCGCTGGCGTTGTTACTTTACGTCACTGCGCTAGCCACACCGCAAACCTTCCAAACGCTTGGTGAGCAAAGTACGACCAATTTGTTGTTATGGGGCGTCTCTTTTATTACGGCTATCGCCATGTGGTATTACACGTTATGGCTGACGATTGCGTTTTTCAAACGCAGATCCTGCGTGCCGAAGCACTATATTTTATGGCTGCTGATCTCCGTGTTGCTGGCGATTAAAGCGTTTGCTTTTTCACCCGTCCCGGACGCCTTTGCCGTGCGCCAACTGCTGTTCCCTTTGTTAGCAGCAGCACTGCTGGTGCCCTATTTCAAGCGCTCACAGCGCGTTAAGTCGACGTTTGTGAAACCGTAATAACCCTACAGTTAACCTGTTGTCGCCTGTTGTAGATTGTCAGATAATAGGCGGCTTTTTTATTTCAGGCCGAAAAATGACTGATTACCTGCTGCTGTTTGTCGGAACTGTACTGGTCAACAACTTTGTACTGGTTAAGTTTCTGGGGCTCTGCCCGTTTATGGGCGTTTCCAAAAAACTGGAAACCGCAATGGGTATGGGCCTTGCCACGACGTTTGTCATGACGCTGGCCTCCATTTGCGCATGGTTGATTGATACCTGGATCCTCATTCCGCTCAAT
The DNA here is from genome assembly GCF_005281115.1 of Citrobacter sp. wls710. Classification (NCBI taxonomy): domain Bacteria; kingdom Pseudomonadati; phylum Pseudomonadota; class Gammaproteobacteria; order Enterobacterales; family Enterobacteriaceae; genus Citrobacter; species Citrobacter sp. wls710. The sequence goes on from NZ_SZXD01000034.1 coordinate 88,681, forward strand.
CTCATCTATCTGCGCACGCTAGCTTTTATTCTGGTCATCGCCGTCGTCGTGCAATTTACCGAGATGGTGGTCCGTAAAACCAGCCCTGCGCTATACCGCCTGTTGGGGATCTTCTTACCGCTGATCACCACAAACTGTGCGGTGTTGGGGGTAGCGTTGCTGAATATTAACCTCGGCCATAACTTCTTACAGTCGGCGCTATACGGCTTTTCCGCCGCCGTCGGCTTCTCACTGGTAATGGTACTGTTTGCCGCTATTCGCGAACGTCTCGCTGTGGCAGACGTCCCTGCTCCGTTTCGCGGTAATGCGATTGCGCTGATTACCGCCGGTTTAATGTCATTGGCCTTTATGGGCTTTAGTGGTTTGGTGAAGTTGTAATGAATGCTATCTGGATTGCCGTTGCCGCAGTGAGTCTGCTGGGTCTGGCGTTCGGCGCTATTTTGGGTTACGCCTCGCGACGTTTTGCCGTTGAGGATGATCCGGTCGTGGAGAAAATTGATGAAATTCTCCCGCAAAGCCAGTGTGGGCAGTGCGGCTATCCGGGCTGTCATCCCTATGCTGAAGCGATCGGCTCGCAGGGTGAAAAAATCAATCGTTGCGCGCCCGGTGGTGAAGCGGTGATGTTAAAAATCGCTGCCCTGTTGAACGTCGACCCGCAGCCGATTGATGGTGATGAACAAGATGTTACGCCCGTGCGAATGCTGGCAGTCATTGATGAAAATAATTGTATTGGTTGCACAAAATGCATTCAGGCCTGTCCGGTCGATGCCATTGTGGGTGCGACCCGCGCCATGCACACAGTGATGAGCGATCTCTGCACCGGCTGCAACCTGTGCGTTGACCCATGTCCAACGCAATGTATCGAATTACGCCCGGTGGCTGAGACGCCCGATAGCTGGAAATGGGATTTAAACACTATCCCTGTGCGCATCATTCCTGTGGAACAACATGTTTAAGTTATTCTCTGCATTCAGAAAAAACAAAATCTGGGATTTTGATGGCGGCATTCATCCACCAGAAATGAAGACCCAGTCAAACGGTACGCCGCTGCGGCAGGTTCCGCTGGCGCCGCGCTTCGTTATTCCCCTGAAACAACATATTGGCGCGGAAGGTGAACTGTGTGTCAACGTGGGCGACACCGTCCTGCGTGGCCAGGCGTTAACCATCGGGCGTGGCAAAATGCTGCCGGTACATGCGCCAACGTCAGGCACTATTGTTGCTATTGCGCCGCACTCCACCGCACACCCTTCGGCATTAGCCGAGCTAAGCGTCATCATTGATGCCGATGGCGAAGACCGCTGGATTGAGCGTGATGGCTGGGCCGATTACCGTTCCCGTAGTCGGGAAGAGCTTATTGCACGTATTCATCAGTACGGCGTCGCCGGTCTGGGCGGCGCAGGTTTCCCAACCGGGGTTAAGCTACAGGGCGGCGGCGATAAAATTGAAACGCTGATCATCAACGCCGCAGAATGCGAGCCGTACATTACGGCGGATGACCGTCTGATGCAGGACTGCGCGGCTCAGGTCGTCGAAGGTATCCGCATCCTCGCGCACATTCTTCAGCCGCGTGAGATCCTGCTGGGAATAGAAGATAACAAACCGCAGGCAATTTCCATGCTGCGTGCGGTGCTGGCCGATTCGCACGATATCAGCTTACGCGTGATCCCGACAAAGTACCCGTCAGGCGGCGCCAAACAGTTAACACAAATTCTGACCGGCAAACAGGTCCCCCATGGCGGACGCTCCTCAGATATTGGCGTGCTGATGCAAAACGTCGGGACCGCCTACGCAATCAAACGCGCGGTCATTGACGGCGAACCCATTACCGAGCGTGTTGTGACGCTTACAGGCGAAGCCGTCAGCCGTCCGGGCAACGTCTGGGCGCGATTAGGGACGCCGGTTCGTCATCTGCTCAGCGACGCGGGTTTCTGCCCTTCCGCCGACCAGATGGTGATTATGGGCGGGCCGCTGATGGGGTTTACGCTGCCGTGGCTGGATGTACCGGTGGTGAAGATAACCAACTGCCTTCTGGCCCCCTCTGCCAGTGAAATGGGTGAAACGCCGGAGGAGAAAGGTTGCATTCGCTGTAGCGCCTGCGCCGATGCCTGCCCGGCCGATCTTCTGCCGCAGCAACTCTACTGGTTCAGTAAAGGGCAGCAGCACGATAAAGCCACAACTCACAATATTGCAGACTGTATCGAATGCGGCGCTTGCGCATGGGTATGCCCGAGCAACATTCCGCTGGTGCAGTATTTCCGCCAGGAAAAGGCCGAGATTTATGCTATTAGCCAGGAAGAAAAACGCGCCGCAGAAGCCAAAGCACGTTTTGAAGCCCGACAGGCGCGACTTGAGCGTGAAAAAGCCGCACGTCTTGAACGCCACAAAAGCGCTGCCGTACAGCCTGCGGCTAAAGATCATGATGCCATCGCCGCCGCGCTGGCTCGCGTAAAAGAGAAACAGGCTCAGGCAATGCAACCGGTTGTTATTCAGGCTGGCGAAAAACCTGACAATAGCGCAGTGATTGCCGCTCGCGAGGCGCGTAAAGCACAGGCTCGTGCGGCCCGAGCGGAAAATTCAAACAAAATTGAAGACAGCAGCGCGGGTACCGACCCGCGTAAAGCCGCCGTTGAAGCGGCTATCGCCCGCGCCAAGGCCCGTAAACTTGAGCAACAGCCGGTTACTGAAACCGCTGAACCGGTTGACCCACGTAAAGCGGCAGTCGAAGCGGCTATCGCCCGCGCCAAAGCCCGTAAGCTTGAGCAGCAGTCGGTAACGGAAACAGCAGAACCGGTGGATCCGCGCAAAGCGGCCGTCGAAGCGGCAATCGCCCGCGCCAAAGCCCGTAAGCTTGAGCAGCAGGCGGTGACTGAAACCGCTGAACCGGTGGATCCGCGCAAAGCCGCCGTCGAAGCGGCAATCGCCCGCGCCAAAGCCCGTAAGCTTGAGCAGCAACCGGTGACTGAAAGCGCTGAACCGGTGGATCCGCGTAAAGCCGCCGTCGCGGCCGCTATCGCACGCGCCCAGGCTAAAAAAGCCGCACAGCAGCAGGTTGTAAACGAGGAATAAATGGTATTCAGAATAGCAAGCTCCCCTTATACCCATAACCAACGTCAGACATCACGCATCATGATGTTGGTGTTACTTGCTGCATTGCCGGGAATCGTCGCGCAGCTGTGGTTCTTTGGCTGGGGGACGTTGTTACAGATCGTTCTGGCCGCCATTAGCGCTATCGGCGCCGAAGCGGTCGTACTTAAACTGCGGAAACAACCCATTGCGCCGATTTTAAAAGATAACTCCGCGCTCCTTACGGGGTTGCTGCTGGCCGTGAGTATTCCTCCGCTGGCCCCCTGGTGGATGGTGGTATTAGGCACGGTATTTGCCGTTATCATTGCAAAACAGCTGTATGGCGGCCTCGGACAAAACCCTTTCAATCCCGCCATGATTGGCTACGTCGTACTGCTTATCTCATTCCCGGTGCAGATGACAAGCTGGCTGCCGCCGCAGGAAATTGCAGCCACGGTACCCGGATTCTTTGACGCTCTGAACGTAATCTTTACCGGACATACCGCTGGCGGCAACGATATGAACGCGCTCCGTATGGGAATCGACGGCATCAGCCAGGCTACCCCCCTTGATACCTTCAAGACTTCTCTGCATGCGGGACGAACGGTTGAACAGGTAATGCAGTACCCGATTTACAGCGGCATGCTCGCGGGCGCCGGATGGCAGTGGGTTAACCTTGCCTGGTTGGCTGGCGGCATTGTGCTGTTATGGCAAAAAGCGATTCGCTGGCATATCCCGGTTAGTTTCCTGCTGTCGCTCGCTATTTGCGCTACTTTAGGCTGGATTTTCTCGCCAGAGTCGCTGGCATCGCCTCAGTTACATCTACTTTCTGGCGCGACGATGCTCGGCGCTTTCTTTATTCTTACCGATCCCGTTACGGCATCGACCACCAACCGTGGTCGCCTGATTTTTGGCGCACTTGCCGGTTTGTTAGTGTGGTTAATCCGCAGTTTTGGTGGCTATCCCGATGGCGTGGCCTTTGCCGTGTTGCTGGCAAATATTACGGTTCCCCTGATTGATTATTACACCCGCCCTCGCGTGTACGGACATCGCTAAGGACAACATATGCTGAAAACGATTCGTAAACACGGTATTACTCTGGCGCTGTTTGCCGCCGGATCTACGGGGTTAACCGCGGCAATCAATCAATTAACCAAATCCACTATCGATGAACAAGCGGCGTTGCAGCAAAAAGTATTGTTTGATCAGGTTCTGCCTGGCGATCGCTACAATAACGCGTTGTCTGAGAGTTGCTATCTGGTGAATGCGCAGGCGTTAGGTAAAGGGACTCACCGTGTATATATCGCGCGCCAGGACGATCGACCTGTCGCGGCAATTCTCGAAGCCACTGCCCCAGATGGTTATTCCGGCGCTATTCAGCTATTGGTTGGTGTGGATTTCACAGGTACCGTATTGGGCACACGCGTGACTGAACATCATGAAACACCGGGGCTGGGCGATAAAATCGAACTGCGTCTGTCTGACTGGATCACCCACTTTAGCGGCAAAACGATCGGCGCGGGTAACGATGCCCACTGGGCAGTGAAGAAAGATGGCGGCGACTTCGACCAGTTTACTGGCGCAACCATTACGCCCCGTGCGGTTGTTAATGCGGTGAAACGTGCGGGGCTGTATGCCCAGTCACTGCCTGCACAACTCCCTCAACTTAGCGCCTGTGGAGAATAAACCATGAGCGAAATCAAAGATGTCATTGTCCAGGGGTTATGGAAAAATAACTCCGCGCTTGTGCAGTTACTTGGCATGTGCCCGCTGCTGGCGGTAACTTCTACCGCCACCAATGCGTTAGGCCTGGGACTGGCGACTACGCTCGTCCTGACGCTGACCAACCTGACCATTTCAGCCCTGCGTCGCTGGACGCCCTCTGAAATTCGTATTCCGATTTATGTCATGATCATCGCTTCCGTTGTGAGTGCGGTACAGATGCTGATTAATGCTTACGCTTTTGGTCTGTATCAGTCTCTTGGCATCTTTATCCCACTGATTGTGACTAACTGTATTGTTGTTGGTCGTGCTGAAGCCTTCGCGGCTAAAAAAGGCCCGGCATTATCCGCCCTTGATGGTTTCTCTATCGGTATGGGCGCAACTGGCGCCATGTTTGTTCTGGGTTCGCTACGTGAAATAATTGGTAACGGTACGCTATTTGATGGCGCAGACGGTTTACTTGGCAGTTGGGCTAAGGTACTACGTGTAGAGATCTTCCATACCGACACGCCGTTTCTGCTGGCTATGCTGCCACCGGGCGCGTTCATTGGCCTGGGCCTGATGCTGGCGGTGAAATATCTGATTGATGAGAAAATGAAGAAACGTCGTGCCGAAGCGGCTGTCGCAGACAGTCCGGTTGGTGAAACAGGGAATGTGTAATGAACAAAGCAAAACGGCTGGAAATACTGACACGCCTGCGTGATAACAATCCGCATCCGACAACTGAACTGAATTTTACATCGCCGTTCGAACTGCTGATTTCGGTCTTGCTCTCCGCGCAGGCCACCGATGTCAGCGTCAATAAAGCCACGGCTAAGCTGTACCCTGTCGCCAATACCCCTGCCGCTATGCTGGAGCTCGGCGTAGACGGGGTTAAGTCCTACATCAAGACAATCGGGTTGTTCAACAGTAAAGCGGAGAACGTGATCAAAACCTGCCGCATTCTGCTGGAAAAACATAATGGTGAAGTGCCAGAAGACCGGGCCGCATTAGAAGCCCTGCCCGGTGTTGGGCGAAAAACAGCCAATGTGGTGTTAAATACCGCCTTTGGCTGGCCTACCATTGCGGTAGATACCCATATTTTTCGCGTCTGTAATCGCACGCAATTTGCGCCAGGCAAAAACGTCGAGCAGGTAGAGGAAAAATTACTGAAAGTCGTACCGAGTGAATTTAAAGTCGATTGCCATCACTGGTTAATCCTTCATGGCCGCTACACCTGTATTGCGAGAAAACCGCGCTGCGGTTCTTGCATCATCGAAGATCTCTGCGAATTCAAAGAGAAAGTTGATATCTGATACTGATGGGGCGTTCTCTTTGCCCCTTTGACACATAACGATTAGTTATGCACTCCCTAAACAATTTTTTCCCGTCGATGATGCCATTCAACTGCGCATATCTAACGCATTATTCTTGCGTATAAACACCTGAGCAGGTTAATCGTTTTTTTAGTAATAGAAATTTCTATCTATACGTGATGCAGATCACTCAGACAACACAATGTTAAATAATTTTTATTTTTTAGTTAAAGTGACAATCAGATGACCTTACTGAACAGTTTATAAACAAAACATTACACTGGCTATTTTTCAGATAATGGCCTATATCACTGGATTCAACCGTAAATAGCAGAACATATCGCCGCATTGCGGTTTTTGGGTTGCTTAAACAGTGTAAAAATCTGCGATTTTTCAAATGAAGAAATTTAACGCTAGATAACATTTCTCTGTACCGATGATTTCACCACCCAGGATATATGTAACAGATTATTACAAACCACTTGTCTGAATGGTCAAGATAGTGAACATTACTTGCCGTTTCCCCTCCCACTATAACAATCGGACGGATGAACTTGATTCATCACGTACCTGAACACCCCCGTTGATATGGGATGTAAAAAAAGAGGTAAAAGTGTCTACTGCAAACAATAAACCAACAGAAAGCGTTAGTTTAAACGCCTTCAAACAACCGAAAGCGTTCTATCTCATTTTCTCGATAGAGCTGTGGGAACGTTTTGGTTATTACGGCCTGCAAGGGATTATGGCCGTCTACCTGGTTAAGCAACTGGGTATGTCAGAAGCGGATTCCATCACCCTTTTCTCGTCCTTTAGCGCACTGGTGTATGGTCTGGTTGCCATCGGCGGCTGGTTAGGCGATAAAGTTCTGGGAACAAAACGTGTCATTATGCTGGGCGCCATTGTTCTGGCCATCGGTTATGCGCTGGTTGCATGGTCCGGTCACGATGCTGGTATTGTTTATATGGGCATGGCGGCCATCGCGGTCGGTAACGGCCTGTTTAAAGCCAACCCATCCTCCCTGCTCTCTACCTGCTATGCAAAAGATGACCCGCGTCTTGATGGTGCATTTACCATGTACTACATGTCCGTCAACATCGGTTCATTCTTCTCTATGCTGGCAACGCCATGGTTAGCTGCGCGTTACGGCTGGAGCACCGCGTTCGCACTGAGCGTCGTAGGTATGCTGATCACCGTGGTTAACTTCGCATTCTGTCAGCGCTGGGTTAAACAGTACGGTTCTAAACCTGACTTTGAGCCGATCAACTTCCGTAACCTGTTGCTGACCATCGCTGGCGTTGTGGTTCTGATTGCGATTGCGACCTGGCTGCTGCACAACCAGGAAATCGCCCGTATGGTTCTGGGTGTGATTGCCATTGGTATCGTATTTATCTTCGGTAAAGAAGCCTTCACCATGCATGGTGCTGCGCGTCGTAAAATGATCGTCGCCTTCATTCTGATGCTGGAAGCGATTATCTTCTTCGTGCTGTACAGCCAGATGCCGACCTCACTGAACTTCTTCGCGATTCGTAACGTTGAACACTCTATTCTGGGTATTGCTTTTGAACCTGAGCAGTACCAGGCGCTGAACCCGTTCTGGATCATCATTGGTAGCCCAATCCTCGCCGCTATCTATAACAAGATGGGTGATACGCTGCCGATGCCGACCAAGTTCGCGATTGGTATGGTGCTGTGCTCCGGTGCGTTCCTGATCCTGCCGCTGGGTGCGAAATTCGCCACCGATGCGGGCATCGTTTCCGTTAACTGGCTGATCATTTGCTACGGTCTGCAAAGTATCGGTGAGCTGATGATTTCCGGTCTGGGTCTGGCCATGGTGGCGCAGCTGGTTCCGCAACGTCTGATGGGCTTCATCATGGGTAGCTGGTTCCTGACCACTGCCGGTGCAAACATCATCGGCGGTTACGTCGCCAACATGATGGCAGTTCCAGAAAACGTGACTGACCCGCTGATGTCTCTGGAAGTCTACGGTCGTGTGTTCCTGCAGATTGGTGTTGCAACGGCGGTTATCGCTGTTCTGATGCTGCTGACGGCGCCGAAACTGAATCGTATGACTCAGGACGATGACGCTAATGAGAAAGCCTCTAAGGCCGCGACAGCGTAATTCTCAGGGAAACTCATTTTCAGGCCGCTAACTGTTGTTAGCGGCTTTTTTTTTGCCAGAGGTAGCACTACCATACGATAAACCTCAGCCAAAAGGAGTTACCGATGAAACTGTTCTACAAACCGGGCGCTTGTTCTCTCGCTTCCCACATCACACTTCGTGAGAGCGGTAAAGATTTCACGCTGGATGGTGTCGATTTGATGAAGAAACGTCTGGAAAACGGCGATGATTTTTTCGCGGTAAACCCAAAAGGACAAGTTCCCGCGCTGCTGCTGGACGATGGTACATTACTAACCGAAGGCGTCGCTATCATGCAATACCTGGCGGACACAGTGCCAGACCGCCACCTCCTCGCCCCTACCAGCAGCCTATCCCGTTACAAAACCATCGAATGGCTTAATTACATTGCGACAGAACTGCATAAAGGTTTTACCCCGCTGTTCCGTCCTGATACACCGGAAGACTTCAAGCCAACCGTTCGCGCGCAGCTGGAGAAAAAAATGCAGTACGTGAATGAATCGCTGAAAGATGAGCAATGGATCTGCGGCCCACGCTTTAGCATTGCAGACGCTTATCTGTTCACCGTGCTGCGTTGGGCTTATGCGGTTAAGCTGAATATGGCAGGATTAAGCCATATCGAGGCGTATATGGCGCGTATGGCTGAACGCCCGGCGGTTGCCGCAGCGTTGAAGGCTGAAGGGTTGAATTAATTGGTGTTGCCGGGTAGCGCTTGCGTTTACCCGGCCTGTATACCCGATAAGCGTGAGCGCCATCGGGCATTGATTACAACTGCGTCGCGCTAAAGTAGTGTTCAGGCTTCGCGATACGATCCTGAGCGGCCACCACCTGCAACTCATACTCATGCATTTCTTTGGTGGCGATCATCACTTCATATACTGCCGCAGTCACATGCTCAAGCGCCTGCTGTAAAGACGCGCCCTGGAGCAGTTTCACCAGCAGCAAGCCGCTGGTAACGTCACCCACGCCAACCGGCTGACGCGCGCCAAAATCGACTAATGGGCGGCTGATATGCCACGCCTGTTGCGCAGTGACCAACAGCATCTCGAAACGATCGGTGCTAATACCTGCGCGGGCCAGATGCTTCACCAGCACAATTTCTGGCCCCTGGGCGATCAGCTCACGGGCAGCCATCACCGCTTCAGTCACATTGTGAACCGCATGTTCGCACAGAATTTCGAGCTCAACCAGGTTCGGGGCAATAATGTCGCTGGCCGGAAGCGCATGACGCACATGAAATTCCGCCACGCCCGGCGCGACGATACACCCTTTCTCCGGATGCCCCATCACGGGGTCACAAAAGTATTTTGCCCGCGGATTGGCCGCTTTCACTTGGCGCACAATACCCAGAATATGCTCACCCTGCTCGGCCGAGCCAAGATAGCCGCTCAGTACTGCATCACAGGTCTGGAGTTTATCGATATCGGCAATACCCTGCACGATTTCAGTCAGATGAGTCGGCGGCATAACGCAACCGGTCCATTTGCCGTACTGCGTGTGGTTAGAAAACTGCACGGTATTCAGCGGCCAGACATTTGCGCCAAGACGACGCATCGGAAATTCTGCCGCGCTGTTGCCCGCATGACCAAAAACAACGTGGGACTGGATGGCGAGGATATTTTTCATTTTACTTATCACAACCCTGAAAAAATAAAGGGGCGTAGTTTCCCACGCCCCTGCTAACTAAATCTTACTTCCAGCAAATCAGACAATAGTTCTTCTTGCCACGACGCAGTAACGTGTAGCGCCCGAAGAGGATATCGCTCTCCTGGAAGAAATATTCTGGATCGGATTGCTTCTCACCGTTGATGGTCACCGCGTTAGACGCAATGGTCTTACGCGCCTGGCCGCGAGACGGTTGCAGTTCGGAATCCACCAGCGCCTGCATCAGATCCGCACCTTTCTCCATCTCAATCATCGGCACGCCATCCTGCGCCAGTTGTTCGAAATCCGCTTCGCTCAAATCGCTCAGGTTGCCGTTGAACAAGCTTTCGGTAATGCGTTTTGCCGCAACCAGACCTTCTTCACCGTGAACCAGACGCGTGACCTGCTCAGCCAGTACATACTGGGCGCGCGGGGCTTTACCACTGTTCTTATCTTCTTCTTCCAGCGCATTGATCTCTTCAATGTCCATGAACGTGAAGAATTTCAGGAAGCGATAAACGTCCGCATCAGCGGTGTTGATCCAGAACTGGTAGAATTTGTACGGACTGGTTTTCTTCGGATCCAGCCACACTGCGCCGCCTTCGGTCTTACCGAATTTAGTGCCATCCGCTTTGGTGATCAGCGGAACGGTCAAACCAAATACCTGATTCTGGTGCAGACGACGGGTCAAATCGATACCGGAGGTAATGTTACCCCACTGGTCAGAACCACCAATCTGCAGCGTCACGCCGTGCAGTTTATTCAGGCAGGCAAAGTCATAGCCCTGCAGCAGATTGTAAGAAAACTCGGTAAAGGAGATCCCCTGATCGTCACGGTTCAGACGTTGCTTTACCGCTTCTTTGTTGATCATCTGGTTAACAGAGAAGTGTTTGCCGATATCACGCAGGAAAGTCAGCACATTCATACCGCCAAACCAGTCGTAGTTGTTCGCAGCAATCGCCGAGTTGTCGCCACAGTCGAAATCGAGGAACGGTGCAACCTGCTTGCGGATTTTATCCACCCACTCCTGCACGGTGTCTTCGGTATTCAGTTTACGCTCGGCAGCTTTAAAGCTCGGGTCACCAATCAGACCGGTCGCGCCACCTACCAGTGCAACGGGCTTATGGCCTGCCTGCTGGAAGCGTTTCAGGCATAACAATGGAACCAGATGCCCCAAATGCAAGCTGTCAGCGGTAGGATCGAAGCCGCAATAGAGCGCGATCGGGCCTTGCGCCAGTCGCTCTGCTAACGCTTCCTCGTCCGTCACCTGGGCCACCAGCCCCCGCTCTTGCAATTGTTTAATCAAGTTACTGCTTGCCATCAAAATCTCCATGTATAAAACGACTGCACCTTTGCCGGTACACGACTTTTCGCCTGATGCGAAAGAAACATAGAATAAAGCGCCGGATTGATCAGCACCAGCGCTTAAAACAAGAATTTTGCATCTTTAGGGGGCCAGACGATCAATTTTCCACGCGTTATCTTCACGTTGGTATAAAAAACGATCGTGCAGACGATTTTCGCCGCCCTGCCAAAACTCCATTTGTTCAATACTCACGCGAAAGCCGCCCCAGAAACTGGGTAACGGAACTTCCCCTTGCTGAAACTTCTGCTTCAGCTCAAGGAATTTGCTTTCAAGAATGCCGCGAGCGGAGATCCGGCTGGACTGTTTAGATACCCAAGCGCCAATCTGGCTGTCGCGTGGGCGACTGTGGAAGTATTTCACGACTTCGAGCGTGGATAAACGCTCAGCCTTGCCGATCACCATCACCTGCCGTTCCAGGGTATGCCATGGGAACAACAGGCTGATACGGGGATTTTTCTCGATTTGGTGCGCCTTGCGGCTACCGAGGTTGGTATAGAAAACCAGCCCTTTGTCATCATAATGTTTGAGCAACACGATGCGCTGATACGGCTGACCATTTTCATCGACGGTCGCAACAACCATAGCAGTAGGGTCTGCCAGTTTGGCATCGCAAGCTTGCCCCAGCCAACGCTCAAACAGCGCAAGGGGTTCGGCGGGAAGATCATGGCGGCGAAGACCGCCTTTCGTGTATTCACGGCGCAGATGCGCGATTTGCTGCAATTCGTCGTTGTCAGACATGATGTTAGGCTACGGATTGTCAGTGGGTGACGCTATTGTGCGCCGCCCAGGTGAAAATCTCAACGCTTCGGGTTCTGTAACTGACAGTTATTTAGCACAATTCTGTCTCGTTTATAGACCGTTGCCTCGTCGCCTTTAGACCAGAAGACGTAGATACCATCCGTATAGCGCGCCCCCGATGCCGAGATGCCCTGTTTGAGGTTCAATAGCTGATTATCATAAACAAAGTTCACTTCCTGGCGCGTATTGTTCAGCTTCACGGTAAGCGGTTTTTCGTCACAACGGTATTCGAGCGTGTCGGTTTGCATACGTTCAACAAATTGGTTGTACACGCTGCACCCGCTAAGCAGTACCGGCAGACATACTAACAACAGTTTTTTCATAGCCCTATCCTGAAGACTTTCCTGGTCCTGGAGGGTAATGGCACCCTCCCTAATATCCCTAGTTTACCGGCATACCGCGCTGAATAATTTCAGTTAACTCTGAGTTCGTGGATTGGCAGGATAAATCGCCCCTAACACGCTCGGCTCTGACGCGCCGGTCACAGAAGGTAAATTTCCCGGTAATCCGGCCAGCGTTCGCCACGCCAGCCAGGCAAAGGCTAACGCTTCCATATCGTCGCCGCTAATCCCGGCGTCATCGGTAGAGGTGACTTCGGTACCTGGTAATAATGCTGCCAGACGCATCATCAGCAGCGGATTACGACTTCCACCGCCACATACCATGAGTCGATCACAGCCGCCGCTTAACAAGACCTGCTCTGAAATGGTGACTGCCGTCAGTTCGGCAAGCGTCGCCTGTACATCTCGTGGGCTAATTCCCGGGAACTGCGCCAGATGACGCTCTATCCAGCCGTAATTGAAATACTCACGGCCTGTGCTTTTGGGCGCTGGCGCGGAAAAATAAGGGTCGTTAAGCATGTTTTGCAGTAACGGCAGGACCACCGTTCCTGAAATGGCCCACTGTGCATCTTTGTCGTAGGGTTGGCCGCATTGTCGCCAGATCCAAGCATCCATCAGCATATTGCCCGGCCCGGTGTCGTATCCGCGAACGGGTTGTTGCGGAATAAGCAGAGATAAATTGGCAATTCCGCCGATGTTCAGCACCATCCGCCGTTCCGTAGGATGGGCCAACAGTGCCTGATGAAACGCAGGAACTAACGGCGCGCCCTGCCCACCGAGCGCGATATCACGCCGACGAAAATCGCCGACGACGGTTATCCCGGTACGCGCGACAATCTGATTGTTATCCCCAATTTGTAGCGTGTGCGGCGCAGCGCCGTTCGGTTCATGCCACACGGTTTGTCCGTGGCAACCAATCGCTACGATATCCTGCGGTTTCAATTTTTCCTTCGCCAGCAGCGCATTTACCGCCTCGGCAAAAAGATAACCCAGTTGCGCGTCCAGTTGTCCAAACTGAGAAAGCGTAAGCTGCTGCCCCTGGCAGATATCAAGAATCGCCTGTTTTACATGAATGGGGATAGGCCAGGTCAGACTCGCCTGCTGTGCAACCATCGTTTCATCTATTGTCGCCAGCACAACATCGACGCCATCAAGGCTGGTTCCAGACATAACACCGATAAAACGGCCCGATTTCATACGTCATCCTTTTAAGCAAATTAGCCTTGACACTCAACCATAAAGTGCAGACTAATGCCATGCTTCCTGAATGATTTTTGAGAGGAAATCATGTCAATGGTCGCTTAATTACATCAATTATATGAATGATTCGTTTATACTCGGTTGATCCGATTTCGGTTAAGATTTTCATATTGTGCCAGTGGCACATGTGACCTCAGGCTCACAAATGCCATATAATTTAACCATGATGGGGCTTTATTAGCGTTTCGTGGTGACAAAGGAGATTTGTAAATGATTAAACGTGTGCTGATTGTTTCATTAATGGGCGTATCTTTAGCGGGCTGCGTGAACAATGATAGCCTTTCCGGCGACGTATATACCGCATCCGAAGCGAAACAAGTTCAGAACGTTACCTACGGTACGATTGTTCATGTTCGTCCGGTGCAAATCCAGGGTGGCGATGACGCTAACGTAATTGGCGCTATCGGTGGTGCGGTGCTCGGCGGGTTCCTGGGTAACACCGTCGGCGGCGGTACGGGTCGTTCATTAGCGACGGCTGCTGGCGCAGTTGCCGGTGGCGTCGCGGGTCAGGGCGTACAAGGCGCGATGAATAAAACCCAGGGTGTCGAACTGGAAATCCGTAAGGATGATGGTAATACCATTATGGTGGTTCAGAAGCAGGGCGCGACCAAATTCTCTGCTGGTCAGCGCGTTGTTATGGCGAACAACGGCAGCCAGGTTACCGTGTCTCCACGTTAATCGAATTTACGTGTGGTCAGGCACTGGCCACACGTCATCTCTCGTCTCAGCCCTGCGACTGCAGTTCAATAATATTGTGTTCCAGTCTGGCGACCAGTTTAATCAGCAGATCAATTTCCTCAGCTGAAATCCCTTCCAGAATCTCTCCACGTGTCTTGTTGATAACCGCTTCCATATCTGCGATCAGTGGTTCGGCTTTCTCAGTCAGTTTAATTCTCTTTGCCCGACGATCGCTGGCGCAAGTCTGTCGTGAAATGAGTCCCTTTTCTTCCAACTGGTCGAGCGTACGTACCAGCGAAGGCTGTTCGATGCCAATCGCTTTAGCCAGCTGGATCTGCGATTGATCCGGCGGCAACTGATGAATGTTGTGCAGCGTAACCCAATGCGTCTGCGTCAACTCCAGAGGTTTCAGGCGATGGTCAATCAGAGCACGCCAAATGCGCACCAACCGTGCCAGATCAGAACCTAATGGCGATTCCAATTTCATCTCCTTATAATTAGCTTGCTAAGTTATTGTGCTGATTTTAGAATAGTGTGCAGCATTTGTATTCTCAAAACAAATGTATTGCCAAATTTGCTTACCGGTTGACATTTTTTCAGACATTATGTGTTACAGAGACTCATCGTCTCTTTTTTGCTAAACCTATAGCAATGCTCTCTTCCGTCAAGGATTTTGCCCGTGAAGTTTATGTTTAATGCAACAGGATTGCCCCTACAAGATTTAATGATCGGTGCATCTGTCTACTTCCCTCCCATTTTCAAGGCGTTTGTCGCAGGGTTTATTCTCTGGTTGGTTGTTCATCGCCTGCTGCGCGACTGGATTTATTCCGGTGAGATCTGGCATCCCCTGTTGATGGATCTGTCTCTCTTTACGCTTAGCGTAGGTCTGGCCTTTGTTATGCTGATTGTGTGGTGATTATGTCGCTCAAAACCATTAAATACTTCTCAACCATTATAGTCGCTGCAATCGCAGTTTTTGCCGGATGGTGGATGTGGAATTACTATATGCAGTCGCCCTGGACACGTGATGGCAAAGTGCGTGCAGAGCAGGTCAGCATCACACCGCAGGTTTCGGGCAGCATTAATGAACTCAATATAAAAGATAACCAATTCGTGAATAAAGGGGATGTCCTGTTTACTATCGACAAGACGCCGTTTCACATTGCTGAACTGAATGCGCAAGCACAGCTGGCGAAAGCGCAATCCGATCTGGCAAAAGCGAATAATGAAGCCAATCGTCGTCGTCATTTATCGCAAAATTATATCTCAGCCGAAGATCTGGATACCGCCAACCTCAACGTAAAAGCGATGCAGGCAAGCGTTGAAGCAGCCGAGGCCAGTTTGCGCCAGGCGCAATGGCAATTGTCGCAAACGGTCGTCAAAGCGCCCGTAGCGGGCTGGGTCACTAACCTTTCAACCCGCACCGGCGACTACGCCTCAACCGGTAAGCCGCTGTTTGCTCTTGTCGACAGCCACTCTTTTTATGTGATGGGGTATTTTGAAGAAACTAAGTTGCGTCACATACGCGAAGGCGCACCGGCGTTAATTACGCTCTACAGCGGCAACGTTAAGTTACAGGGTCACGTCTCCAGCATTGGTCGCGCGATTTATGACCAGAGTGTAGAAAGCGATTCCGGTCTGATTCCCGACATCAAGCCAAACGTGCCGTGGGTACGTCTGGCGCAGCGTGTCCCTGTGCGCATTGAATTTGACGCTTTGCCGCAGGATGTCACACTGGTCTCTGGTACCACCTGTAGCGTCTCTATCGGCCAGCGTAAATGAAAATGCCCCACCTGACGCCAGGCAATTGGCCATGGTTTAAAGCCACGCCGGCACAGTGGCGTTATGCGCTGCGTAACACCATTGCGATGTGTCTGGCGTTAACCTTCGCCTATTATCTGAATCTGGACGAACCCTATTGGGCGATGACCTCGGCGGCAGTGGTGAGTTTCCCTACCGTCGGCGGGGTCATCAGCAAAAGCCTGGGTCGTGTTGCCGGTAGTTTACTTGGCGCGACAGCCGCGCTGATTATTGCCGGCCATACCCTCAATGAACCGTGGCTTTTTCTGCTGAGCATGTCAGTCTGGATCGGCTTTTGTACCTGGGCCTGCGCGCATTTTACTAATAACGTCGCCTACGCCTTTCAACTGGCGGGTTACACGGCGGCGATCATTGCGTTTCCGATGGTCAATACCGTCGAGATCACGCAGTTATGGGATATCGCGCAGGCCCGCGTATGCGAGGTCATTGTGGGTATCTTGTGCGGGGGTATGATGATGATGATCCTACCCAGCACCTCCGATGGCACCACGTTGCTTACAGCACTGAAAAACATGCATACGCGTTTGCTCGAGCATGCCAGTTTGCTCTGGCAACCGGAGACGACGGATGCCATCCGCACGGCACATGAAGGTGTTATCGGCCAGATTCTGACCATGAACCTGTTGCGTATACAGGCGTTCTGGAGTCACTACCGCTTTCGCCGCCAAAATGCCTTACTCAATTCGCTGTTGCATCAGCAGCTACGTATGACCAGCGTGATTTCCAGCCTGCGCAGAATGCTGCTGAACTGGCCTAATCCTCCCGCTAATACCCGCGATATTATTGAGCAATTACTTGGCGCGCTGGTCAAATCCAATACCGACAGCTATACCGTCGCGCGTATTATCGCCCCACTGCGTCCCGTCGATGCCCGCGATTATCGACACGTCGCCTTCTGGCAACGACTGCGCTATTTTTGCCGCCTCTACTTACGTAGCAGCCATTACCTGCATTTGCTGGAAAATGGCGTTACCGCCGAACGTATCAATGTTGCTCGTACGCCAGGGCTTGCCCGCCATACCGATAATGCGGAAGCTATCTGGAGCGGGTTACGCACGTTCTGCACTTTGATGCTTATCGGCGCATGGAGCATTGGCGCACAATGGGAATCAGGATCTGGCGCACTCACGCTCGCGGCCATCAGCAGCGTGTTGTATTCCGCCGTTGCCACGCCCTTCAAATCACTTTCCTTGTTAATGCGCACGTTGGTTCTGCTGTCGCTGTTTAGCTTTGTGGTCAAGTTTGGTTTGATGGTACAAATTACCGATCTCTGGCAGTTCATCCTGTTTCTCTTCCCGCTCCTCGCCACCATGCAGCTGTTAAAGCTACAAATGCCTGCGCTGGCGGGGCTTTGGGGACAGCTTATCGTGTTTATGGGATCGTTCATCGCGGTAACGAATCCTCCGGTATACGACTTTGCTGATTTTCTGAATGACAATTTGGCGAAAATCACCGGCGTGGCATTGTCATGGCTGGCATTCGCTATTCTACGCCCCGGATCGGATGCGCGGAAAAGCCGCCGTCATATACGCGCCCTGCGTCGGGATTTTGTCGATCAGCTCAGCCGACATCCTGCACTCAGTGAGAATGAATTTGAGTCGTTGACCTATCATCACGTCAGCCAGCTGAGTAACAGTCAGGATGCGCTGGCGAGGCGTTGGTTATTACGTTGGGGGGTTGTCTTGCTGAACTGCTCGCATGTGGTGTGGCAACTGCGTACCTGGGAGGCGCGCTCAGATCCGCTGGCTCGCGTCAGGGATGTGTGTATCTCGTTGCTACGCGACGTGATGAGTGAGCGCGGCGTCCAACAACGACCGTTGAATGCCACGCTAAGCGAGCTACAGCGTATCTGTGATACGCTCGCCCACCATCATCAACCTGCAGCGCAAGAGCTGTCGGCCCTCGTCTGGCGGCTGCACTGCTCGCTGTCACAGCTTGAACAGGCGCCACCACCGGGTACGCTAAGCAGCTGACTATTTGATAACGCCGCAGGCGTAGCGCGCTCCGCCACCGCCAAGCGGTTTCGGTTGATCGGACATATTATCGCCGCCCACGTGAATCATCAGCGCCTTACCTTTTATCTCATCCAGGGATTTAAGCCGCGGCGCAACGACCGGTGTTGTGGCGTTACCGTCGTTATTCACCACCAGCAGCGGCAGGTCACCCATGTGACCTGCACCTTCCGGGCCTTCGTGTTTACCCGTTTGGTGAGGATCGTAATGCCCTCCCGCTGATTCCGCCGCTGAAGCCTTCCCGTCTTTAATCGCCGGTTGGCAACTGCCGTTGGCATGCACATGGAAACCATGTTCACCCGGCGGCAACGCTTTCAAATCGGGGGTAAATTCCAGCCCTTTCCCGGTTTCAGTAATTGAGACAGTACCAATCGCCTGGCCGACTCCTTGCGACGTCACCAGATTCATCGTTACTTTTTCTTCTTCACTGGCAGCCTGCGCACCTGCACAGGCCAGTAAGGTAATAATGGCTAAACTCAAACGCTTCATAAGACCTCCGTCTAAAAGGTGTCTGATTGATAAGTGTAAACCAGTGACACAAATTTGAACGGTGAAGCGCCAAAAACGCGATTAAGGTACGTCGTAACCCAGCGCGGCTTTACGGATGCGGAACCATTGTTGGCGAGACATGCTCAGCGCTTCGGACTCAATGGCGGCACGAACACGCTCGATTTTACCCGAACCAATAATCGGCAGCGGTTGCGAAGGCAGACGTAAGATCCAGGCGTACACCACCTGCTCGATGGACTGCGCGTTCAATTCTTCTGCGATCGCGGCCAGTTCATTGCGCAGCGGCTGGAAGGCATCGTCATTAAACAGACGACCGCCCCCCAGACAGGACCAGGCCATCGGACGGATACGCAGCTGTTGCAGTTGATCTAATGTGCCATCCAGCAGGAGTGGCTGATGTACCGGTGAAATTTCAACCTGGTTGGTCGCCAGAGTGAACGGCAGACGCGATTGCAACAGCGAAAACTGCGCGGGGGTGAAGTTAGAGACGCCAAAGTGACGCACTTTGCCGCTATGGTGCAATTTTTTAAATGCGTCGGCCACATCGTCTGCATCCATCAGAGGATCGGGACGATGGATCAGCAGCAAATCAATATGATCGGTCGCCAACAGCTTTAGCGATTGTTCCGCGCTGGCAATAATATGGGCGCTGTCGGTAATGTAGTGCCCGAGCGCATTTTCCGTGCGCGCCGTCGTGGCGATCCCGCATTTGGTGACAATCTGCATTTTCTCACGCAAATGCGGAGCCAGTTTCATCGCCTCGCCAAACGCTGCTTCACACTGGTATCCGCCGTAAATATCGGCGTGATCGACGGTGGTAACGCCAAGGTCAAGATGCTCTTCAATAAAGCTGACTAACTGACGCGTGGACATATTCCAGTCCATCAGGCGCCAGTAACCCATCACAAAGCGAGAAAATTCCGGGCCTTGCGGCGCAATAGTAATACGCTGAACCATAGCAGCTTCCTTATAAATGAATGTGCATCGAGTATACGCAATTACGCTTTTAAAAGAGTGAAGGTTGTTGCGGTTCTTCTGGTGGGTTGGGTTTATTTGCACGTAATTTACGCATCAGGCGCTGGCGACAAAGGCGCAGCACGTCCTGCTTTTCGGCATCGCTCATTTTTTGCCAGTTAAAACGCTCATCCCGGCTACGAAAACAGCCACGGCAAAAGCCGCGCTCGTCAGACTGACAGATACCACGGCATGGGCTCTGGACGGGGAAAAATTCCAGCTGTTCTGCCACATCCCCTCCTTTAGTAAGATTGATATATCTATTGAAGACGTTAACTGAATTTCTCGCAAGCGCTATTGCATTAGACCGACTGGTCTATTATGCTTCTTTCATGAACAAAGTCACTGAACACGATACACGCGAACATCTTCTGGCGACTGGCGAGCTGCTGTGCATGCAGCGCGGCTTCACCGGTATGGGCTTGAGTGAGCTACTAAAAACCGCTGAAGTGCCTAAGGGTTCGTTTTATCACTATTTTCGCTCAAAAGAAGCGTTCGGCGTCGCGATGCTGGAACGCCACTATGCGGCTTATCATCAGCGATTGGCTACGCATTTTGATACGGGGGCGGGAAACTACCGCGACAGGATTCTGGCCTATTATCAGGAAACCCTGAATCAGTTTAGCCAGCACGGCATTATTAGCGGCTGTTTAACCGTTAAACTGTCTGCCGAAGTGTGCGATCTGTCAGAAGATATGCGTACAGCGATGGATAAAGGCGCACGGCACATCATTGCGCTGTTAGCGCAGGCACTGGAGAAAGGTCGGGCAAATCATTGCCTGTCTTTCGTTGGTGAGCCATTACAGCAGGCACAGGTTCTGTATGCTCTGTGGCTGGGCGCCAATCTGCAGGCCAAGATTTCTCGTAGCGCCACACCGCTGGAAAATGCGCTGGCGCACGTTAAAACCATCATTACGACGCCTGCCGTTTAACAGGCGTTTTTATTTCTTTTATTACTAGACGACCGGTCTATTCAGGAGTACCACATGTCATCTGAAAAACTGTTTTCCCCACTGAAAGTGGGTGCCATTACGGCGGCAAACCGCGTTTTTATGGCGCCATTGACGCGTCTGCGCAGCATTGAGCCTGGCGACATCCCTACTCCGCTGATGGCCGAGTATTATCGTCAACGCGCCAGCGCGGGACTCATCATCAGTGAAGCGACGCAGATTTCCGCCCAGGCGAAAGGTTATGCCGGAGCGCCGGGGCTACACAGCGAAGCACAGATTGCCGCATGGAAGAAAATCACTGCAGCCGTACATGCTGAGCAAGGTCATATTGCTGTCCAGCTGTGGCACACCGGGCGCATCTCCCACGCCAGTCTGCAGCCAAACGGCCAGGCCCCTGTAGCACCTTCCGCGATTAGCGCCGGTACCCGCACATCACTGCGCGATGAAAACGGTCTGGCGACGCGTGCCGATACTTCTATGCCGCGTGCACTCGAAACGGAAGAAATTCCGGGTATTGTTAATGATTTCCGTCAGGCAATTGCTAACGCGCGTGAAGCGGGTTTCGACATGGTAGAACTGCACTCCGCCCATGGCTACCTGCTGCACCAATTCCTGTCGCCAACCTCTAACCAGCGTACCGATCAATACGGCGGTAGCGTCGAGAATCGTGCGCGTCTGGTACTGGAAGTTGTCGATGCCGGTATTAAAGAATGGGGTGCCGATCGCATTGGTATTCGCGTCTCTCCGATTGGCTCTTTCCAGAACGTCGACAACGGTCCGAATGAAGAAGCCGACGCGCTGTATCTGATCGAGCAATTGGGCAAGCGTGGCATCGCTTATCTGCATATGTCTGAGCCAGACTGGGCCGGTGGTGAGCCGTATTCCGACGCGTTCCGCGAGAAAGTGCGTGCACGTTTCCACGGTCCGATCATTGGCGCGGGCGCTTACACGCCTGAAAAAGCCGAAACGCTGATCGAGAAAGGTCTGATCGATGCAGTTGCTTTTGGTCGCGCTTATATCGCTAACCCGGATCTGGTGGCGCGTCTGCAACATAAAGCGGAACTGAACCCACAGCGCGCCGAAAGTTTCTACGGCGGCGGTGCGGAAGGTTACACCGATTACCCGACCCTCTAACGTCACAATCTCCGTTCTGCCATTGATAGCGGCGTAACAACGCCGCTATACTAAAACAACATTTTGAATGTATTAGCCATTTTCGAAGGGGAAAAAGATGCGTTTACTTCATACCATGCTGCGCGTGGGTGACCTGCAGCGTTCCATCGAGTTTTATACCAACGTGCTGGGCATGAAACTGCTGCGTACCAGCGAAAACCCTGAATACAAGTACTCTCTGGCCTTTGTTGGCTACGGTCCTGAAACCAGTGAAGCGGTGATCGAGCTGACCTATAACTGGGGCGTTGAAAAATATGAGCTGGGCACCGCCTACGGTCATATTGCCCTGAGCGTTGACAACGCGGCTGAAGCCTGTGAACGTATTCGTCAGAACGGTGGTAACGTGACGCGTGAAGCTGGCCCGGTAAAAGGTGGCACTACGGTGATTGCGTTTGTTGAAGATCCTGACGGCTACAAAATTGAACTGATTGAAGAGAAAGACGCCGGGCGCGGCCTGGGCGACTAACCTCCCCTCGGGCGCAGATCGTCTGTGCCCGTAGTTTTATACTCATCATTTTGCCATAATACGCGCTGCAATTTTCCCGTATTAAGAGACCCAGATGTCCGATAACGCTCAACTTTCCGGTCTGTGTGACCGTTTTCGTGGTTTTTACCCTGTCGTCATTGATGTCGAAACCGCAGGGTTTAATGCCAAAACCGATGCGCTGCTTGAGATCGCAGCCATCACATTGAAAATGGATGAACAAGGCTGGCTGATGCCGGACACGACGTTACATTTCCACGTAGAGCCGTTTGAAGGGGCAAATTTGCAGCCTGAAGCGCTCGCCTTTAACGGTATTGACCCTAACAATCCTTTACGTGGCGCGGTCAGTGAATACGACGCTCTGCATGCCATCTTTAAAATGGTACGTAAAGGCATTAAAGACAGCGGCTGCAATCGGGCAATCATGGTGGCGCATAACGCCACATTCGACCACAGTTTTATGATGGCCGCTGCAGAACGCGCCTCACTGAAGCGTAACCCATTTCACCCGTTCGTTACCTTTGATACAGCGGCATTAAGCGGTCTGTCACTGGGGCAAACTGTATTATCAAAAGCATGCCTGGCAGCAGGAATGGAATTTGATGGCACTCAGGCGCACTCGGCGCTGTATGATACCGAACGTACTGCCGTGCTGTTTTGTGAAATCGTTAATCGCTGGAAACGTCTCGGCGGCTGGCCTCTCCCCGTGCCGGAAGAGGCATAACGGACCGATAAAAAAAGCGACCATCACAGGTCGCTTTTTTATTTCAGCTGATATTACTCAGCGTCCGGCTCTTCGGTTTTGTACTTCGCCGCTGTTTCTTTAATCAGCTGCTGCAACTCACCGCGCTGGTACATTTCAATGAGAATGTCACAGCCGCCAACCAGCTCGCCATCAACCCACAGTTGTGGGAAGGTCGGCCAGTTTGCGTATTTCGGCAGCTCGGCGCGAATATCCGGGTTCTGCAGAATATCAACATAAGCAAAGCGTTCACCGCAGGCGGACAGCGCCTGTACGGCCTGAGCGGAGAAACCGCAGCTTGGCAGTTTAGGAGAACCCTTCATGTACAGGAGAATTGGGTTTTCAGCGATCTGGCGCTGGATTTTTTCGATAGTGGTGCTCATTATCTTGCTTCCTTAAACTTCTTTTACGGCAGTAGTCTGACATTGTAGCGGGTCAGGCAGGCAACGGAAAATAACATTTTCATTACGCGTTATTATTTTATCGTTTGCCGTTAAAAGTTGCATTCATAATCTTACTTACCCACTCAAAGTGTACGACCTTGATTATTTGTTCACCAATCACACGTTGAGTTGCTGTTTTTTTTTGCGGTCGGTAACGAAACGCAGGGTTAAACAAAAAAAGCTATTAACTTTCCCCGTTTCGATAGATTAGAATCATCAAGTTTTGAAAATCACACGCAGGTATGATAGACCTGCCTTACCAGAGGACTGCTCAGTGGCGCGGATAAACCGAATCTCGATCACGCTCTGTGCTTTACTTTTTACCACACTGCCTTTTACGCCTATGGCTCATGCTTCCAAGCAGGCCAGGACGACACCTACCAGTTCCCACACCGTCAAGACGGTAGATAAAAAGAAAAGCGCAACAACCAGCCCAAAAACAGCAAAGACCAACAAGAAATCGGCAACAAAGACCACCAGCAAAACCAGTAAAACAGCCTCCTCTTCTAAAAAACGCACAGCCACTCCGGCAAAATCGACAAAAACTGCAAACCGTCGCAGTAAAACTGCCGCAGCACAAACCGCTGCCGTTACCTGGACTGAAAAATGTACGCCGCGCAAAGGTCATAAGCCACGCTGCGTGAAGGTGAAAACTGCCGCACCGACGACGCTTGCTGAGGCACATAAAGTTAAAGTGCAGAAAGCGACTAAAACCGCGATGTCCACCCTGATGAACCAAATCGGCAAACCTTACCGTTGGGGCGGGTCTTCGCCAAGAACCGGCTTTGATTGCAGCGGTCTGGTCTATTACGCCTATAAAGATCTGGTTAAATTCCGCATTCCGCGTACGGCGAATGAAATGTACCACCTGCGCGACGCCGCACCGATTGAACGTGGCGAGCTGAAAAACGGTGATTTGGTTTTCTTCCGCACGCAAGGTCGCGGCACAGCCGATCACGTTGGTGTTTACGTTGGAAACGGTAAATTTATTCAGTCACCACGCAGCGGTCAGGAAATTCAAATCACCTCTCTGAGCGAAGATTACTGGCAGCGCCACTATGTGGGCGCTCGTCGGGTAATGACACCGAAAACAATTCGCTAAAAACTTACCCTACAGAACATGCTGTAGGGTAAGTTCTTCTTTTGCATAACCTTTCAATTTGCTACCCTATCCTTACTCACAATGAGGCTATTGTGTGTACTCAATATAAATAATAAGGAGAGAAGCAATGTCGTTTGAATTACCTGCATTACCGTATGCCAAAGATGCTCTGGCACCGCACATTTCTGCCGAAACGCTGGAATACCACTATGGCAAACACCATCAAACCTACGTGACCAATCTGAACAACCTGATCAAAGGCACGGCGTTTGAAGGTAAATCACTGGAAGAGATCGTGCGTAGCTCTGAAGGCGGTGTATTCAATAATGCTGCACAGGTATGGAACCACACGTTCTACTGGAACTGCCTGGCGCCGAACGCAGGTGGCGAACCGACCGGTAAACTGGCCGATGCAATTGCCGCCTCCTTTGGCAGCTTTGCGGATTTCAAAGCGCAATTCACCGATGCCGCGATCAAAAACTTCGGTTCTGGCTGGACCTGGCTGGTTAAAGGAACGGATGGCAAACTGGCTATCGTTTCCACTTCCAACGCAGGTACTCCGCTGACGACCGACGCGACGCCGCTGATGACCGTTGACGTATGGGAACACGCCTACTACATCGATTATCGCAATGCCCGTCCTGGCTACCTGGAACACTTCTGGGCGCTGGTGAACTGGGAATTTGTTGCGAAGAACTTCGCAGCATAAAATGATAACGCAGAAGGGATCCCCTTCTGCGTTTTAGCCTTAGCTTGAGGCCGTGCAGAGTTCTTCAGGTTGTCTTCTTGCCGAGATAAAGACCAGCAGTAACGCAAGCCCCGCCACAATCGCTCCCATCACCGGCACAAAACTGTAGCCCAGGCCACCGGAAATCACCGCCCCACCGGCTGCCGCACCTAACGCATTCCCCAGGTTAAACGCGCCAATGTTGACTGACGATGATAACCCTGGCGCTTCGCTGGCAACGCGCATCACCCGCATCTGCAACGGCGGAACCACCGCAAACGTCGCCGCGCCCCAGACTACCATACTGACCGCCGCCCCCAGTTCATTACGCGCCAGGAGGGGAATAGCCAGCATAATAAACATCAACAACAGCAAAAAGCCTTTAAGCGTACCGTTGACAGAACGATCCGCCAGTTTGCCGCCAAGATAGTTACCGATCGAGAAACCGACGCCAATTAATACCAGCATTCCGGTCACAAACGCCGGTGTGGCATGGGTAATGCTGTGCAGCACTGGCGAAATGTAAGTATAAAGCGTGAACATCGCGCCAGCGCCCAGCACGGTGGTCAGCAGAGCCGACAGCACCTGTGGGCGCATAAGTACCGCCAGTTCGCTGCGGACATCGGGGCGCGCTCCTGCCCCACCTTTTGGTAATGAGAAGAACAGGCTGACCATAGCGATGACGCCCAGACCCGCCGTCGCCATAAACGACATCCGCCAGCCGATAGTTTCACCAAGCCACGTCGCCGCCGGAACGCCGCCAATATTGGCAATCGTTAACCCCATGAACATGGTTGCCACGGCGCTAGCCTGCTTATGTTTAGGTACCACGCTTGCGGCGACCACCGAGCCGAGACCAAAAAATGCCCCGTGGTTAAGACTGGTCAAAATACGCGACAGCATCAGCGTGGTGTAATCCGGTGAAATAGCTGAAAGCACGTTGCCCAGCGTAAAAATTGCCATCAGGAATATCAACGCATTACGTCGCGCACGATGTGACAGCAGCAGGGTCATCAGCGGAGCCCCCACCATAACGCCAACCGCATACGCGCTGATCAGCATCCCGGCCGCGGGAATCGAGACATCCACCCCTTTGGCAATCACGGGCAATAATCCCATTGGCGAAAATTCGGTGGTGCCAATGCCAAACGCGCCGATCGCCAGCGCCAGTAAGGGATAATTGATTTTCATATATCGACTCCGTAACGTCGAGCCGTGGCGCGACATAAAATAAGAGTCAAAAGCATGACATTGATCGCAAAATTAATAAAGTTAACAAAATTGCAAAAGACTTTTGCTTATTCGCAAACAATAGAGGGGAAACAGATGCGGAGAGGATGAGGGAGAGCTAACTCCCTCGGGGAAATCAATGCAGCGCTGCGGTCAGGCCACCCGCGACGATCAAACCCAGAACAATAATGGTAGTCACTAACGAAAATTTCAGATCGGTGCTCATCAAGTTTTCTCCTTTTTATTCCCACACAAAAAGTGATATTGCGCATTTTTACACACTTGAAAGCAAAAATCTCTCACGATTTATATTGATAACTGCTTTTAACTCTTCCCCTTTTCGTTAAGATCAGACAAAATTCCACGCTTACTTGATTAGCGTACCGGCCATTGACCCCTTCCTGACGTTCCGTGTCGTTTTCCCGGCGTGCCGCAACCCCTACGTTGCGTTAAGGGTGTGTGAAGGCAAACGTTTACCTGGAGTATTCTCAGGAGCTTAGGATATGGTCTGGAGTGAGATGTAATGGCAACAATTAAAGATGTAGCGAAGCGAGCAAACGTTTCCACTACAACCGTATCACACGTAATTAACAAGACGCGCTTTGTCGCGGAAGAAACGCGTAATGCGGTTTGGGCGGCGATCAAAGAGCTGCACTACTCTCCAAGCGCAGTAGCGCGCAGCCTGAAGGTGAATCACACCAAGTCTATCGGCTTGCTGGCGACCAGCAGTGAAGCGGCCTATTTCGCCGAAATTATCGAAGCCGTTGAGAAAAACTGTTTCCAGAAAGGCTATACCCTGATTCTGGGTAACGCATGGAACAGTCTTGAAAAACAGCAGGCCTATCTGTCGATGATGGCGCAAAAGCGCGTTGATGGTCTGCTGGTGATGTGTTCTGAGTATCCGGAATCTCTGCTTTCGATGCTCGAAGAGTATCGCCATATTCCGATGGTTGTGATGGACTGGGGCGAAGCTAAAGCTGATTTTACCGATACGGTCATTGATAACGCTTTCGAGGGCGGTTACATGGCGGGTCGGTATCTGATAGAACGCGGCCATCGCGAAATTGGCGCGATCCCGGGCCCTATGGAGCGGAACACCGGGGCCGGTCGTCTGGCTGGCTTTATGAAAGCGATGGAAGAAGCGCTGATTAAGGTTCCCGAAAACTGGATTGTACAGGGCGATTTTGAACCTGAATCTGGTTATCGCGCCATGCAGCAAATTCTTTCACAGTCGCATCGTCCGACCGCCGTCTTCTGCGGTGGCGATATCATGGCGATGGGCGCGCTGTGCGCTGCTGACGAGATGGGACTGCGCGTACCACAGGATGTCTCGCTCATCGGTTATGATAACGTGCGCAACGCCCGCTTCTTCACGCCAGCACTGACGACCATTCATCAGCCTAAGGACTCACTGGGTGAAACGGCCTTCAACATGCTGTTAGACCGTATCGTGAATAAACGCGAAGAGTCGCAGTCGATCGAGGTTCATCCGCGTCTGGTAGAGCGCCGCTCCGTTGCTGACGGTCCATTCCGCGATTATCGTCGTTAAGCCTGTTGTGCGGGGGCCTCATCTGGCTCCCGCAGCCATTCTTTATTCAGCGTTTCGCTATCCCCCAAATAATCCAGCAACCAACTCAGTGCTGGCGAGGTATCGTTCTGTTGCCATGTCAGACAACACGCGGCATCAGGAAAGGGATTCTCCAACTGCAGCGAGACCCATTTACCGCTATCAATCCACGGCTTGGCAAAATGTGTTGGTACCATGCCCACACACAATCCCGCAGATAAACAGGTCGCGGAAGATTCCCAGTCAGGAACCACAACGCGCTTTTGGTTATCCAGTAACCAGGTAATACGCTTCGGCAATGTACGTGAGGTATCTTCGCGCACCAGCGACGGCCAGTTGCGCAACGTATCATCGCTTAGCGGCCCCGACATTGACGCCAGCGGATGATGACTGGCCACCACGCAGCTCCAGCTCAGCATGCCCATGTCGCGGAAGGTATAGCGCCCCCCTACCGGGATGGCCTGTGTGGCGCCAATAGCCAGCTCTACACGCCCATCGGAAAGCGCATCCCAGACGCCATTAAACACTTCCTGAAAAACCAGCAGTTCCACATCGTCAAAGTGGCGATAGAAATCTACAATCATCTGTCGGGTACGTTCGGGACGGACAATGTTATCTACCGCGATTGCCAGTTGTCCTCGCCAGCCGTTGGCGATTTGTTGACATTGCTGACGAGTGATCTGCATTTTTTTGATAACAGAGCGCCCTTCTTTTAAAAACCACGCACCAGCAGGCGTTAATTCCACATCGCGATGACGTCGCTCAAAAAGCGGTACAGCCAGCCACTCCTCCAGTTGGCGCACGGTGTAGCTTACCGCCGAAGGTACGCGGTGCAGCTCCTGCGCGGCTGAACTAAAACTGCCGTTACGCGCAACCGCATCAACCACTTCAAGTGAATATTCCGACCACATATTCTGCCTGCAAAAAATTTGAAATCAGTAAGCAAATATTAGCGTTTCACAGCGAGAATTACACTCACTACACTCAGCGGCATTGTTCTACTGCTAAAAAAAGAGAAATGATGATGCAACCTGGGAAAGGTTTTTTAGTCTGGTTGGCGGGTCTTAGCGTGCTTGGCTTTCTGGCGACGGATATGTATCTGCCCGCCTTTGCCACGATTCAGTCCGATCTGCAAACACCTGCCTCTGCCGTCAGCGCCAGCCTAAGTTTGTTTTTAGCGGGTTTCGCCGTCGCGCAACTTCTGTGGGGACCGCTCTCAGACCACTATGGTCGTAAACCGATTTTACTGCTGGGTTTATCTATCTTTGCGCTGGGTAGTCTGGGTATGCTGTGGGTTGAAAACGCCACAGGGTTGTTGGTATTGCGCTTTATTCAGGCTGTTGGCGTCTGTGCCGCGTCGGTTATCTGGCAGGCGCTGGTCACCGACTACTACCCATCACAAAAAGTAAACCGCATCTTTGCCACCATTATGCCGCTGGTCGGGTTATCTCCGGCTCTCGCGCCGTTATTAGGTAGCTGGATTCTGGTCCATTTCTCCTGGCAGGCCATTTTCGCGACCTTGTTTGCTATTACCCTGATTCTGATGCTTCCGGCCCTGCGTTTAAAACCGACGGTTAAAGCACGCGACGACAGCCAGGATAAACTGACTTTCGCCACACTGTTGCGCTCGAAAGCATACCGTGGAAACGTACTCATTTATGCCGCCTGTTCCGCAAGCTTTTTCGCATGGCTGACAGGGTCACCGTTCATTCTTAGCGAAATGGGCTACAGCCCGGCAGTGATTGGCCTGAGCTATGTTCCACAAACTATCGCTTTCTTAATTGGTGGTTACGGCTGCCGTGCGGCGCTGCAAAAATGGCAAGGCCGCCAGCTGCTGCCATGGTTACTGATACTTTATGCCATTAGCGTTGTAGCCACCTGGGCTACCGGCTTTATTCATCATGTTGCCCTGGCTGAAATCCTGATCCCATTCTGCGTAATGGCGATCGCGAACGGCGCAATCTACCCTATCGTTGTCGCTCAGGCGTTACGTCCTTTCCCACAGGCCACAGGGCGCGCAGCTGCATTGCAAAATACGCTGCAACTGGGTTTATGCTTCCTGGCAAGCCTTGTGGTGTCATGGTTGATCGCCACCCCGCTGCTCACCACCACCAGCGTGATGCTGACTACTGTGCTGCTGGCAGGCATGGGTTACAAAATGCAATCGCAGACCGATAACGCCTCACAAACAGAGGACCAGGGGCAAATTGCCCATAGTGAGTCTCACTAATAATTGTTGCGGGCAATTAGTTAGCCCGCTAACAATTTTCTATTGAATCGTCAAAAAATCAGGCTTATACTGATTTCCAGTTGTTACAAAAACGATAATTTTTAGGTATTAACGGGGACAAGAACGTTCCCGTTTTTCCACGGATGGCCTTTTCGGTAAGGGTTTCTCCCTTCCTCTGTTCTACGTCGGATTAAAGATTCGCGGATTAATTCCGTGAGATTTCTCACAAAGCCCAAAAAAAGCGTCTACGCTGTTTTAAGGTTCTGATCACCGACCAGTGATGGAGAAGCTATGAGTTCATCGTGTATAGAAGACGTCAGCGTACCGGATGATGACTGGTACCGCATCACCAATGAATTATTGAGCCGTGCAGGTATTACCATTAATGGTTCGGCAGCGGCGGATATTCGCGTCAAAAACCCCGATTTTTTCAAACGCGTACTGCAGGAAGGATCGTTGGGTTTGGGTGAGAGTTATATGGACGGCTGGTGGGAGTGCGATCGGCTGGACATATTTTTCACCAAAGTGTTGCGCGCCGGGCTTGAAAATCAACTCCCCCGCCACTTCAAAGATACCTTACGTATCGCCACGGCACGGCTGTTCAATTTACAGACCAAAAAACGCGCATGGGTTGTCGGCAAAGAACATTACGATCTGGGCAACGACCTGTTTACCCGCATGCTTGATCCCTACATGCAGTATTCCTGCGCCTACTGGAAAGATGCCGATACCCTGGAATCTGCCCAACAGGCGAAGTTAAAAATGATTGCCGAAAAATTGCTGTTGAAGCCGGGTATGCGGGTGCTTGATATTGGTTGTGGCTGGGGTGGCTTGTCCCATTTTATGGCATCGCAATACGGTGTGAGCGTGGTAGGTGTGACCATCTCGGCAGAGCAGCAGAAAATGGCGCAAGCGCGTTGCGCGGGACTGGATGTCACCATTTTGCTGCAAGATTACCGCGACCTGAACGATAAATTTGATCGCATTGTCTCCGTCGGCATGTTTGAGCATGTTGGTCCGAAAAACTACAAAACCTATTTCGATGTTGTCGATCGTAATTTAAAACCGGACGGTCTCTTTTTGCTGCACAGTATCGGTTCGAATAAAACCGACAATAATGTTGATCCGTGGATTAATAAATACATCTTCCCGAACGGCTGTTTACCGTCAGTTCGCCAGATTGCCAACGCCAGCGAGCCGCATTTTGTGATGGAAGACTGGCATAATTTTGGCGCAGATTACGACACCACGCTGATGGCATGGCACGAGCGCTTCATGCGTTCCTGGCCTGAAATCGCCGATAACTATACCGAGCGTTTTAAACGGATGTTCAGCTATTACCTGAACGCCTGCGCCGGTGCGTTTCGTGCTCGCGATATCCAGCTTTGGCAGGTGGTTTTCTCCCGCGGTGTTGAGCACGGCCTGCGCGTCCCCCGCTAATGTCTATCGTCTACCGCCCCCGTGCTAACGGCCGGACTCAGGCCTCGCCCGCTACGTTACTGATGGCGCTTTCGCGCGCAGCCAGTACACGTTCAACGGTATCAACAACCGCCTGCGTTTGCGGATCGATTTCGATATTAACCCGCGCACCCAGCTTTTTCTTACCCAGCGTCGTACGCTCCAGCGTTTCCGGGATCAAATGCACGCAAAAGCGCGTTGGCGTGACTTCGCCGACCGTCAGGCTGATGCCGTCAATGCCGATAAATCCCTTGTACAGGATATATTTCATCAGCGATGGGTCCTGAACTTTAAACCATACCTGCCGGTTATTTTCCGAAGTCAAAATTTTAGACACCTCGGCGGTGGTCATAATATGGCCCGACATTAAATGCCCGCCAATCTCATCGCTGAATTTTGCCGCACGCTCAACGTTAACCATATCCCCGACCTTCAGGTCGCCCAGGTTGGTGATACGCAGCGTCTCTTTCATCAGATCGAAGCTTATGTGGTTACCGTTGATTTCGGTTACCGTCAGGCAACAGCCATTGTGGGCAACCGATGCGCCGGTCTCCAGCGCATCCAGCATATATTCAGGCAACTCCACGACATGCGTACGAAAATTTGGTTTTTCATCAATGGACACCAATTTTGCGGTGCCCTGCACAATACCCGTAAACATACTTCTCACTCCTGAACTCAATTAAGACATCTCTGCCCAGCACAATAGCAGGTGGAAATTCAGGTTGCCAGCAGTGCGCCACCGCTGCCTGTTTTTTCACTGGAGAATTACGTATTCCTCGCTACAATAGACTGAAATTTCCCCAGCTTTTTCTCCTTGCTGCCATATAAGGCGGCTTTTTTAGTCTCTCAAATAACAACAATATAGTGGTGTACACGTGCAAAAGTATGTAAGTGAAGCGCGTCAGTTATTAGCTCTGGCAATTCCGGTGATTCTTGCGCAAATCGCTCAAACCGCAATGGGATTCGTCGATACCGTCATGGCGGGCGGATACAGCGCGACGGATATGGCGGCCGTTGCCATTGGTACGTCCATCTGGCTGCCAGCTATTCTGTTTGGCCACGGACTCCTGCTGGCGTTGACGCCGGTCATTGCCCAACTCAATGGTTCTGGCCGCCGCGATCGTATCGCCCATCAGGTACGCCAGGGATTCTGGCTGGCTGGTAGCGTCTCCGTTTTGATTATGGTCGTGCTGTGGAATGCGGGATACATTATCCGCTCCATGCACAACATCGACCCGGCGCTGGCCGATAAAGCCGTCGGTTATCTGCGCGCATTGCTATGGGGTGCGCCGGGGTATTTATTTTTCCAGGTAGCCCGTAACCAGTGCGAAGGGCTGGCCAAGACTAAACCGGCAATGGTGATGGGGTTTATCGGCCTGCTGGTGAACATCCCGGTTAACTATGTTTTCATCTATGGACATTTAGGTATGCCGGAACTTGGCGGCGTGGGCTGTGGCGTGGCCACGGCAGCGGTTTACTGGGTAATGTTTGCCGCCATGCTGTCTTACGTCAAACACGCGCGTTCAATGCGTGATATCCGTAATGAGCGAGGCTTCCAGAAGCCAGACACTGCGGTGATGAAGCGTCTCGTGCAGCTGGGTTTACCCATCGCGCTGGCGTTATTTTTCGAAGTGACGCTGTTTGCTGTGGTTGCGCTGCTGGTTTCCCCGCTGGGGATCGTCGATGTGGCCGGGCACCAAATCGCGCTGAACTTTAGTTCGTTAATGTTCGTTCTGCCGATGTCGCTGGCGGCCGCTGTCACTATTCGTGTCGGTTATCGTTTGGGTCAGGGTTCCACGCTGGAGGCGCAAACGGCGGCCCGAACCGGTCTGGGCGTTGGTGTCTGCATGGCGGTTGTGACGGCGGTTTTCACCGTGACCTTCCGTGAACACATTGCCCTGCTCTACAACGATAACCCGGAAGTGGTCGCTCTGGCGGCGCAGCTCATGTTACTGGCCGCGGTGTATCAAATATCGGACTCTATCCAGGTTATTGGCAGCGGTGTTCTGCGCGGTTACAAAGACACGCGCTCTATCTTCTTTATCACCTTTACAGCCTACTGGGTGCTGGGTCTGCCAAGCGGCTATATTCTGGCGCTCACCGATCTGGTGGTCGACAGGATGGGACCTGCGGGTTTCTGGATGGGCTTTATTATCGGTCTTACCTCTGCGGCCGTCTTAATGATGCTGCGGATGCGTTATCTGCAACGCCAGCCGTCAGCCGTCATTTTGCAGCGCGCGGCACGCTAACCGCACAATAGCCGCCGTCTGGCGGCTTTTTTACACCTTCAGAAGGGACTGGCGTTTTCGGCATTCACCCATTGTTCGCTGACAGGATGCCTGAAACGCAATGCACTGGCATGCAGCATCAGTCGCGGGGTGAGCTCAGTGCCTGGCAGCAGACGCCCGCCATACAAATCGCACCCTAAAATAGGATGTCCCAACTGCTGACAGTGGATCCGTAGTTGATGGGTACGCCCGGTTTCAGGCGTCAGTTGTACGCGCGTTAAGGGGAGTAATTCCCCGTTCTCCTGGCGATGAACAAAACGCTCAACAACCTGATAGCGCGAGCGCGCAGGCTTGCCGTTAACGGCGCAAATCGTCATCAGCGGAAACAGCGCCGGATCTTTGCTAATCGCTGCGTCAATAATCCCTGCATCGTTTTCCACATGCCCGCATAGCAGTGCGCTGTATACCTTCGTCACCATGCGCTGACTAAACTGCTGGCACAGCGCGGCGTTGATAGCCTTGTTACGGGCCACCACCATTAGCCCGGAGGTGCCGAAATCAAGCCGATGGACCAGCGTGCAACCGGGAAAAATCTGTACCAGCCGGTGATGTACCGAATCGAGATTGTGCGGATTTTTCCCCGACAAGCTGAGCAGCCCGGTGGGTTTATTGATAAGCAGCAAATGCTCGTCCTGATAGAGAATCTCTATCAGGTCATAACAAGGCGGGGCAATAAAGGTATCAAGAATGGTAGACATCAGGCGGCCAGGATGGAGTGTGGGCACGGATGATAACGAATTTTCACTGTACTGGCGAATAGGCTCGCTTAACTCATGGCACTCATTGCATGGTAGAGTGGGCGTTATCCGGCAAGCGAAGAGAGGGTTACACTGTGCAACAAATCGATTTTTATATGGTAGATGCCTTTAGCACCACGACGTTTGGCGGTAATGCCGCCGCAGTATGTCCGCTCGCAGACTGGTTGCCCGATGAAACATTATTAAAAATGGCGCAGCAGCATAACCAGTCGGAGACCGCTTTCTTTGTCGCCAATGATAATGGCTTTGAGCTACGTTGGTTTACCACACAGGGAGAAATCAATTTGTGTGGGCATGCCACGCTTGCCGCAGCGCATGTCATTTTTGAACATCTGGATTACCCGGACACAACTCTCCATTTTGCCACCCGATTTGTGGGTCCGCTGACGGTCACACGCAGCGGTCAATGGCTGACGCTTGATTTTCCTGCCTGGCAAAGCGACCCTGTCGTACCGCCCGCCTTATTGTTGGAAACTTTAGGCATCGCCGAATGTAAAGAAGTTCGCGTGGCGCGCGACTATATGGTCGTAATGGAGAACCAGCGCCAGGTCGAGGCTGTACGCCCGAATATCCACGCCATGATCCCGCTAGGGAAAATGGTTTGTATCACCGCGCCAGGTGACGGGGAATACGATTTCGTCAGCCGTTTCTTCTGCCCGGGCGAAGCCGTCGCGGAGGATCCTGTCACAGGTTCGGCGCATAGCATGCTCATTCCTTACTGGGCAGAGAAACTGAACAAAACACAAATGCTGGCGCGTCAGGTATCTGGGCGCGGTGGGGATTTACGCTGCCAACTGGCGGGTTCTCGCGTTTATATTGGTGGGCAGGCAACAACTTACCTGACGGGTAAAGTGCTGCTACGCTAACCCTCTTACCCGTTACATAACCCAATCCAGGGAGGAAGTATGTCTAACAAACTGCTGCAGATTCACTTTAATTTTCATGGCCCGTTTGGCTCCGAGATGTCGCAACAACTTGTTGAACTGGCCGAATCCATCAATCAGGAGCCGGGCTTTATCTGGAAAATCTGGACCGAGAACGAAGCAAATCATGAAGCCGGTGGCATCTATCTGTTTCAGGATCAAGACACCGCGCTGGCTTATGTTAAAAAGCATACAGCCCGTCTGAAGCACCTGGGGATAGAAGAGGTGTTTTTCAAAATCTTCGATATCAATGAGCCGTTGAGTAAGATTAACCACGGTCATATTGGCTAACGTTTTTAGCTTAAACGCCTTGTTCCGGGGCTATATAGCGGGTGCCACGTTTGCTTTAGTTCACAAAATCAGCAGCCATGAAAACTATCACTAGCCGACCGGAGCATGAAGGCGTATAAATAATACAAACAGTATTAATTCATACAAAATGAATCATCAAAAACCAAGGAGATCGCTTATGTCCCCAGACATTACGCTCAACGCTTCACCAGGCAGTTTTCCCCCGGCAGGTCATTACTCGCACAGTACAACGGCAGGTGGTTTTGTGTTCATTTCTGGACAGCTGCCAGTCACCCAGGATGGCGAAAAAAAAACCGATGCGTCTTTTGAAGAACAAACCAGATTGGCCCTGCAAAATGTCGATGCCTGTCTGGCAGGTGCTGGAGTCTCGCGTCAGCACCTGGTTTCAGTACGCGTCTATGTCACGGATATTAACCAGTGGCCGACATTTAACAGGATCTATGGTGAGTGGATCGGTGATTTTCTCCCTGCCCGTGCTGTCGCTGGAGTTGCCGAACTTCATTACGGTTTTGCCGTAGAAATCGAAGCGATGGCTTTGGCCCCACAGGCCTGATTTATAACTGTATACAGGTGAATAAAAATGACTGATATGACACTGCCTGATTATAACGATATTGTCGCTGCGGCAGAGCGCATCGCAGATTATGCCAACAAAACGCCGGTGATGACGTCGCGTACGGTTAATGAAGAATTTGGCGCTGAAGTCTTCTTTAAATGCGAAAACTTCCAGAGAATGGGCGCGTTCAAATTTCGCGGCGCTATGAATGCGCTACGCCAGTTCACGCCACAACAACGGACTGCGGGCGTCGTGACCTTTTCTTCGGGAAATCATGCACAAGCCATCGCCTTGTCGGCAAAATTGTTAGGAATCCCGGCGACAATTATCATGCCGCATGATGCCCCGGCTGCCAAAGTTGCCGCGACCAAAGGGTATGGCGGAAATGTCGTGATTTACGATCGCTATACTGAAGACAGAGAAAAAATTGGTCAGAATCTGGCTGAGAAACAAGGGCTAACGCTGATCCCTCCTTACGATCATCCGCACGTTATTGCGGGCCAGGGTACCGCAACGAAAGAGTTGATTGAGGAAGTGGGACCGTTAGACGCCCTTTTCGTATGTCTGGGTGGCGGC
The DNA here is from genome assembly GCF_005281115.1 of Citrobacter sp. wls710. Classification (NCBI taxonomy): domain Bacteria; kingdom Pseudomonadati; phylum Pseudomonadota; class Gammaproteobacteria; order Enterobacterales; family Enterobacteriaceae; genus Citrobacter; species Citrobacter sp. wls710. Next base: position 125,864 of record NZ_SZXD01000034.1, read on the forward strand.
GGTCTGCTATCCGGTTCCGCGCTGGCAGCGAGACATCTCTCCCCTGACTGTATGATCTATGGCGTAGAACCTGAGGCAGGCAATGACGGTCAGCAGTCTTTTCGCAGCGGCAGCATTGTTCATATTGATACACCGAAAACCATAGCCGATGGCGCGCAAACTCAACACCTTGGGCAGTATACGTTTGCGATTATTCAGCAAAACGTGAACGATATTCTGACTGTCTCAGACACTGAATTAGTCACTGCGATGAAATTTATTGCAGAACGAATGAAAATCGTCGTAGAGCCAACTGGCTGTCTGGGTTTTGCCGCCGCCAGAGCACGCAAATCTGAACTCCAGGGTAAGAGAATCGGCATTATTATCAGCGGTGGAAACGTGGACATCAGCCGCTATGGTGCATTCCTGGCCGGATGATAAGCAAGGTATCTGCCATGCAGATACCTTATTCCTGTCTGTTTATTCCAGTCTGGAAAAGCGATCCCCGCTCACTGTAAACTGCTCGCAATCATGGCAAAAGGCATCACTGCAGGAGACTGGCATGCCAAAAACCGACAATAACTCGCTTCTCAGCCAACTTGATACTATCGCCAGAGGGTTAAGCGAAACCTTTTCTCCCTTTTGTGAAGTGGTTGTTCATGACCTCAAAAAACCTGAACATGCCATTTTGTCCATCCATAATAATCTTTCCGGACGTAAACCTGGCCAACCAGCAACAGAACTGGGTCTGGCACGCATAGCATCGCCAGACTTTCCCAACATCATCGCTAACTACAGCAATCAATTTGCTGATGGACGTCCGGTAAAAAGCACCTCCATTGGCATCAAGGGTGAGGACGGTAAATACGTCGCGGCACTGTGCCTTAATGTTGATATGACGTTGTTTCGCGGTATGCAGAGCGCGCTTGCGCGATTTACTGAAACCGAAAACTCCCCCATAAAGGAGCATATCGATCCCGGTAGTAACGAAGTTATTCGCCAACGTATCGATGACTTTGCCGCCAAACGCGCGACCACGGCGCGCGCACTCAAACCTGAAGACCGTAAGTTATTGATTCAACAACTCCGTAAAGAAGGCCTACTGAACGTACGAAAATCAATGGATACCGTGGCGCAGCATTTAGGCGTATCGCGAGCCACCGCTTACCTGTATGCCCGCCAGTCAACACAGATGCACGAATAAGCTGATTCAGGCAGGCATACCTGCCACAACTTGCCGGTCAATGATTACTGGAACGAAGCACGCCCATATGCAGAGGGCTGCTTTGCTGCCAGGAATTATCATCCAACGAAAAAACGGCACCTTATGACTGCATAAAAATAAACCTTGGCATTCGTAGGTATTTATTTGCGCTGACTGAATAGATAGCTTATTTTTAAACTGACGGGGTAAATTTTAGCGGTACTTTAAATGACGACATCGATCTTACTTAATCAAAGCATAAAACACCACCACGCTAACCCACTGATTTCATTGAATGAAAAAATAAATAACCGTACCGTAAAATAATATCCATACAGTATATATAAATAGCATAATATCTAAATTATAATCTTTTTACATCCAGTAGTCAGGTGAGGCCAGAATGCGGTTATTAGTCATGTTGTTAAGCTTAGTCGTCTCTACACAGCTCTGGGCAGGTGAACTTTCCAAACCTACGGGCCAGGTCCTTCTAACAGTGTCCGGTAATATAGAAAATACAAATGAAGACGGGAAAGCCACTTTTGATACCGCCAGCCTCGAGAAACTGGGCATGGTAAGTTTTCAGACCACCTCCCCTTGGTATAATGGACGCACGACTTTTACGGGTATTCCACTACAAAAGCTCATGGATTTTGTTGGGGCGAAAGGCTCGGTTGTAAAAGTTACTGCACTCAATGACTACACCACCGTTATCCCTCTCGATGATTTCAAGAAGTACAATGTCATTCTTGCTTTAAAAATCAACGGAAAATACATGCGAATTCGAGATAAAGGCCCGTTATTCATTGTGTATCCCTATGACAGCATACCTGAACTAAATAATCAGATTTATTACTCAAGATCAGCCTGGCAGGTCAGTAGAATGGATATTGAGTAAGCGTTCAGAGGAACATCATGAACAGAATACTGGCTGGCATCATATTTTTTCTTTTTATATCTACTGGGTATATTTCTTTCTTAGTCCATGAAAGACAGCAAGAGTTACAGAAACTGACTCACTACACCGATTCATGGTCCGCTGCACAAATGGTATCACAATATTACCGATTCGAATCATTGCTTGGTCTTTATACTATCGATAAAACGATGAACCTCGACGAGGTGCGCCTGCGCCTCGATATTATGCTTAGCCAGAGTGATTTGATAAAAGAAGGTGATTTGGGGCACTATATAGAGAGCAATCAAGCGCACAGTGAATTGGCGATCAAACTTGAAAACATCCTTAACTATCTGGATGTTAACCTCGAGAAAATGGACCGTTCAGAACTTCAGACATACCTGAAAAAAATGCATACGCTGGATTCGCAACTTGGCCGCCTTTCATCCGGTGCGTTAAATAAAGATGTAAACTCGATCAATAACGCCAACCTTAAAATTCAAACTCTGTACTATATTTACTCGGCGACATCTGTTCTGCTGATCATACTGAGTGCGATACTGGGTGTGCTGATATTCTTCCAGAACAGAAATATTCTGCGAGCGCATCTTCAGGTTAAGAGCCTTGCTGAAGAGCTGCAGAAATCTAAAGAAAAGTTGCAAATCCAGAATGCAAAACTGGAATATGACGTCTACCATGATTCACTTACTGATATGAATAACCGCCAATTTTTCTGGGGGAATTTAAATCAAACAATCGAGATGGCAGAAAAAAACAACGATTCTGTGACAGTGATGCTGTTTGATTTGGACCGATTCAAAGAGGTTAATGATACCTATGGTCATGATGCCGGTGATGTTTTATTACGCCAGATATCGGACCGTCTGATTTCGATGAGCCATACTTCAGATACGCTGTATCGCTTAGGTGGGGATGAGTTTGCGTTTCTCTCAAGTGGTCTGACGGAGAGCCAGGCCGTTTCGCGAGCCCAAAAGATATGTGATTTTATCAGCCAGCCCTACACTATTTATAACACAATTATAAACATAACTACCTGTGTTGGAATTGTTATATCAGAAACAGAGCGCCGCTCCGATTATCTTTATAAATTTGCAGATCTGGCCCTGTATGAAGCCAAAAATGAAGGTTCAGGCAAGATAAAAGTCTTCCGGCAATGGATGTTAGAAAAGCTGCAAGAAAGCAGAACGCTTGAGCATGATATGGCGATGGCCATAGTGAATAAAGAATTCGTGGTTTATTATCAGCCTATTGTGGATTCTTTTAGCCGGGAAATTTACAGTTATGAAGCCCTCATTCGTTGGATACATCCTCTAAAGGGTCTCCTGTCGCCGGATAGCTTTATTCCTGTTGCTGAAAAAACAGGCATGATTAACGAAATGGGGAAATCTGTACTAGAAATTGCCTGTACGGAAGCGGCGTCCTGGGCGATTCCGGCCAAAATTTCAGTCAATGTCTCGCCTGTCCAGCTAAGCAGCAAAGCCTTTGCCGGAATAGTGCAAACTATCCTGAAAGAAACAGGACTCCCCGCGCAACGCCTTGAACTGGAGGTCACTGAATCCTCTATTTTTACTGAGAGTAATACGCCGATGAATACACTTAACAAGCTCAGAGCTCTGGGGGTAAAAATCTCCATCGATGATTTTGGTACCGGGTATTCTTCTCTTTCGCGGTTGAGCCGGCTGGCCTTCGATAAAATAAAAATAGATAAGTCCTTTGTACATTCACTATCTACCCAGGACGATGCCCTTAATATTATCAAACTCATTACTGGCATGGCGAAATCCCTTAATATGAAGGCTGTTGCAGAAGGCGTTGAAACGCAAGAGCAACTGGAAAAACTTCAGGCACTGGGTTGCGATTTCGCACAAGGATATCTGTTTGGTAAACCTCAACCGGGAATTGATGGGAAAATCAGACACGGTTAAATCACGGCGGATATCCCTGGCAGCTAAAGTCGGGCAACAAAACTGTTGCCCGACTTTTAATATTTCATACGCTTAGTGATAATTGCCTCTACCAATAAGACGTCCAGCACTGGCGCACGCGAATTAACGCTTCAAGATAAAAATAGTCTCCCCAGGAACAACATTCATCAACGCCTTTACCAGCTGGCATATGATAAACCGAGTGCATCAGTAACCCTTCACATTCCGGTTCATCCGTAGAGAGATAGCGCTTCGTCAGCGATTGTACAATCCGCAAAGCCACTTCCTCATACTGCATCCGACCTGCATCTGTCGCCGGTAATGCTTTCGCTAGCTCCAGCAGACCACAGGCAGCGATAGCGGCAGCCGAACTGTCGCGTACGGCGCCAGTGTTATTCAAAGCCAGATCCCAGTGACAAATAGAGTCCTCAGGCAGGCGGTTGATAAAGTAATGACTCAGGCTGCGGGTCAGGCTGACGAACTCAGATTTTCCCGTATACAGATAGCTAAGCATGAATCCGTAAATCCCCCACGCCTGACCGCGTGCCCAGCATGAGCTATCGCTGTGTCCCTGGTGCGTATTGCCAAACCGCGGCTCACCGGTCACAACATCTATATAGTAGGTGTGATACGTCGATGCATCGGGCCGTACGATATATTTCGCTGCCTGCATGGCATGAGATAAGGCCGCGTCAGCAAAGACCAGATTCCCCGTCTGTTCGCTTGCCCAGTAGAGCAGCGGTAGATTCATATTACAGTCGATAATCATTCGTCCCTGCTGCTCCGGATCCGTCAGGTCTCCCCATGCCTGGATAATACCTGCCGTTGGGTTATAGCGTTGCATCATCATTTCAGCCGCATGCAAGGCGATATCGCGTGCGGCTGCGTTCCCGGTCAGTTGCCACGCGTTTACACACGACAATGAATACAGAAAGCCGAGGTCATGAGTATCTGTTTCAATACGGTTTACCAGACGATGAGCAAAAGAAGTAATGAATCGCTCAGCAGCCTGACGGTATTTACTATCGCCGGTTATCTCCCACAATAGCCAGAGCTGCCCTGTCCAGAAACTGTTTGTCCATTGGTTATTTTCAGCGGGTTGCCATTTCCCACCTTCACAGGCCTCATTGGGAAATTTATCGCCAAGCGCATACAGCGTTCGATCAATTCGTGACGAAATATACGGTATTGCTTTATCTAACTCTTTTTTCAATGCCTGACGATCAACCGGGGCGGCGTATGACACGCGCAAGGGTTCAGTAACGACATTAGCCGTTTTATTAGTAATCATAATTATCCTGTTATTACTATTTGGAAGTTTTAATAGTCTGAGAGCGCAATATATCAGCACGCGGTGTTAATATCTTTTTTCCCGCATGGCTACAAGAAAGCGTGAAAGCGGAAATTAGCGTAAACAGCAGTGCGCAGACACCCATAATTAAAAAGGTATGTGCAAACCCTATTTTATCGTATAAATAACCAGCAGGTGGCGCCACGACAACAGAACCAACATATACCATTGCCTGATAACCCAACAAATACATGGTGGCGTTAACGCGTTTGTGAAAATGTTCAGCGATATATTTAAATACAGAGATTAACAGTAACGCTATTTCCACACCGTAAAATGGTTTAATAATTGAAATCATAATTGGGTCGACTGTTAAACCAGAAAGGATCAGACGGCCCCCCACAACTAACCCGCACAGCAGCAACCCCTTCTTGGCACCATAATAGTTAACCAGCGTGGGAATAAACATCATCATCAGGAATTCAATACCAGCCTGGAGCGTCCCCAGGTAACCATACCAGGCATTGCCCTGCTCTTTGGTGGCAAAGAAAGAGACAAAGTAACGGGGAAATTGCTGTTCTGCTACAAACATCATCCACGCGACACCTGCGACATACAGACTAAACATCCAGAATTTTCGGTTTTGCATCAGCGCAATGACATCGGCAAAGACAATTTTATTTTCGGAGATAACCGAGTTATTTCGTAGCTGCTCATCACCAATCTTCAGGCTCAACAACACCAGCAGCATGACTACGGAGGTGGTACTGCTCAGTATAAAGTTGGCGGTTGGCGTGTAGTTGAACAATACGCCGGAAACCGAAGCCGCCAGCGCCCACCCGAGCGATCCCCACATTCGGATACGGCCAAACTCCAGGCCGTAAAGGCGACTGAAACGGTCGGCATAGGATTCTGCGGCAGCCACTCCCGCATACCATCCCAGGCTTAAATAGAATGCACCAATAATAATGCCGAGCATCGTATGACTCAGCAGTAAAGGCTGGTAAATAACCACAAAAAACGGTGCCATTAATGCCGAGGTGGCGCAGACAAAATAGAGAAGCCATTTGCTCATGCCTATTTTATCCATGATGTAACCATATACTGGTTTCATAACCACGGCAAACACACCATTAACCGCGAATACTGTACCAATTGTTACGCTATCAAGACCAACTTTTTGACTCAGCCATAATGCATATAAGCCGAAGCTGGATGACCAGGTAAAGAAATAGAGAAAAATAAAGCTGCTCATTTTGAGCTGCGCTAAACGAGTCGGGGCAATCGCGTTCATGATTCGGCTCCAGCATTATCTCGACAATGATAAGTATAAATAAAAAAAACCGAAGGTTTAATTGCAATCATAATCCACTACCTCTTATGAAGTATTTATAGACTCAGTACTACTGGCGACAACCAGGTGCTGACGGACGGAGGTTAGTCTTTTTGTTTCCTACAGCAGCGTGAGCATGTTCACAAAAACAGTTCGATTTTTAAGTTTGATTGGATTTACGGACAGATATTCAGCAATATCTTTAATATATAGCAGCAAAACTTAATTCTGTTGTCATGGTAAAAAATGAACGAGCCACAAAAACTTGAAAGAATTGCGATGGGGAATGAAGTGATTTCCTTTCAGCGTCCAATGGGCGCGAGTGTTCATTATTACCATTGGCATCAATGCATTGAGTTTTTATATATTTCAAAAGGGTACGGCATCGTCGTCGTTGATAAACAACACTATACAGCAAAGCCGGGCAGACTTTTTATTTTCCCACCGTTTCGCTTGCATAAGGTGCAGGTTGATGTTGCACCGAACAATCCGTCTTATCGTACGGCTATGCATATTGAGCACAATGAAGTAATCAGTGCCTTGCAGATGTTTCCCCGCCACCAGGCTCAGTTTGCAGCACTCTCTGGCACCCATGCTCCGGCACAAATTCACGATCTCAGTGAACATGCGGACTATATTGCCTATATCCTCGATCGGTTTGAATCACTTAAGGGCAACGGGTATCAATCGGCCAGTGATGTTGCTTTTCTGGTAATGCAACTTCTGGACTTTCTTCCCCTGCAACCGCGGAGTGTAGTGCACCAACAGCAGACCGTGGCGGCCCGCATTATGCAGTGGATAGAAGAGCATTATCAGCAGAAATTTTCACTCGATGATTTAGCTGCGGATATTGGTTTTTCACGCAGCTATACCTCGCGAATTTTCCGTCAACAAACCGGTGGCGGGATCCAGGAATATATACTCACCCGCAGGATTAAAAAAAGCTGCGATTTATTGCGCTACTCATCACTGAACGTGACGGAGATTGCCGAGCATGTGGGTTTTACGGAAATGACCTATTTCATTACCTGTTTTAGAAAAATGATGGGGCAATCTCCTTTGCAATACCGCAAACAATACGATGAAGACACTGGCCACGATACGGCGTAAAGAACGTCATTTTTATCGCATTGACGGACACTGTCTAATCAAACCCGAGTCCATACCCGCCTGGTATTAAGCAGAGATCTTCAGCAAAAGTTGGTAAATCCTCAGAACGGTTCTATAGTCGGGACTGCTTCTCATTACAGGATTCACCGATGCGATTTAACGGACTGACCAAAGGTTTCTTCATTTTCATACTAGCCCTCGTTACCTGGGCGTTCTTCGATGTGCTGTCCCCCTACTTTTCCGCCATTTTGTGGGCCGCGATATTAACGACTATCTTTAACCCGGTAAAAAACAGGCTGCGCAGCGCACTTGGCGAACGCAACGGGCTGGCATCGTTAATAACCATCGCCATTATCTGTCTGATTGTCTTTATCCCGCTTATGGTGATCCTGTCATCGCTGGCCATTGAACTCAATGTGGTGTACACCAAACTGCAACAAAACGACACGCAGTTTCCCGAAGTCGTCACCACTATTCTTTCGTATCTTCCTGGCTGGGCGAGAGGATTCCTCGCAGAACACAATCTGGATAATGTTGCAGAAATCCAGAAAAAGCTGTCCGACATTGTGTTGCAAGGCGGGCAGTACCTTGCGGGCAGCGCATTCCTGATCGGTAAAGGGACATTCGGCTTTGCCATCAGCTTTGGCATCATGCTGTATCTGCTGTTTTTCTTGTTAAAAGATGGACCTTATCTGGTGCGCCAGATTCTGGACTCATTACCACTTTCTGATTTTGCCAAACAGCATTTGTTCGCCAAATTTGTCGGCGTAACGCGCGCAACCGTCAAGGGCACAGCAGTTGTGGCTTTAGTTCAGGGGATTCTTGGCGGCATCGCGTTTGCGATTGTGGATATCGACGGCAGCGTTCTGTGGGGCGCATTAATGGCGTTTCTGTCTCTGGTGCCTGCCGTCGGCTCGGCGATCGTCTGGGTACCCGCGGCCATATTCCTCTTCGCTACGCACCAACTGTGGCAAGGGCTGTTTATCGTCGGGTTCTTCGTGATTATCGTCGGGCTGGTAGACAACATCCTGCGCCCGCTTTTGGTAGGAAAAGACACCAAAATGCCGGACTACCTGATTCTGATAACCACCCTCGGCGGGATGGAGATTTACGGTATCAATGGGTTTGTGATTGGCCCCCTGATCGCCGCGCTATTCATTACCTGCTGGAACCTGTTTTCCGGGCGCGATCATGCAGGTAACGTGGAAGGAATCGACGAAGCCTTTATGGAAGAAGGAAAAAATCCTCCAGATTTATGATGTCAGGACGATAACAGAAGGCGGCCCTGGGCCGCCTTTTTTATTTTCACGCAAAATCATACGTTTCCTATAATTTCAATCATGCTAATTGATTAATCGTCGCAGAAGGATGTCATCAGTGCGAATAGCCACAATCACCAACTGGGCCTACAGCGCGACGGTATGCCTGACCATCGCCTCCGGCGTTGTCATGCTGATGGCGTCCAACGCCGATAACACCGAACGCCAGGTGGTGGAACAACGTTACAAATTTGATCAACTGACCGAAGAAGTGGAGCTCGACGCCTGGTCGCTGTCCGATATGGCGCGTCTCTACGTGGTCAGTAAAGACCCGGACGCTTTGAACAACTATCGCCAGAAAGAGGCGTCACTGAAAGCCGTTGAGCATCGCCTGGCGGCGTTGAAAGCTGCCGGAGCTACAGGTGAAGAGCTGGCGCTATTGCATGAAGGATTGCAGATTGTTGATGCCCTGCAGGACGAACAAGCTGCGGCGCTGGCCAGCGTCGCGCGGGGAGAACACACACAAGCTATTGCCCTGCTCTTCAGCAAAACCTATGAACAGGAACTGGAGCAGGCACAGGACCGGATCGACCATTTCCGCCAGTTGCTCGACAATCGTGTACTCAATGCCATTGAAGATGCCACTCAGGCGTCACGTACACTACGCACAGCCTCTGAAGTGATGGTCGGTCTTACGGCGCTGCTGTTTTTGTTCGTTCTTGGATTTATATTGAAGCGCCGCGTGCTGCGCCCGGTGGTGCGTTTGAGCGATGTAGTAAACCGTCTGGCATCGCAAGATTATGCTGTCGAGACCCCCAGCTTTAACCAGATCGATGAAATTGGCGATATGGCCCAGGCGATCCGGATTTTTCGCGAGAACGGCCTGGCCCGTCAGCGGCTGGAGAAAGAGAGAGACGCCGACTGGGGGATCCGTGAGCTGTTGGCGCGTATGACGCAGCGTCTGCAGGGGTGCGAGAGTTTTGCCGATGTCATTAATGTGGCAGAACTTTTCGCGCCAAATATAGCCCCAGGTATTGCCGGCCGACTGTACATACTGGATCGGGAACCCTGGCAAATGCGCTGCGTTGCGCAGTGGCTCTCACCAGAGGGCAAAGCCGATGCGTTCCACCCGGACGAATGCTGGGCAGTACGCCGCGGCCAGAGCCATCCACCGGTACAAGGCGAACCGGATATCGCCTGCTACCATCTGCCAGAGTCGTGCCAGCGGCATACCTTATGCGTTCCGCTGATTGCCCAGGGGGAAGCCATCGGCCTGCTCTCATTCCAGAATCTCAGCGAGGATTCCACCTCATCTCGCGCATACCTTGAGCTGATGGCGGAAGCACTCGGCCTGGCATTAGCCAACCAACGCTTGCGCGATGCGCTGCTGGAGAAAGCGCTGTACGACCCACTAACCGGTCTGCGCAATCGTCATAATCTTGAAGATACTCTCCGTACCCAGATGAGCCAGGCAGTTCGTACCAAAGAACCGATCAGTTGCCTGATGATCGATATCGACCATTTCAAAAACATCAATGACCGCTTTGGCCATGAGGCAGGCGATAGTGTGATAAAAAGTATCGCTGCCATTATTCAGCGCGTCGTCCACGACAGCGGCATGGCTTTCCGTTACGGGGGGGAAGAGTTTCTCGTACTGCTGGCAGGTGCAGATGAACAGACGGCCAATAGCTTTGCGACGGACATTTACAACGGTGTACGCGAATTGTCACTGCGCTTTGGCGTATCCGATATTGGTCATGTGGATGTCTCTATCGGTGTTGCCAGCTACCCGCAGCATGCCCAGAGCGATAATCTACTGCGTGCCGCAGACGTAGCGCTGTATCGCGCAAAAGAACTGGGGCGTTCACGCATTGTGAGCTTTGGCATGCTGGAAGCAAGCTGAATTATGTCAGCTGTCGGCGCATTGCTTTACCTCCACTTCAGGTAGTGGTAAGTTGACAGCATGAACACCAAACACGATATCAACGGTTTTACTCATAACCTGTGGTGGCAGCCTTCTTAAAGGCGGTCAGAATGTGTTTTCCCCATTTCAAATAACCGCCGAAAGGCGGTTATTTGCATTTGAAGACCCCTTTCGGTTTTACGCTTAAGGAGTCTTATATGAGCAACAAAACCATCATCCTCACAGGCGATCGTCCTACTGGTCCGCTGCACCTCGGCCACTATGTTGGCTCGTTGCGCCAACGCGCCACGCTGCAACACGATTATCGGCAGTTTATATTAGTCGCAGACCTGCAAGGACTGACCGATAACGGCAGTACACCACAAAAGATCCAAAACAACATTCCCGAAGTGCTGGCTGACTATCTCGCCGCGGGTATAGACCCTTCACTCACCACCATCTGTTTGCAATCGGCCTTGCCCGCCCTTGCCGAACTGACCGCGCTTTATATGAACATCGTTACTGTGGCGCGCGTGGAGCGTAATCCTACGGTCAAAAACGAAATTGCGCAGAAAGGATTCGCACGCTCGTTACCGGTTGGTTTTCTGGTTTATCCCATCAGTCAGGCGGCAGATATTTCAGCCTTCAAAGCTGAAGTGGTTCCGGTCGGCGACGATCAACTGCCAATGATCGAACAGACCAATGAAATCGTGCATAAGATGAATAGCCTGTTACCTGCCCCAGTATTGTCGCATTGCAAAGCGTTGCTGAGTGAAACCAGTCGTCTGCCCGGTATCGACGGTAACGCCAAGATGTCGAAGTCCCTTGGTAATACAATTCTGTTGTCCGCCAGCGAGGAAACTATTCATCGCGCCGTCAGCGCAATGTTCACCGACCCTAACCACTTGAAAGTGTCCGATCCGGGGCAAATTGACGGCAATATCGTATTCACCTACCTCGACGCATTTCACCCAGATAAAATCAAAGTGGCGGAGATGAAAGCGCATTATCAGCGCGGCGGATTAGGTGACAGGACATGCAAAAATGAGCTGGAGATGTGCTTGCAAGAACTCATCGCGCCGATGCGTGAGCGTCGGGCAACTTACATTCAGGATAAAGGCATGCTGATGGCGATGCTGAAAAAAGGGAGTCAACAGGCGCACGAAATCACACAGCAGACATTAAGAGAAGTGAAACAAGGCCTGGGTTTACCGGTGTTCTGAATACGAATAGAAAAATACAGGATTACTGATAACTCCCGCTAAACTTAAAAAATGTGGTTACGCTTAAGTTTTTCAATGGCATAACCGCTACTAAGAGAGTGAGATGTAACTATCTTACTATTACGCCTCATTATAAAAAGTTCGAATTCTCTTCTTTACGCCTGCCTGGGTCCGTGCCCATGCAGGCTTTTTTTTCACTATCAGCTTTTCGGATATCAGTTAACCACTAATGCCCAGTCCATCGCCCCCTGAGTAAAAAACACGCTGCAAAATCAACAAAATATAATCAACTTGCTTAATTACTCTGCAAACGCGTGAGATCGGGAAGAAAAATGCTATTTCCCTCTTGCCTCATTCGGTCTGTGCCGCTAATATTCGTCCCCGTTGTCACCTACAACGTTGCGTTCATAGCTCAGTTGGTTAGAGCACCACCTTGACATGGTGGGGGTCGTTGGTTCGAGTCCAATTGAACGCACCATATTGCGTCCGTAGCTCAGTTGGTTAGAGCACCACCTTGACATGGTGGGGGTCGGTGGTTCGAGTCCACTCGGACGCACCATATCATCTTTGATGTGGTGCTTTTCTCCTCATTCTATTCTCGATAATATCCCCCAATTTTTGTTGCCGTCCTGAACGACTTCGAAATTCTTACTGTCTATCCCGTTTGTCTCCAGCGCTGTTATCGACCACACTTATCCTGCTTCGCTTGTTTTTGGCACAATGCCGACACAGAACATCGATCACAGGGCATAAAAATAATATCAGGTGGATAAGATGAACAAGATCGCTATCGTCGGTACGGGACCGACAGGAATCTATACGTTACTCGCGCTCCTAAAGCATCAAACCCCGCTTTCAATTAGTCTCTACGAACAATCAAATGAAGCTGGGGTTGGCATGCCCTATAGCGATGAAGAAAACTCGCGATTGATGCTGGCAAATATCGCCAGTATTGAAATTCCCCCTATTACCTCTTCTTATCTCGACTGGTTACGCCAACAGAGCGTTGAACATTTAGCCCGTTATGGCGTGAAACACGACTCACTGCATGAGCGACAATTTCTGCCGCGAATTCTGCTTGGTGAATATTTTCGTGACCAGTTTTTACGCCTTGTAGACCTTGCGGACAAACAGGGGTTTAACGTCACCGTACACGAGTCCTGTCAGGTCAAGGATGTCAAAGCCACAACGGATGGCGTTGTTATTTGCAGCGATCATAACGACCCGGAGCATTTTGATCTTGCTGTCATCGCCACGGGTCACGTCTGGCCTGACGCACAAAGCGCGTCACGTACCTTCTTCCCGAGTCCGTGGACTGGACTAATGGAGGCCAAAATCCCGGCATGTAATGTAGGAATTTTGGGTACATCGCTGAGCGCTATCGATGCGGCTATGGCTGTCGTAGTACAACACGGTAGGTTTGTATTAGATGATGCGCAAGGTGTTCATTTCGAAAGAAATGAAGGCAGTCAGGATCTCAACATTCTCCTCATGTCCCGTTCTGGCATTCTACCGGAAGCCGATTTTTACTGCCCTCTCCCCTACGAACCACTCTCCATTGTGACTACTGAGGCTCTGGAACAGTGTATTGCAGATGGTCCTGCTGGGCTGCTGGACAGGATCTTTATGCTCATAGCCAAAGAAATTGAGCTGGCTGACCCTATCTGGAGCAAAGAAGTCGCCCTTTCTTCCCTGAACGCCGACAGCTTTACGGATGTCTGGTTCGCTGCCCGTAAAAAGCACGATCCGTTTCGCTGGGCTGCAGCCAATCTTGAAGAGGTCGAACGCAATAAACGTGACAAACATACGGTTGCCTGGCGTTACGCTATTCTGCGACTGCATGAGGCCGTACAGGAAATTGTTCCGTGGCTGGATGAGAAAGACAGAGAGCGGTTTGACAATGGACTTGCTCGCGTCTTTATCGATAACTATGCAGCCATTCCTTCACAATCGATCCGTAGATTACTGGCACTGCGTGAGGCCGGGATCCTGAATATTCGCGCGCTCGGTCAGGATTATCAGTTAGAGCAAAAAGAAAAAATGACGGTAATACGCGCTCAGGGCGAAACCTATGAGTTTGACGTTTTTATCGATGCCAGAGGCCAGAAAGCGTTAAAAATTAAAGATCTGCCATTTCCATCGCTACGGGATCAACTGCAGTCCACGAGTGAGGAAATACCGGATGTCGGCGATGACTATACGTTACAGGCGCCTGATATCGTCCGGGGACGCATTGCGCTCGCCGCACTTCCCTGGCTGATGCACGATCAACCTTTCGTGCAAGGGCTTACTGCCTGCGCAGAAATTGGGCAGTGCGTCGCGCAAGCCATTTCCCGGCCAGCCACGCGTCTTCGTCGACGCTTACCCTATTACGAGGCTTGACGCGATGTCTTCTTCCATCACTCTACTTGCTGCCGGCAGTTTACGCCCGGCACTGACTCCGTTGATAACCCATTTCACGCGCATCAGTGGAACAGATGTAAAGGTGGAATATGGTCCAGCCGGTTTATTGCGTGAGCGGATTGAGGCAGGTGAACCCTGTGCGCTGTTTGCTTCGGCCAATCGGGAGCATCCGCAGCGCCTTCTGGCTGAGCATATAGCCCTCTCGACGCATACCTTTTGCTGGAACCAGCTGGGTCTGGTTACCACCCGGACCGGTGAATGGCTGGATTTGCTACGAAACCCTGCCCTGCGCATTGGTACCTCTACGCCCGGCTGTGATCCTTCCGGAGATTATACCTGGGCATTTTTTGACAAGCTGGATGCGCTGGAGACGGGCCTCGGGCAGCAGTTGCGCGAAAGGGCCATTCCCCTGGTTGGTGGTCGCGACACCGTGAGGATCCCGCAGGGAGAACTTGCCAGCGCCTGGGTCCTGCGTCAGGGACTGGCCGATCTGTTTATCGGCTACGCGCATTATGCAAAAACGCTCCGCGCACTCCCCGACGTTCGTTATATAGCGATTCCGGCTGAATATAACATTCAATGTGAATACCAGCTGGCGGTGCTGGAAACGTCCAAAGATGCGCTGGCGCTGGTTGAGTTTATACTCGGCAACGGCGGCCAGGAATTTCTGATCGCCGCTGGTTTTGTATCACTTACCGACGAATAGAAAACAGCGGCGCAATAAACGGCGTCTGGTAATGGTCAACGTTCACTTTTCGCAGCGGTAATCCGTAGGCCTGGGACAGATTATCTTCCGTCACGATGCTGTCCGTCGGCCCTGCCCGCCATTTTCCTTCAGGAAGCAGCAGCAGCGTATGCGTGGCTATCTGTAGCGCATGCTGCGGATCGTGGGTTGAAAACAGCACGCTGCAGCCTTGTTGGCGAGCCAGATCGCTGATGAGCTGCAGCACCACCTGCTGATTAGCGAGATCCAGCGCGGAACACGGTTCATCAAGCAATAACGTCTGACATTCCGTGACCAATGCCCGGGCTATCATCACTAACTGTTGTTGCCCGCCAGAAAGTGAACCAAACGAGCAGGCGCCAAGATGTGCGATATTAAGTTGCTCCAGCGCCTGCGCTGCCCTTTTTTGATCCTGCTGGCTGGGCTGCGCAAATAACTTCACGTGCTGTGCCCGCCCCATCAGCACCACATCGCTAACCGTATAGGGAAACGGCAGATGACAATGTTGCGCCACAATCCCAATTCCACCGTCATTTTCAATACTGCCGTCCAAAGTAGGCAACGTGCCGGCTAGCGTATCGAGCAGCGTAGTTTTACCCAGACCGTTACGTCCCAGCACCGCCCAGATCTCACCTTTCCGGCAACTGAATGTGAGCGGCTCAAATAGCGGTACACGATGCCCGTAAGTCAGCTGATTTACGCGCAGTGCGACAGATTTCATTGTTTCCTCCGACGGGTGGTGTGGATGAGTAAAAAAGCGAACAGCGGCGCACCAAATAATGCAGTGATGATCCCCAGCGGGATCTCCGCAGGCAGCAGGGTGCGCGCAATATCATCCACCACAATCATAAAACCGCCCCCCAGCCAGAAGGCACAAGGGAGCAACCGACGATGATCGACCCCCACCAGCAAACGTGCCAGATGCGGGATAACCAGCCCGACCCAGGCAATACTGCCGCTGACCGCCACCTGAGCGGCGACTAAAAAAGCGCAGCACACCAGAACGCTGCGTCGCAGAGGAACCACCGCCACGCCCAGCGCTCTGGCATCTTTGTCATTCAGCGATAGCAGATTTATCCGCCAGCGTAACTGATACAAAACCGTCGCGGCGATACCCACCGGAATCGCCAACAGCAGAACTTTATGCCAGTTGGCCGTCGCAAAACTACCCAGCAGCCAGAACACAATGTTCGGTAACGTCTCTTCGGTATCCGCCTGATACTGAATCAGACTCACCAGTGCGGCAAAGAAACCGCTTAGAATAATACCCGACAGGATCAGCACCAGCGTATTCTCCAGCCCCTGCAATGTAGCGATGGCATACACCAGAATCAGCGCCGTCAGACCGAAGAAAAACGTTGAACCCATCATCAGCCACGGCGACAGACCGAGCAGAATCGCCAGCGTACCGCCAAAAGCAGCCCCCGACGTTACGCCGATAATATGCGGATCGACCAGTGGATTATGAAATACCCCTTGCAGCGTCGCACCGCATAAACCCAACGCGCCCCCCGCCAGCAACGCGATCAGAATTCGTGGTAACCGCACCGTCCAGACAATCTGGCTGGCAATCCCTTCGGCATCGCTATAGTGCGTCAGATGGTAAAATACCTCGCTTAACGACAGCGGATATTGCCCGAGGCACAGTGAGCTGACGCCCAGTAATAAAACCGCCGCCATTAGCAGTGGCTGCTGGGGGAAAATGCGGTTAATTAGCTGCATCAGACTGCCAGTTCACACGATAAAAACGCTGATAGTAGTCTTGCGCCTGCGCATCGACATCCACGTCTTTATAGGCGTCCGGATACAGTTTTTTGGCCATCCACAGTTCACCTATCGCCAATGCTTCCGGCATCGGATACCCCCAGGCTTTGGCGTATTCCGGCATCAGCCAGATACGATGATTTTTCACCGCATCGATTCCCTGCCAGTTGGGATCGTTTTGGATCTCCGTCACCACCTGCGGGTAACGGTCCTGAACAAAAATCACCTGCGGATTCCACGCCAATACCTGCTCAAGCGCGACCTGACGGGCGCCTTTCACACTGGCCGCCGCCACGTTTAATCCTCCCGCATGCTGCATCATCAGTCCCGTATACTTCCCGGAGCCGTAAGTCATCAGGTCGGGGTTAGCCATATAAATACGCACCTTTTGCGCATCAGGAATGTTGGCAACTGGCGCGTTGAACTTTGCCCGCGCCGCAAAAACGTAATCGATCAACGTCTCTGCCTGCGCTTTGCGCCCCACAACATCCGCAATCAGGCGAATCCCCTGTTTTAACCCTTCGTTGTAGACCTGCTCTTCATCGGCCATAGTCGGATTCATTTTATTCTGCTGACCATCAGCATCCTGACGCAATGAGATAGCGACCACCGGAATACCGGCGTTCTGAATCTGCTGAATCATCTCCGCAGGCGCATAGTTGGCAACAAAGACGACCTGTGGGTGAATCGCCAGCAGGCTCTCGATATTCACGCTGGTGAGATCGCCCGGCGTCGGCAATGTCGTTATCTTTGGCATAAAACGCGCGAATTCAGGCCCGAGCTGTTTTTTCCAGCTCGACATGACACCAACAATGTCTTGCTGGGCGTTGAGTTGCACCAGAATATTCAGCGTCTGATGTTGCAGCACAACCACGTTGTCGACATGGTCTGGAATCGTGATCTGACGACCAAGCTGATCGGTAATCGTACGCTCGGCCTGCGCGGAGAACGCCACCAGGAAGCTGGCGCAAACCAGCACAAAAGAACGGAGAGTTAACATGGGGTACCATCTGGATGAGGAATAAAAACGATATATATTAAATTATATAACGATATAACTGGCAACCCATTACCGATAATTACCGCGCTGCACACGAGGAAGATCAATTTTTGTGGGCAAAAATAAAGCCGACGGCAATGACCACCGTCGGCTTTCGTTGATACTGAGCGGCTAGACTATTTCGTCGCAGCTTTAATGATATCAAGCGCTTTGGCGAACTGATCCTGCGGAATTGTCAGCGGGTAAAGGAAACGAATAACGTTGCCGTACTGACCACAGGTTAACAGCAATAATCCCTGCTCAAGGGCTTTCTTCTGCACGCGTTGCGCGACCGCAGCGCTGGGCTCGCCCGTCGCTGCATCACAAAATTCAGCAGCAACCATTGAGCCTAAGCCGCGCACTTCGGCCAGTTCAGGACACCATCCTTGCGCGTCAGTCAGGGTGGCGCGCAGTTGTTCACCGAGAGCCGCTGCCCGTTGGCACAACTGCTCATCACGAATAATATCCAGTACCGCATGAGCCGCCGCAATCGACAACGGGTTGCCAGCGTAGGTACCACCCAGCCCACCCGGCGCAGGCGCATCCATAATTTCTGCCTTGCCTACCACCCCAGACAACGGCATCCCACCCGCAAGGCTTTTCGCCATCGTCATCAGGTCCGCTTTGTCGGCGTAGTGATCCATCGCAAACAGTTTACCCGTGCGAGCAAAACCACTTTGCACCTCATCGGCAATCATCACGATGCCATGCTCATCACAGATACGGCGGATCCCGGCAACAAACTCCGACGGCGCTACCACAAAGCCCCCTTCGCCCTGGACCGGTTCGAAGATAATCGCCGCAACCTGGGTTGGATCGATGTCGGCTTTAAACAGGCGTTCAATCGCTTTTAGCGAATCCGCCGTGGAGATACCCTGCAACTCAGAAGGATATGGCGCATGGTAAACGGAACCAGGGAACGGGCCGAACCCTTTTTTATAAGGCGCTACTTTGCCGGTCAGCGCCATCGTCATGTAAGTACGTCCATGAAAACCGCCGCCAAAAGCGATAACACCGGGACGACCGGTATGCGCGCGGGCGATTTTTACCGCATTTTCCACGGCTTCGGCACCGGTAGTGAAGAATGTGGTTTTGCGTTTACCGTCAATCGGCGCAACGGCGTTGATTTTCTCAGCCAGAGACACATAGCTTTCGTACGGTACAATCTGATAAGCCGTGTGGGTAAAAGCCTGCAGTTGGGCTTCAACCGCCTGCACCAGACGAGGATGACGGTGCCCGGTGTTCAGCACGGCAATCCCGGCGGCAAAATCAATATACTGATTGCCCTCAATATCGGTAATCGTGCTGTTTTCTGCCGACTGGGCGTAAAAGTCACACATGACACCCACGCCACGCGGGGTGGCATCCAGACGACGTTGTTGCAGGTTTTTATTGTTCATTCGCTACACCTTGTCCATAACTACATTTCAGTTGAATTACCCTTTAAATTTAGACGCCATCTGGTACTTTAATCGAGAGCCAAATCGTTTTATTTTAAGGATCCAAATGCGTTCACTTGCCGGAGATGTGATCAAGCAAGCATTTAGCCAGCAGACAGATGAAAAACTGCATCGTCGTCTGTATGCCGCCATTTGTAATTGCATCCTTGAGGGCAGCCTGAAACCGGCTACCCGCATGCCTCCCTCACGGGATCTGGCGGGCGAACTGACGTTATCGCGTAACACCGTCTTGCGGGTTTACGAGCAGTTGCAGGCCGAGGGCTATATCTCTGCGCGCACCAGCAGCGGCACATTCGTTACCGACAGCGTGCTCGACAATCTCGATCTACGCCCCAACAAAGAGCCAGTGGCTGTTGCGCTTGAGGATCACACCCGCTTATCTGCCCGCTGCCTTGAACTGCTGGGGCATGCCAGCGCCAGTCCCCGGCAATGGGGAGCCTTTATTCCTGGCGTGCCTGATGTTCAGCATTTTCCTCACCGGGTGCTCAAAAAAATCCAGGATCGGCTGGCAAGGCGACTACGCCCGGAGTTTCTCACTTACGATGCCGTAGGCGGGGTGAGTGAATTGAAAGAAGCGCTGGCAGACTATCTGCGCACCGCCCGGGGTGTACGTTGTTCGCCTGATCAAATTCTGATTACTGAAGGTATTCACCAGGCGCTGGATCTGGTAACGCGCGCTTTGTGCAATCCGGGTGACAGTGCCTGGATTGAGGAGCCAGGCTATTGGGGGATAAAAAACATTCTACGCATCAACGCGGTTAACTTTTCGGCAATCCCGGTTGATGAACAAGGTATGATTCCCCCAGGCCCAACAGAACCCGCACCGAAGCTGATTTTTGTGACACCGTCACATCAGTATCCTCTCGGTTCGGTAATGAGCCTGAGCCGTCGGCAACAGCTTCTTTTGCGCGCCCGCGAAACGCGAAGCTGGATAGTAGAAGATGATTACGATAGCGAGTTTCGCTTTTCCGGCCAGCCTATTCCGTCATTACAGGGACTGGAGGAAGAGACACCGGTTATCTACATCGGAACATTCAGCAAGACACTCTATCCCGCACTGCGACTCGGGTATGTGGTACTGCCCAAACCGCTAGCCGCACCGCTAAAAAAGGTACATAACGACCTCTATCGCGGCGGACATTTATTGATTCAGGCCGCGCTGGCGGAGTTTATCCGCGAGGGATATTACGCGGCGCATATTCGGAAAATGCGCCAGTTGTACAGCCGTCGTCGACAGATGCTGGTGGAACTTATCACCCGCCAACTTGGCGAACATTACCTTGGCTCCTTCAGCAGTAACGCCGGGCTGCATATGATTTTACAGTTACCCGCCGGAAGCGATGACATCGCCATTGCTCAGCAGGCGAATGCGCAAGATTTGCTGGTGCGTCCGCTGTCTCGCTACTACGTGAATGAAGAGAAATGCAGCGGCCTGCTGCTGGGGTTTGCCAGTATAGAAGAACATGAAATGGCGGCGGCGTTTACCCGACTCGCGACTATTATCAGGGAAAACGCCGTATAAGCACTGCCGGATGGCGGTGCTTATACGGCATGCTGTTTAATGTGACGCTTTTTTAACGCCAGCCAGATCCTGCTGGCTTACTTCACCATTCCCTTCCCCCCAACTTTTACGCACGTAGTTAATTACGTCGCGCATTTCGTTGTCGGTTAACATGCCGCCGTAGGCTGGCATCTTAAAGGAGACGCTGCCCCGTGTTGTCGGTGTTTCTGCACCATAGGCAATCACTCTGTACAGCGGCGTCGGGTCATCCACCATCACCAGCGGATTGTGGATCAACGAAGGTGCATTATCATCCGTACCTTTGCCTTCCAGACCGTGACACGTTGAGCAGTAGCGGTTATAGGTCACTTTGCCCGCCTCGGCTGAATTCGACCAGGATGCCGTAGTCGCTGCGCTACGCCCCGCTTCAGGCTTCGTACTTTTCAGGCTCAGCAGATATTGTGCGATCGCCGTGGCATCTTCGTCCGTCAGATACTGTGTACTTTGAGTAACGACTTCAGCCATCGAACCAGAAACCGCGGCATGCTTGCTTTTACCGGTCAGCAACAGCGATTTTAACTCCAACTCCGACATTCCGGTGCCCCGCAACGACGGTGCATACCAGCCGTCGATCATCGCGCCGCTCAGATACTCGGGATCGGCATTGCTATACGCTTTTTCGTTCATCGCCACACCTCTCGGTGTATGGCATGAACCGCAGTGTCCCGGGCCTTCCACCAGATAAGCGCCTCGTTTCACCAGGGCCGCATTTTCATCCGTTTTCGCGCTCGCAGCAGCCGTCTCTGGCGCGTCGGTAAACAACCAGTTCCAGATATGCAGCGGCCAGCGGGCGGAGAGTAGCCACGGAATGGCATTCTCTTTATTGGGTTGTGCCGACGGCGTGACGTCATGCATAAAATAGCGGTACAGCGCCTGAACATCCTCGTCAGAAAGCTTCGCGTAAGAGGGATAAGGCATAGCCGGATAGAGCGGATGACCATCTTTGGCAATCCCCTGACGGACCGCCTTTTCAAAATCCTCGTATGAGTAGCTACCAATCCCCTGCGTCTTATCCGGAGTAATATTGGTCGAATAAATATCCCCTAGTGGAGTGGGAAACTTTTTGCCCCCTGCCATCGCCGCGCCACCTTCCGTCGTGTGACAGGCTACGCAGTCAGAAATCCTCGCGATGTATTCGCCATGAGTTTCAGCCGCAGAAACCGTGGCGGTAAATAAACAGGCGGCAAGAACGGTTACATTACGCATAGATCACCCCATCTCCTTGAGTTCATTAACCGCTCGCCATGCCTGATCGATCGCCGTATGAGCATAAGCCCCCCAGTCAGAATCGGAGTTAGCAATGGTAATACGACCGACAGGCTTGCGCGCCCGCTCGATAATCTCGGGCATTTTATCCATATCGTCGAACAGCGAGTTAGGGTAATACGCATAGCCATGCGCCCAGCGGTTAACCGTAATGGCGGCAATATCGCGTTGATTATCAAAGCCTGTTGAGCCAAACATCTCCTGCAACTGGGAGCGAATCATCTCTTCATGCGCCGCAAACGTAGTCCCCAGCAAATAGGCCCGCCCCAAACGGAACTGCTCTCTTGCCGAGAGGTTACTGCCAGGATATGTGGGCACGTAAACCATATGAATCACCATCGGATCGTCTGGTGAGGCTGGGTGTTGATACCCGCCGATACTGACCGGATAGTCGAGTTTGACCCGGCTGTAAGGGGCTGCCGGAGAGTAAAATTCATGCACGCCAAGCTGTTTAAATGCCTGCCAGTTTTTAACCACCACGTTGGTGTATACCAGCGGCGCTTTCACGTTCAGTTTGAGATCTGCCTGCTGCTGTTCCGGCATCTCTGGTACCAGATACGGAATCAACATGTTATAACCTGCCATAATGGTGTTCTTACCACGAACGCGATGCATTTTGCCGTCGCGCAGATAGCTAACAACAACACCACCCTGTACGTTGGCGGCGTTAATCACCGTGCTGTTCAGGCGCAGACGCGTAGTGTTTTCCGGCAGGTCCAGTTTTTCATAATGCAGTCTGGCGAGGACCGAGTCCTCCATGGTAGTGCCCGGTAGCGCATCCGGCAGCATATATCTGACCAGCAGTCGGGCCAGGCCGGCATTCCCATCCGGAAAATGGTAAACATACGGTTCTTCGAGGTCGGCCAGCGACTCTCCATCCAGCGGGGGTAATCCCAGTGCTTCCATACCCGGTAAGGCGCACGCCCGGGCATCGCTACAGGAAATCCCTTCAATGCCGATGGCAAAGAAGTCGTTAGAACGCTGCTGAAAATAGAGCAGCGCCATTTTGCTCAAACCGACTTTTGTCGCCAGAAATTCGCTGTAGCTGTGGGTATCCAGCCATTCAGTTTTCTCATCAACCGTCATACCTGGAAGGTAGTCCGCAGGACGTACATGCAGATCGATTAACGCTTTTCTGTCGTTTTCGCTTAGCGGAAAATCATTGATAAAGTCTTCGATCTTGCGTCCATTCAGTCTGTCCGGCGGAATATCATCAGATACCGCACGTCCCGGATCGCCACTGACGATTTTTGTTTCGCCAAAATTCTTTTTATCGAAGAAAACGCCGCGACTGAGCTGCCAGTCGGGATAGAAGTTTACGTCAAAACTCTCTTTCAACCGCGTGACGCTGACGCCCACGGTCTCCATCAGCTTTTGCACTTCCGGACTGAAATTATGCGCAGGCGACTGGAATGCTTCGCTGCCGCCATAGCCGAGTAGTTTCTTGCCCGAGCTGGTAAACTCGTTCCGTTTGGCATGCCCCCCAAAATCGTCATGATTATCGAGGATCAGAATCCGGCTATTTTGCCCGGCAAGTTGACGCCAAAAACAACCGGCAGCCAGGCCGCTGATACCGCCGCCCACAATCACCAGATCGTACTCTTCCTCAATAGGCAGAGCGTTTAAATCAAAATGTTTATGCTCACGGCCCACGGCATGCGCCATTTCAAACGATCCCGGATGATTGCCCCGCAGCCCCGTCAGCGCAGGCGGATAATAACTTCCATCTATAAATGCGTTTTCCTTCCCTGCCGCCCTGACCCATTCCAGCGGGGTAAGCCCCGCCGCAACGGTCACCGCGACGCCGTTGAGAAAATCACGTCTGGTAATTGCCATTACTTTTTTCCTTATTGCTACACTGCCCTTAACACGACACAAATAAGAGGCATTCCCTCCTCAACAAAAAGGGGGATCGCCATCTATTTCACTGGCTTTAATTCTTCATCCAGTTTTTTAGAATCATAATAATCACCCTGCCAGGTGATTTTTCCTGCTTTAACATGAATATAGCTAACACCTTCAAATCTTATCAGATTATTTGTCGGTGGGCTCCCTGCCCATTCACCACTATTTTTTCCTGAGAACTGCCAACGAAAAGCCACGGTATCCTCGTCATAAACGGGTTTGCCGATCATTTTCCAGGTCAGGTCCGGGACCGCCTTAATAAAGGCGCCAATCACCTCTGTTTCTGCTTTTTCCCTGCCGGTAATCGGTTCTCCCGCGGCGGCATCATAATAGACTGCATCATCTGCAAGATATTGAGCCGCTCGCGAAGCATCATGCGCATTCCACGCCGCCATATACTCTTTCACGGTATTCAGCGAGGAACTTTCTGCCAGGCTATAGCCCGAGAGCATCACCAATGAAAGCACCGCCACTTTTAATGTTTTCATCACCACCCTCTCTATTCAGAAATGTCGCACATGATATGTTTCACCCGAGTGTATTCTTCGAGCGAATAGGATGAGAGATCTTTGCCATAACCCGATTTTTTGAAGCCGCCGTGTGGCATTTCGGCGCACAGGGGAATATGGCTGTTAATCCATACCGTGCCAAAATCAAGGTCAATGCTGAAGCGCTGCGCGCGACTGTGATTGCTGGTCCAGACGCTCGCCGCCAGACCATATTCCACATCATTGGCCTTAAGTAATGCATCTTCATCGCCAGAAAACGACTGAATAGTCATTACTGGACCAAATACTTCATGCTGGATAGCTTCATCGTGCTGTTGCAGACCAGAGACGAGCGTCGGCTCAAAATAGAAGCCTGGGCCAGATCCGGCGCGCCCGCCGGTCTCAATTTTTGCATGTGCCGGTAAACGCTCGATAAAGCCTTTCACTTGCTCGAGTTGATTCCGGCTATTCAAAGCGCCATACAATGCCTCCTGATCTTCTGGCGGCCCAAATTTAATACTCTTTGTTTTCTGTACCAGTTTTCCCAGGAATTCAGCGTAGACGGACTGTTCGACCAGAATACGCGTGGCCGCCGTGCAGTCCTGCCCGGCATTGAAAAAGCCAGCCGTGACAATCGTCGCAATCGCCTTGTCCATATCCGCATCGGCAAATACCACCGCGGGCGCCTTCCCACCTAATTCCAGATGCGCCCGGGTCAGGTTCGCCGCTGCCGAGGCCGCAACCTGCAGACCTGCACGGACCGAACCGGTAATCGAAACCAGTGAGGCTTTCGGGTTTGAGACCACCAGAGAACCGGTACTGGCTTTGCCTAAAACCACGTTAAATGCCCCTCTCGGGAACAAGGGCGCCGCCAGTTCCGCCAACAGCAGCGTACTGACCGGCGTGGTGTCGCTTGGCTTTAACACTACCGTGTTACCTGCAGCCAGTGCCGGCGCAATCTTCCATACCGCCATCATAAACGGGTAATTCCACGGCGTAACTTGCCCGACAATGCCCAGCGGTTCCCGGCGAATAGTCGAGGTATATCCAGCGGAATATTCGCCTGCTGCCTTGCCTTCAAGACAACGTGCAGCCCCGGCAAAAAAACGGATGGCATCGCAGGATGCCGCGATCTCTTCCTTCTCAATAAAATGGCGAAGCTGACCGGTCTCCTGGCTCTGGGCATTGACCAGTCGCTCCACATTGCGTTCTATTTCGTCCGCAAGGCGCAATAACGCTATTTGTCGCTGGGCCGGTGTCGATTTTCTCCAGATGCTAAACGCCGCTTCAGCTGCAGAGTAGGCCTGCTCCACCTCTACCGCGCTGGCATTAGGAGATAATGCGTACGTTTCACCGTCAACCGGACTCACCAGTTCGAAGGTCTCTTCGCTGCCGCCTGCTACATATTGCCCATTAATAAAATGCTTCAGGGTTTTCATGCCTGTCTCCCGCTCATTAATACATAAAGAATCTTATGTAATATATATATTGTAAAAACTTTTCAAATACGCAACATTGACACTATGATAAGCCTCGCATTTTTAACTTATTTTTTACATTATTCAGGGTAAGGCTTGCCACTGGTAGCTGACGCGGCGCGCGCAGCTCCAGAGGTTATCGGGACACACATCCGTCTGTGCGGCAAATTTTGCGCATGGGCATGTAAAATAACGCGGCCATTCTTACCTTCCTTGCCCAGCGGGCATGTGTTAGAAAGGGTCGTTGTTTCAGGGAATTGAGTGCAGAAAAGATTATGATTACTCACGCAGTCATATTTGCGCCTATCGGGCAGGTCAGTCGTTCAGACCAGATAGTGCAACGCCTTTCAAACGCTATTATCACGGGATTGTTGGAGCCGAAAGAACAGCTTCCCAACGAAACTGATTTGGCAAAGATGATGGGTGTCTCACATATCACTATCAGAGAAGCGCTAAACACGCTTCGGGCTAATAATCTTATCCATACTGTTCGTGGTCGTAATGGTGGCAGCTTCGTTTGCGAAAATATCGATGGCAAAAATAGCCCTCTGCATCCGTTCAAAGCGATCAGTACCGATTATCTTTCGGATCTGGGGGAAATGCATTGCGCCATCATCAGCCATAGCGCAAGACTTGCCTCCAGACGAATGACCGGCGCGGATATCGCCAAATTTCGCGAGTTTGTTGAGGTGCTTAGAAAGGCAAAATCACCTGAGCTGATGACCCAGGCCGATATGCGATGCCTGCTGGCGATAGCCGCCAGTTCACATTCGGCACGGCTGGCGAACCAGGAGCTTCAGGTGCAAGCTGAATGGGCATCGTTGGTGGCGATTCTCTATCGCACGGACAGCATTCATGCCGAAATTATCGCGCTTTATTCAGCGCTGGCCGATGCGCTGGCAGCCCACAACGAGGCGGAATCAGTACAGCTTGCCACGCGGATCATCGACACCTTTACCTATTACCTTATCGAAAAAAAGCTGAAATATAACTCGAACTGACAACCCGTGAAGGCAGGACAGACAATGAGCTCTTCGACATCCTTAAGCGCATTAATCCATAAAATTGATGATATTACCGTCTCTACCGTAGATTCTACCGTGGCGCTGGCGAGGAGCATCCATGAGGCGATTGCCGGAATACAGAAAGCTTCAGCCGAGGTTGTCCTCGATCCCTCTGTGAGATCCACCGTTCAAGGGCATATTAAGCGCACGCTCAATGACAACCATTACTGCTCTGGAGCCGGATTTGCCAGCCATATAGAGAGCACTACCACCACCAAAGAGTATTGGCTTTTGGAGTGGTGGTATAAGAAAGATAATGGTTTGAGCCAGGCTCACCTCGATTTGGATCAGGCCACGCAGCAACGACTGGATTTCAGAACCTTCGAGTGGTTTAAACATTCGCCACCGGCAGGGAAAGCTTATATCCACGGCCCGTACGTCGATTATATCTGCAATATCTCCTATACCCTGACTTCGGCAGTGCCGGTCTACTACAACGATCAGTTCCTTGGCGTCGCCGCCGTCGATCTGCTGGTCAGCCAAATCGAAGCCGAACTGCTCTCCTGCGCTCATCCTGACTACGTCATACTGACCAATCTGGAAAACAGGATTATCTTCTCCAGTTGGCCTCGCTTTCGCGTGGGGGAGTTACTGTCACCCGCCAACAGCACCGTGGTATATCAGAGCGACTACTTTATCCTTTATCACTATCAAAACTAAGGGCCCGAAGGCCCTTGTTTTAGTTATCCTGCCCCATATTGAGCTTATTGGCGTAAGCAATAGCATCATTTTCCGGCGCCGCAGAGCGCCCAAACGGTCGGGTCAGGAACATATAGATAAGCCCCGACCCAACGACAATCGCCAGTCCGAACAGCACTGTCCAACGGTCAATGAAGTCGCTGCTATCTGCCGGTTGAGCCAGCAACCAGATCCCACATAATCCATAGGCTAAGGCCAGTACGTTTACAATCACGCCCCAACCGCCAATGGTCCACTCCCCGGCCGGTTTCCAGCCCTTCAGACGCTGACGTAATGCAGCAAGCACGACCATCTGGAACGAGATATAGATACCGATTACGGCAAACGCGGTAATACGCGACAGGTTGTCTGGCTGGAAATAGACCCAAACGCAGATGATCACCGGCAGTAGGCAACTGACGACCATCGCATTATCCGGAACGCCGTTTTTCGAGATTTTGGACATCCATTCACTTCCCGGCAGCATTCTGTCGCGGGAGAAAGAAAAAATGAGACGACTTAACGCAGCCTGTAGAGACAAAATGCACGATAACATCGCCACAATCGCGACGATGATAAAGATAGTTGCGCCTGTTTCCCCCAAGGCTTCATTGAGAATGGCGGGGATTGGATCGGACGTTTTACCATTCACGATACTGACCAGATTCGGTGAAGCCAGCAGATAACCCATCACGGAAATGATGGCGGAAATCGCACCAAATACGATGCTTAAAATCATCGCGACCGGGATCTTTTTGCTCGGGTTCTGCACCTCTTCCGCTACGTTACCGCAGGCTTCAAAGCCAAAGAACATAAACAGCCCCATCAGCGCGGCGGACATAAACGCGGTGGAGTAGCTTCCGTCCTGAGCAAGCACGCCCATCGAGTCGAAGATGACGGAGAAAGGCTGAGAACGGTGAAAGATCAGCAGATAAATTCCCAGCGCAATCACGCTGACAATTTCACACCAGAAGCCAATTTTGGCGACCCTGGCCAGGTTTTTGGTCCCGGACATATTAACAGCCATCATCAACAGCAGTAGCAGGACAGATGTCAGCAACATGGTGGCAGGCGTTTGACCATAGTGGAACAGCGACTCAACAAACGTCGAGGTATATTCCGCAATTGACGTAATGGTGACCACCAGCGCCCACAGGTAAATCCAGGCGGCAATCCAGGCATATTTCTTGCCCCATAATCTTCTCGCCCAGGGATACAGTCCACCAGTTATCGGATACTGGGAAGCGACCTCACCAAACACCAACGCCACTAAAAGCTGGCCACATGCGACGATTAAGATCCACCATACTGCGGGCGGCCCCGCCAGCGTTACGGCCAGCGCAAACAGCGAATAGACGGCAGTGAGCGGCGAAAGGTAGGTAAAACCCAACGCGAAGTTAGAAATTAAACCGATTGAGCGATTGAACTGTTCTTTGCCATCTTTTTGAAAATTATCGTTTTTCTTATCAGGTGTCTGTTCCATATATCTTTCTCTTTTGTGGAATAGTCGCAGGGTTGAACAATTAATGTATAAAAGATATTAAGTTATATGTATAGTGATTTTGTCACGCATTTGTTAAAAATGATCGCGCATCACGTTAATGAAAAAGTAGAGATAAAACGGTAGAACGCGCTGGCGTTTAGCGGTATTTATGACCAACAGCTCTTCGCAGCCGCCATCTGTGGGCCACGCTGCCGGAAAAATATGCGCATCTGATTTAAGTTCGGGGCTAAGTAGCAATAATCGCTGCTGTTAAGCAACATTTTTGCAATATAATAGTGTGATGTTAAACGCTGAACCTGAGCAGGTGAATGATGGAAATTGATCTCGATAATCTGGTCTTTGATGGACTGGAAGAAGCGCAAGAGCGTAATGCTGAACGTCTGGAAGATGCAGATAAGAAAGCGCAGGAAATTATTGCTGATAATGACTGCGGCGACGCCTGCAAAATCTGATTTCCGAACCGGCGCAATGCCGGTTTTTTTATCGCCTGTTAACCCTTCCCATTTCAGCCCGTATACCGTAAAGCCTCAATCAATTTGGCAAAAGCGGCGGTGTGCTGCCTGCGGCTGGGGTAGTACATATAATAGCCCTGGAAAGGTTCGCACCAGTCCTCCAGCACTTTTTCCAGCGCACCGTCAGTCACCGCCTGTTCGACAGTGTCTTCCGGCACAAATGCCAGCCCCATCCCGGCAATCGCCGCGCTAATCCGCGGGGGGAGATTGTTAAAAATAAGCTGCCCTTCAACCCGCACGCGCAAATCTTGTCCGCCTTTGCTAAATTCCCAGGCATATAGCCCGCCCAACGTCGGCATGCGCATGTTGATGCAGTTATGGTTTTGCAGATCGTGTGGGGTGAGTGGTTTACCATGGCGGGCAAAATAAGCGGGTGAACCGACCACCACCATGCGCCAGTCCGGGCCAATTCTGACAGCAACCATATCTTTTGCCACCTGCTCGCCGAGACGAATACCCGCGTCATAACGGCCAGCCACAATATCCGTCAGGCTGTTGTCGAGGGTCATTTCCACTTTCACTTCAGGATAAGCCTGCAAAAAAGGCGCCAGCGCGGGCCAGACGGTCGATTGCAACGCATGTTCACCCAAAGTAAGGCGAATGTTACCCGCCACCCGCTGACGGATGTCGGTTAATGCCAGTAGTTCCGTTTCAATGTCATCAAAACGCGGACTGATACTGTTGATGAGCCGTTCTCCGGCTTCAGTCGGCGCGACGCTGCGCGTGGTGCGGGTAAGGAGTCGGACATCCAGCCGCTCTTCGAGTCCACGTATCGCATGGCTTAACGCTGACTGCGAGACCCCGAGCTTTGCCGCAGCCCGCGTAAAACTCCGCTCGCGGGCGACGATAATGAGATAATAAAGATCGTTAAAATTATCACGCAGCATGCTTGTCCCCAGCCCTTAACTTTATTGACCTATGGTACAGGTCATGAGGGTAATCACGTAGCGTTTGTGAACGTTCGCGCACATCACTCCTGATCTCCCCCCCTTCACTAATAACATTTTGTATATAGATAAGAATTTTTTCTTATTTTGTCTGAATCGTAAGTTATGGGAGCGTAAAAAGCACAAACCAAAAACTACAGGGATTTCATACAATGATGGCAACGAAAATTCACAGCGCTAAAAAAACACTTCTGGCACTCAGCGTGCTACTGGCCTCTGGCATTAGCGTTTCGCAGGCTCAGGCCGACCAATTGGCCGATATCAAAGCCGCAGGCGTAGTCAAAGTGGCGACATTCGACGCCAATCCGCCGTTCGGTTCAGTTGATGCAAAAACGCATAAGATTGTCGGCTACGACGTCGATTTTGCCGAAGCGCTGGCCAAATCCCTGGGGGTAAAACTGGAGTTGGTAGCCACCAATCCGGCCAACCGTATTCCGTTATTACAATCCGGTAAAGCCGATTTAATCGTAGCGGATATCACGATCACACCTGAGCGCGCACAGGTGATCGATTTCTCCGTGCCCTATTTTGTCACCGGCCAGCAGTTCCTTGTACCGGCAAAATCTCCGGACAAGCTCGATGAATACGGCAAAGCGCGAATCGGTGCGGTAAAAGGGACTACCGGTGAGCAGGCGTTACATCAGCGCTTCCCGCAGTCGCGCGTACTGGCCTATGACGATATTCCCCTGGCATTAACCGCATTACGCAACGGTAATGTGCAGGCCATCACCCAGGACAGCACAATTCTGGCGGGCTTGTTAAGCGGTGCGCCGGATAAAGCAGATTTCAAAATTTTGCCGGACCTGCTGAGTAAAGAAGAGATCGGCGTGGGGGTAAAAAAAGGCGAACCCGCGCTGTTAAAAGCCGTCAACGATGAACTCTTGAAGCTGGAGTCTACCGGTCAGGCGGCAAAAATTTATGATGTGTGGTTCGGCCCTGAAACCAAAAACCCGCAGCCCCGCGCCTTTAAAATAGAAGCCAAGTAATATGCTCTCAGCTCTTTTTCATCGTTCCGCAGCTTCGGCTGCGGATTCTACCCAATTGGGTCAGGCAAGCGTCAAACTGCACAATGTGCTTAAACAGTATGACGCTCATACCGTACTTAACGGTGTCAGCCTGGCAGTTGAACCTGGTGAAGTGGTGACCATTTTGGGTCCCTCTGGCTCTGGAAAATCCACTCTTATACGTCTTATCAACCAGCTTGAGTCGCTCAGCGGTGGCGAAATTTTCATTGATGGTAAACCAATTAGTCAGTTGCGCGGGGCGGCACTACGCCAGTTACGCAGCCGTATTGGTTTCGTATTTCAGCAATTCAATCTCTATTCGCATCTGACCGCGCTGCAAAACATTGCGCTGGCACTGGAATATGTTCACGGCTGGAACAAGGCGGAAGCAAAAGGCCGGGCACTCGAATTACTGGATCAAGTAGGACTGATCGAGAAAGCCGATGCCTATGCCGCTCAGTTATCCGGCGGGCAGCAACAGCGCGTTGCCATTGCCCGCGCACTGGCTTCATCGCCACAAATCATTTTGTTTGATGAACCCACCTCCGCGCTGGATCCAGAAATGATCGGCGAAGTGTTACAAGTGATGAAAAATCTGGCTCACAGCGGTATCACGATGATCGTCGTGACTCATGAAATGCACTTCGCCCGTGAGATTGCCGATCGTGTGGTATTCATTGATGGCGGCGATATACTGGAGGTCGCCTCGCCGGAGGATTTCTTCACCCGCCCACAACATCCCAGAACCCAGCGTTTCCTGAAAAAAGTGCTCGACCCGTTACACCAGGAGTTACCGTTATAATGCATCTAATGGACTGGCAGGGGGTGCTGAGCGGGCAACCTCTACAATGGATAATTTCCGGTTTTCTCACCACGCTATGGGTGACGCTGGCAGGCGTCGCGCTTGCCACTCTCTTTGCTCTCCTACTACTCGGCTTACGTTTGACAGGCAATCGCATTGCCACCGCGGTGGTCGGCATGTGGGTCTCAGTGTTTCGCAACACGCCTTTACTGGTGCAACTGATGTTCTGGTATTTCGCCGCATGGAATTGGCTACCCCGTGACGTGATTACCTTTATTAATGCTGAACACCCATGGTCAGTTCTGCCGGGTGACGTCTGGTGGTTAACGCCGGAGTTTCTTTGTTCTGCCTGGGGGCTGGGTGTTTTTACTTCAGCCTTTTTGGTCGAGGAGATTGCCTCTGGTTTGCAGGCGGTTTCTGCCGGACAACGCGAGGCGGCCATTGCTCAGGGCTTTTCCGCCTGGGCGGTTTTTCGTCACATTCTCCTTCCCCAAGGGCTGGCGAACGCATGGCAGCCGATCGTTGGGCAATATCTCAACCTGATGAAACTCTCCTCGCTTGCCAGCGGTATTGGATTTGCAGAGTTGACCTATCAGGTGCGGCAAATTGAGAGCTATAACGCGCATGCACTGGAAGCCTTTGCCGTTGGAACAGCCCTCTATCTGTTTATCGGCATCGTGCTAGGCATGCTGCTTACGCGTCTTGGTCCGAAATCTGCGTCAGGTAAACAGTTCAGGATAAGAACGCG
Organism: Citrobacter sp. wls710; assembly: GCF_005281115.1. Classification (NCBI taxonomy): domain Bacteria; kingdom Pseudomonadati; phylum Pseudomonadota; class Gammaproteobacteria; order Enterobacterales; family Enterobacteriaceae; genus Citrobacter; species Citrobacter sp. wls710. The sequence goes on from NZ_SZXD01000034.1 coordinate 159,357, forward strand.
TCCATTAAGTTTCAGGAGCATCCCACATGATCGCTAATATTTCGGTCATTACTGACAATCTGGACTATCTCCTGTGGGGACGCGTGACCGAAGGCCAACCCGGCGGCGTGCTACTTACTTTGCTGATGGCCATCGGCGCGGCATTGCTGGCACTGCCCGGGGGGATAGTTCTTGCCTGCTGCGCCTGGCGTTTTCCGGGCGCGGTTCGCAAAGGACTGTTTATCTGGGCCGAGTTTATTCGCGGCATTCCGTTAATCTTTGTGATTTTCTGGATGTGGTATTTGCTCCCCATGCTGACAGGAAGCGATCTGCCTGGCGCAGTTACCGTGACGTTAGCACTGGCATGGTTCACTGCCGCCTCGGTGATGCACTCGGTGTATGCCGGAATTAGCGCGTTACCTGGCGGGCAATATGAAGCGGCAGTAGTGCAGGGTTTTCGCCCATACCAGGCCCTGTGGCTTATTTTGTTGCCGCAAGTGCTGCGCAACACTATGCCGTCATTGACAGGGATTTTTATTGGACTACTGAAGGACACGTCGCTGGCGTTTATTGTCAATGTGCCAGAACTCACGACGGTTGCCGGTCAGGTTAATAGCCGGGTGCAAATCTATCCGGCAGCCATTTTTATCTTTACCGGACTGGTCTATTACCTGCTGTGCTTTAGCCTGGAAAAAATCACCCAGCGACGGTTCGCGCTAAAATGACCTCAAGGCTCAACATTCCACGAACTGGTGGTCTTCGTTGAGCCGATATTTCACGCCAGCCCGAATATTATTTTCGCCTTCAACCGCAAGCGCAAAACGCATTCTTTTGCCATCATGATAGGCCAGCGCCGCGCATCCGCCAGGACCGAGTATTATCGAATCGACATTGCCAGTACTGGCAACAACGGCGTTCTCTCCACTGGCAATAATATGGATATTATCTGCACAATTGGCGATTTTCGATTCCGCGCCGAAACAGGCTAGCTGGGTTAAATCACCGCTGCAGGCAATACGGTTTCTGTCACCCAGTGCACTGATGCGTACACGCATGCCGGTACTGGCGATACGCGTCCCGTCGCCCACGCTACTGATACGCGCTGAATTTCCCGCGACCGCAATTCGTCCGCGATCGCCTGAGCTGCCGATATGCGCGTTATAGCCTACGCTGCCTATACGTACGCTGTAACCTGCACTGGCAATCTGTGCGGCATAGCCGGCGCTGGCGATTTTAACGTTATCATCCGCACAGCCAAAGCTGACATTATCTTCCGCACTCGCCAGCGGCCTACCTGTTTCCCCCACCGTTTGCACGCGGGAAATATTTCCCATCGCCCGGATATCCTGCCGGACAAAACTCTCCTCTTCCCGCCATTTTGACCAACCATATTCCACCAGACTATTTGCCCAGTCGATGTACCCTTCCCGCTGGAGCGCACGATGTACATCGGCATAACTTCCCCCGGCGGGAAAAGTACGTAGAAACCAGCGATACATTACGGGCCCAACGCGCCAGGCCCGTAAGTCATCACGCGTAATCATCATCGCTTAATGCCGGTGATAGCCATCCACCATGCACTTGAAGGTTTCGCCCGGCGTGCGCCCCGTAGTGCAAAGATACAGATGCCCAAAAATGAAAAACAGACTGACTATTGCCAACGCAAAGTGCGCCTGTAACAACCAGTAACGCACGCCCGGGAACAGATCGCCGACTACCGCCGGATAGAGCGATAACAGACCCGATATCAATAACAGCGGCAGCAAACCATACATCACGCCAACATAGGCCGCCTGCTGTAGCGGATTGAATTTCGAACGTGGCGATGCCGGGAATGGATGTGACTCTCCCTGCATAATGCCAAACAGGTAAAAACGCGTTTGTCTTTGCGCTCGTCCGATCCAACCCTGGCGCTGAATAATATAGTGATGTCCGTTGCCGCCAATCAGGTTGATCAGGACAAAACCAATCCAACAGGCGAGCAGCAAAAAGCCACAGACCTCGTGTACGGTAAGCAGGCTTTTCATCACCGACGCGCTGACGGCCGAGAAGTGATTGACGAGTCCACTCACCAGAAGAAGCAGAAACAGCAGCGCATTCGACCAGTGCCACAAACGAACGGCCTTCGAGTATAAGTAGACCTTCTCACCGTGCCCTGCCGACGCTTTATGCGCGGCACGAAAGCGCAGCATGGCGTGTAGCGCCAGCACCAGCCACATTCCCACCAGCATTAATCCGGCGATGACCAACCACACAGGCCAGTAGTCAGGTGAAAACATAGGGACATATTGCGCAAGCTGGGCGTGAAACTGTTCGGCATTCTGCGACGCGTTCATACATTTTCCTTTTTAATCAAATGTTGACCGAACCGACGATACAGATGGGGTTTCCCGGCGCCTGCAAGTTGATACTCGTAATACTTGTTTTCCCGCAGCCAGGTCTGAATCTCCGGGCTATCTTCACGACCAAAAATCAGCGCGTGTTCCGGGCAGGCGTTAACACAGATCGGAGGGAAACCTTTCGCCAGACGTGATTCAGCGCAAAAGTCGCATTTATCAGCCACTTTGGTGCGCGGATTGAGATAGCGTACCTGATAAGGGCACGCGCCTATGCAGTAACTGCAGCCGATACACGAAGACGTATCTACCCGCACAATGCCATTCTCATCTCGCCAGGAGGCGCCGGTTGGACAGACCTCGATACAGGGCGCATCATCACAATGCTGGCAGGACTGACGAAAATAGTGATACAGCGTTTCGTTGTCGTTATCCGAAACCGGAATATGCGCTATCGACAAACGGCTGCCCTGGTCAGGAACATGATTGGTTTTCCTGCATGCGCGGGCGCAAATATTACAGCCATTACACAGAGATTCGTCGTGGATCATGACATAACGAACGCCTTTAGTGCTCCTGGGACTTGCTAACAAACTTTGACCTGGGCCGGTAAAAAAAATCACCGTCCCCATGCCAATGACAAATTTACGTCGGGTGAAGGACATCGGGTTATCCTCTAATGCTGTGACAGTGGTCGTCCACACATTCCATGACATCAACCTGAAGAATTCAGGGGTTCTGATACTGCTCAACCTCAAACCATTCGCACAGGCCGTACGCTTTGCCATAACTCATAAAACGTTCGCTAAACAAATAAGGCTCCGCATTTGACGATTCCACAGTGCGTATATCTGCGTAATCCGGGTGCGTTTCCATTGCCGAGAGCGCCGCTGCAACCTGCTGAGATTCAAAGCTATACGGCGGTTGCGTCAACATCGCGACCTTATAGGGACGCGGATACGTTTGACAGTCGAAGCGTACCGCCTCGGCAATCGCGCGACAGATGTCGTTTTCCACCACCTGCACACACATGCTGGCGTAGTTTGCCGTCATGGTTTGCGTTGAAAAGAAATATGCCTCTTCAGCGCCGTGCACACAGGTAATATCCGCCCCATTCGCACCGTGACACAGGGTATCCAGCAACACGGTAAGGTCGGTTTCAGGAACCGAATACGGTGGCTGCAGGAAGGCACTGCGTGCCACCAATTGACCCGCTGCTGAATGCTGGCGGATAAACTCCGCCACTATCGACTCCGGGCTGGCAGGTTCCTGAACCTGCGTCGCGTTCACCTGTTCTGCAGGCAGCTGTAGCGCCTGCAGCCAGTGTCTCTTTTGGCTATCTACCTCATCAGGAAACGCCTCAATGGGTGCCTGAACGTTGCTCACGTTAGTCATCTCGCGTTCCTTACGCTGGCAACAGATCTTGTGCCGCCAGATCGGCTGCCACATCCTCAAGTCCTAGTCGATTCAGCGTTTCGCGCGTAGGGCAGCCCAGCTCCGGATCCCAGCCCATTTCCTGATAGAACATCGTCAGTGACAGGCGCATGTCCTCCCGGTCCATCTTGTCGGTCCCCTCGGTGAAGACCGGGATCTTCGGATCTTTATCAAACACCCAGGAGCAGATGAGATCATGCTCATTGCGCATATCTTTGGTTTGCATCAGTTTGACCGTATAGGCGCGATGCAGGGTAAAGATACGTTCAGCGGCCAGATCCAGACTCGCCTGCGTGGTTTCATCGCCAGTAACTGCCTGGAAGAATTTCGCTTCCAGATCCAAATCTCCGCGATAATTACGGCTCTTGAGCGGCGAAACCGTCATCGGCCAGACCCAGTTGCATAGCGTGACCGCGTTATGCAAACAGACTTTCAGCAACGTCCATTTGGCATATTTGATCTTCGCGGCATTGATCGGGGTGTAGTTTTTGGTTTCGTCGTATGCATCCTGCGAACCAAACAGTTCGCCCGCCACTTCGCGCTGTAATTTCAGCGGCAAACCGGAACCGATGAAGTTAATATGGGTATGCGTCATGCAGTCACGGTTAAACATACAGTTGGTGATCGCCCCAACCTGTGCTGAAGCCTCGTTAGCGTGGTGGACAGGAAAACCAAACGGCGACCACAGTTTGTTTTTGGCATAACCCCAGTACTCTTCGCCCAAATCCCAGCGTTCAGCAATGGCATATGATCCGTCTGCAAGGTGGCTGAGTTCCCCCACGCGATGCGCCAGCCGATAGTAAAAATCCTTAATAAAATTAGGATCGCCCGCTTCCAGTTGATCCCAGCGGATCTCCGCGTACTCTTCCGCCGGCAGTACGCGCTTAAAAACGCCTTTTGAGTAGCAATAAGTAAAATCACGGTGCAACTGCCCGTAGTTACACCAGATGCCATAATCGTCGAACAGGTTCAGACCAATCAGGTTTCCCACCACCCGCCCATCGTCTTTATCGTCAAAATCTTTCGGGCCATTGGGGAAAATGGTGGTGTGCACAAAGTTCGCCACGCAGGTGTTGCCACCGGTACTCGGTACGCCAAAATCTTTCACCCGCGGGACATTGAGCTGTGACATACAACGAATGGGGCATGAATGGCAGCCGCTCATTTTTACCGTGTATTTCTCAGCGGCAGGTCCGAGATCGAACACGGATTTATAGGTACGGAAACCGACGGTATTCTGGTTGCCCGGCGGGATTTCACCCGTTTCGATTGGCCCTCCTTCCGCCGCTCCCCAGAACAGTCCCTTGCGGGCCGTCCAGCGCGAGTTTGGCGAAGAGTATTCTGCCCAAGCCTGCGGGGTGCTTGGTACAACGTGGTTGTTGTTGGCGCCGATAAGCTCGGTCATCATATAGTCATTGAGCCGCTTCATCTCTTTGCGGTCGGCGATATTGACCCCTTTGGTCCCTTCTACCGCAATAGCCTTCAGATTTTTCGAGCCCATCACCGCGCCAGTACCGGCGCCGCCGCTGTGGTTGCGGTGCAGGAGAGCGGTACCAGATTTTCCCCCGCCTGGCCAATCGCGGCGACGCAAGTCTCAGGGCTGGTAATGCGGCAAATCTCTTCGGTTGTGGCGCGCGTGCCCTTGCCCCACAGGAAATCGGCTTTTTCGATGCTGACCTTATCGTCTTTAATATTGATCCAAACAGGTGACGCGGACTTACCTTCGATAATAATGGCGTCATAACCGGCAAATTTCATCTGTGCGGCGAAGAAACCGCCCATGTGGGCATCTACGACTAAATTACCTTTGGTAAATGTTGACAAGGAGGTGATATTGACGCGGGAGCTACAGGGTGCGCCCGAGCCGGTTAATGGCCCGGTGGCGAAAACCAGTTTATTCCCTTCATCAAAAGGCATGGTGCCTGGCGGGACTTCGTCGTACATAATTTTATACCCAAAGCCCATCCCACCGATAAATTTCTTAAATTTACTGGAATCTTCATGGGTGATATTACCCGTGGTGAGATTGATCCGTAAAATATTACCTGTCCAACCATTAGCCATCATGTTTTCCTTTGCAAGAAGGTTTAATAGATATACCCGTCAGGCAGCTTTTTTATTCAAAACCGCGCTATTTTTGGCAATTAATGACGCGTATCAGGCATGCCTGCCCTCTATCAAACGGTAATATCTTTCCACTCGATAATTTTTAATGCCCCAGTAGGACAAGCATTGGCGCATTCCCCGCATAACACACATTTTGAGGATTTTTTCGTTTCCGTGTTAACGGTCGCCATCATCCACGGGCAGGCTGTGGTACAAGCGCTACAACCAATGCAACGTTTGTGGTCTACGGCAATACAGCCGTCTTCCTGCTTCCAGGTAATGGCGCCAATTGGGCAGACCTTCATGCATTGCGGATCTTTGCATTGGCGGCAGGTATCCGCGGTATAGTTTAAATCACCATACAGTCCGCCACCGGACCCGACGCCATCATCGCCAAAGAAGTAATTACGATGAATTTTGATGCGGGAAAAGAAGGTGCCAACGGCCCCATCGTTATAATTGGTACAGGAAATCTCGCAGCGATGACAACCGGTACAGCGTGCTCGCTGCGTTACCAGCACCCCTTTCGGCGTATTGATAAGGCCAACTGTACCGCTGTCGATATCTTCCTGCTTACAACCAAAAAGTGATAACAACGCGGGTGCAATGGTCAGTCCTGCCAGACCCTTTCCGGATATACGTAAAAATTCCAGCCGCGTTAAACCACAATCTAAAAATGGACGATCAACCTGGTTCATTTATTTCGCATCCTCTTCGCAAACGCAGTAGCAGCAACACATCCAGGCTAATTTTTGCACGCAGATCGGCCGATTCGGCCATTAATGTTGCCAACAACACGTGAATATTTGCCCTAACCTGATCGTATAAATGACGGTGGTTAAACTGAATGAATCTAATCCTTTAGGGTTAGGCACAAAGATAATGTGGTTATTTAGGGATCGTCGTTTTGATCGTCATCAATTAAAAAACGGAAGAGAAATAATTAATGCGGAGTGAGATTTATTATCATTAAGATAAGTTGAAATAACATTTCATATGGCGTGCAAATATTTGTGACTCTACTCGCATATATATTTTTATATATCAATCGATATACAGCAAAATATACAGCGGTGTGTTTCTTTAATTGCAGTCCTGAATTATATATATTGATAGAATAACGTGACGAGAATAAGAGGATGGCGCAAGAAACTACCCTCCTCTTTTGATGGATTATCCGGCCAATGCTTTAATAACGGTCTCAATGGCTTGTTTTTCTAGCTCAGTGCGCTTTACACGCTGGTTGGCGAGGGTGGTTCTCAGCACACCAGCAATGACGATATGCTTTGGCTCTTGTCCCAGATCGCGCATTTCCAGTACTACTTTACCGACTACTCTGCACATTTCACGGTACAACTCGTCGTCTTTGGTCTGATTTCCCATATTTGCCCGCTCGTCATTAACTCAAACCAACAGCATATATCACTCTGGCTAATTAGACAAAATTCAATGAAAATCAAACAAATGTCATAAATCTACTGGATCCGCTGTAGTCGGTTTACCAACTCAGCAAGGCTCCGCGCCTGCATTTTTTCCATCACCCGCGCGCGATGAACTTCAACCGTACGCACCGCAATATTCATGGCGTCAGCAATTTCCCGATTCATTAACCCTTTTGCTACCAGTTGCGCCAACTCTCGTTCCTTTGGCGTGAGCATCTGATAGCAGGCCACGATCTCTTGTCGCGAGAAGGCGGCGTGAGAAATCTGCAACGCATGCTCTAACGCCGCCTGAAGCGGCTCGGCGGACACCGGCTTTTGCAAAAAATCGACCGCGCCACGTTTCATTTGTTCAACCGCCATCGGCACATCGCCATGCCCGGTGAGGAACACCACTGCCAACGAACTTTCTCGTTGGCGCATCGCTTCATGCACAGCGTGCCCATCCATTACCGGCATACGCATATCCAGCAACAGTACGCCGACCTGATACAGGTTTGCCTCAGCGAGGAATGTTTCGCCTTGCTCCCAACAACATACCTCGTATCCCAGGCTTTCCAGTAAAAACGCACAGGCCTGAGTGACGGCAATGTCGTCATCCAGCAGATGAATTATTGCCACTACGGCCTCCCTCCCGGTTTTGCTTAAAATGTAATGTCACCACCACGCCCGCTTTTTCATCAGGAGCCTGATGATTTTTGATCCCAATCTCTCCATTCGCGTAACGCACCAGCCGCTGACAAATGGCTAATCCCAGCCCCATGCCCTCTTTACGGGTGGTCATAAACGGCTGAAAAGCCTGGTACAACTGTGCCTCATCAATACCGCCAGCGTTATCTTGCACCCAAATACGCACATCACCATCCTCACGCTGGGCGCTGAACCACACCGTGGTTGCCCCTGCCTGGGCCGCATTAAGCACCAGATTGGCCAGCACCTGCTCAAGCAGAACGCTCGGCAGCGTTAGCGTTAACGTCTTATTTACCTGAGCTTGCAGCGCTACCGCCGGAAATTGCTGGGGCATACGCAATAATTGCCAGACGTGATGAATAGCATCATGCACGTTGACGGCTCGCCAGTCATCGGTCATCACCGGATTACCCTGCGCCTGACTGACCCACTGGCGCAGATTGTGCAATGTGTCAGCCCCCCGCTGCGCCTGGGCATCAATGTTCTCCAGCGCAGGTAACAACGGATGCTGCTTATCCTGACCGCGTAGGCGGATCAAACAGCCCTGCGCATAATGGCGGATAGCCGACAGCGGCTGATTGAGTTCGTGGGCAAACCCGGAGGTCATCTCACCAAGCACACTCATTTGGCGAGCGGTTTCCAGCGCCTGTTCTTGTTTGCGCAGCAGAATGCTGTTCCGCTCCAGTTGCCTGCCGCGACGACGAACCAGCAGCATCACCCAGATATAATTGAGCGTCAGCAGCAACAGCACAACGGCCACAGCCCCCATAGCGAGCCGGTGCTGGATAAACCAACTTTTGACGTCCAGCCAAAGCTGGCGCTGCTGCGGATGCTGGCGGACATCACGCAGCAACGCTTCTACCTCGCGTGTTGAGGCAGGCGCTCCCCAGCGAAACGTTGCATTCTGCGGCGCATTGAACAGCACCCGTGTGACGCGATCGGCCAACTCGTCGCTCACTGCAGGCAGTGCCGCAAACGACCAGTCAGGATACAGTGGCGTACTGGTTAAACAGGGAATCGAGGTTGGATGGTTGAGTACAGCCCTAAAGTCCGTTTTATGAATGAGCCCTTCCTCATCCATGTTTTCCAGCAGACACACCGGCACAATCACCGCCTGCACGGCTTTTTCGCGTAATAGATAGAGTAAGGCATCGGCAGGAAAACCGGTAAACATCAGGCGTAAATCGCGCTCCGGGCGCAGACCAGCATCGCTAAGTGCTTTATACCCCAACAAATAGCCGCCAAAAGCCTGAGCATCAATGGCGCCAACCGTTTTACCGATCAGATCATGCGCGGAAGCGATCCCACTATCGCGCCTGACGAGAATCGCGCTGCCAATCACGTTACTGGCGGCTTTGCCTCCACGGGTAGAACGTAACGACGCCAGCCAGCGTAACGCAGAACGGCTGTTTAGCTGTACAAACTGCGCCGGATTGGTGACCACAAACTGTACCGTGCCACGATTCACTGCCTCCTGCATCTGCCGTAGGTCCAACGGTTGTATATGAAACTGCTCACCGGGAATTTGCTGATTCAACAGGGTTTCCAACGGCTGCCAGTGCTGACGTGTGGAGATCTCCCCACGCATTGCCAACACGCCAATGTTCCATGTCTGCGCCGCAACCGTGCCGCTTAGCATCCACAGCGACGCCAGCACCGTCAGGCATCTTACTACGTTGCGTCCCACTCAATTATCCCTGTCAATTATGTTGTTTTAGATCAACAACAAGCCGGGTATGTGGTTAACCACAATAGAGTACCCCCCGTCACGATTTTTACACTGTAAATCATTGGAATTCTTTATTCATCACACTCAAATCAACGGCGTGACCAATGTTTCGTTGTTGAACCGTGACGGGAGAAAATATGGACAGCAGTAAACGGCAGTTTCTCCAGCAACTGGGCGTCCTGACCGCTGGCGCTTCACTGGTTCCGCTGGCTCAGGCGCAATTCCCCTTCTCGCCTGAACGCCATGAAGGCTCACTCAAGCATCGCTACGCCATGCTGATTGACCTGCGACGCTGTATTGGCTGCCAGGCCTGTACCGTCAGTTGCGCCATTGAGAACCAGACGCCGCAGGGGGATTTCAGAACCCTCGTTAACCAGTATCAGGTGCAGTTGACAGGCCAGCAAAGCGTCACCAACGTCCTGCTGCCGCGCCTGTGCAACCATTGCGATAATCCACCTTGCGTACCCGTTTGTCCGGTGCAGGCCACCTTCCAACGCGAAGACGGCATCGTAGTCGTCGACAACACCCGCTGCGTGGGTTGCGCTTACTGCGTGCAGGCCTGTCCATATGATGCGCGGTTCATCAACCACGAAACGCAAACCGCCGATAAATGCACTTTTTGCGTACACCGCCTGGAAGCGGGCCTGCTCCCGGCCTGCGTAGAATCCTGCGTCGGCGGCGCACGTATCATTGGCGATATCAAAGATCCGCACAGCCGGATTTCTCAAATGCTGCACGAACACCATGAGGCCATCAAGGTGCTGAAACCCGAAAGCGGAACATCACCGCACGTGTTTTATCTGGGTCTGGATGAAGCGTTTGTCACCCCGTTAATGGGACGTGCTCAACCCGCTCTCTGGCAGGAGGTTTAAATGAACCATTCACTGATTATCGAAGAGGTTCTGGCCCATCCACAGCATGTAAGCTGGTTACCCTGGGCCGTACAGTATTTCTTTTTCATCGGTATTGCCGCCTGCGCCGCGCTGTTCGCCTGCGTGCTGCACTGGCGTAAACAGAAGACGGCAGAACTGGAAAACCTGACGCTGTTAATCGCCCTGACCTGTGCAATAGCCGCCCCGTTGGCGCTGACCGCTGATTTACACCAAACCGCCCGCGTCTGGCATTTTTATGCTTATCCGACGCCATGGTCCTGGATGCCATGGGGCGCACTGTTTTTACCGCTGTTTACCGGCTTCCTGGGCCTGTGGTTTCTGGCACAGCACGTTAAGCAGTTAACACTTAAAAGTTACAGTGTAACTAAATGGTTGGCCGTCGGTAGCGCCTTGTCTGCTATCGGACTACTGGTTTACACCGGTCGCGAAGTGTCGGTGGTGCAGGCGCGTCCCGTCTGGTTCAGCTACGCCTTTCCGGTTGCAATGTTCCTCAGCGCGCTGCAAACGTTCCTCGCCTTGCTCATCGCTGCAACAAAAAGTGAAGGATCTTTGCTGCGCAAACTGGCGTGGGGACAAATTGTCGCCTTGAGCGCGCTGGCTATCGTGGTGGCAATTTGGGTGAGCAGTAATACGCTATCCGGTTCAGCAATCCGCCAGTGGCTGGATGTCGCCTCTTCGGCACGGCACTACGCCATCGGCTGGGTTGCGCTATGGCTTATCTCGCTTGGCCTTTGCGGGCTGGTGCTGCGTTTTCCATTATCGCGGCCGCTGCACATATTACTGGCGTTTAGCGCCATGGCGTTGTGCTGGCTGATGCGCTGGACGTTACTCATCCAGGTACAGACCGTACCGAAATTTAACGCCCAGTTTAATCCTTACACCCTGCCCGGCGGTACCGATGGCTGGCTGGCCATTGTGGGCACCTTCGGCCTGTGGATAGCACTGATTATTATTGTTCGTGAAGCCCTGAACGCGATCGCAAGGAGAATGCAACATGGCTAATTTAACCCGTCGTCAGTGGCTTAAAGTCGGTCTTGCTGTAGGTGGCATGGTGACGTTTGGTCTGAGTTATCGGGATGTAGCAAAGCGCGCGCTGGACGGCTTGCTGGACGGTACCTCCGGCAAAATTACTCGAGATCGCATCTTTGGTAATGCGCTCATCCCCGAAGCCAATGCCCGGCCGCAATGGCAGCAGAATCCACAGCAGGTGATCTCGATGACGCAATGTTTTGGTTGCTGGACACAATGCGGTGTGCGAGTCCGGGTTGATAGTGAACAAGGCAAAGTGCTGCGCATTGCCGGTAACCCCTATCATCCATTATCTCACGAGCACCCTATTGACGCCTCTGTCCCCTTTGCCACGGCAATGGCGAAACTGGCGGGCGAGTCGGGTCTGGATGCGCGCTCCACCGCCTGCGCTCGTGGCGCAACATTACTTGAAGGTTTGTACAGTCCACTGCGCATTCTGCAGCCCATGAAACGCGTTGGCAAACGCGGTGAGGGAAAATGGCAGCGCATCAGCTTCGAACAATTGATCAAAGAAGTGGTGGAAGGCGGCGATCTGTTTGGTGAGGGCCATGTTGACGGCCTGCGGGCTATTCACGATCCCCATACACCGCTTGATGCCAGACATCCCAGCTTTGGGCCAAAATCCAATCAGTTGCTGGTCACCAATACCAGCGATGAAGGACGTGATACGTTTTTACGTCGCTTCGCGCTGAACAGTTTCGGCAGTAAAAACTTCGGCGCACATGGCGCTTACTGCGGCCTGGCCTATCGAGCCGGTTCTGGTGCGCTAATGGGGGATCTGGATAAAAACACCCACGTGAAACCCGATTGGGATAATGTCGAGTTCGCGCTGTTTATGGGAACCTCTCCAGCGCAATCCGGTAACCCGTTTAAGCGCCAGGCTCGCCAGCTCGCCAGCGCCCGTTTACGCGACGACTTCCGCTATGTGGTGGTAGCGCCAGCCCTGCCATTAACCACGGTACTGGCTGACGATCGCGGCCGCTGGCAGCCCGTGCGTCCAGGAAGCGACTCCGCACTGGCGATGGGTATGATCCGCTGGATAATCGAAAAACAACGCTATAACGCCGATTATCTCGCCATTCCCGGCGTGCAGGCCATGCAGCAGGCCGGAGAAAAAAGCTGGAGCAACGCCACGCATCTGGTGATTACCGATGAGATCCCAAATCTTGCCGGACAGCATTTAACCCTCGCACATCTGAACGCAAACGCCGCCCAGGAGCCGGTGGTCGTTAACGAGGCCGGCGATATTGTCGCTGCCAGCGGTTGCCCACGCGCGCAGTTGTTTGTCACCCGAGAAGTCACGCTGACAGACGGTCAGACGGTAACGGTAAAAAGCAGCCTCCAGTGCCTAAAAGAATCCGCCGAAAAACTAACGCTGGCGCAATACAGCCAGCAGTGCGGCGTGTCTGAAGCAGACATCGGCGCCCTGGCCGATGCGTTTACTCGTCATGGACGCAAAGCGGCGGTGATCTCCCACGGTGGTATGATGGCAGGCAATGGATTTTATAACGCCTGGTCGGTGATGATGCTCAATGCGCTGATTGGCAACCTGAGTCTTGAAGGCGGCGTGTTTGTCGGCGGCGGTAAGTTCAATGGCGCCACCGATGGACCACGCTACAACATGGACAGTTTCGCCGGGAAGATTAAACCAAAGGGATTAAGCATCGCACGCAGTAAAACCGCGTATGAGTCTTCCGAAGAGTATCGCAATAAAGTGGCCGCCGGCCAATCACCCTTCCCGGCAAAAGCCCCGTGGTATCCGTTTGTGGCCGGTCAACTTACTGAGCTTCTTGTCTCTGCACTCGAAGGCTACCCTTATCCGCTAAAAGCCTGGATCTCCAACATGACCAACCCGTTTTACGGCATCGCAGGGTTGCGCGGAGTGGCGGAGGAGAAGCTTAAAGATCCTGCGCGTTTGCCGCTATTTATCGCCATTGATGCCTTTATGAACGAAACCACGGCGCTGGCAGATTACATCGTGCCGGATACCCATAACTTTGAAAGCTGGGGATTCAGCGCCCCGTGGGCGGGTGTCGCCAGCAAAGCTACCACCGCTCGCTGGCCCGTGGTCAGAGCCGCAACCAGCAGTACCGCTGACGGTCAACCGGCTTCAATGGAATCTTTCTGTATTGCGGTAGCGAAACGCATTGGCTTGCCTGGTTTTGGTGATAATGCGATTACCGACCCGCAAGGCAATCAGTATCCGTTAAATCGAGCGGAAGATTATTATCTGCGCCTCGCCGCCAATATTGCGTTTATGGGCAAAGCACCGGTCCCGGAGGCTCAGCCGGAAGACATTGCCTTGACTGGGGTGCAACGGATCATGCCGGTGATAACGCAAACGCTGAAAGCCGATGAAGCCAGCCGGGTGGCATTTGTGTATTCACGCGGTGGGCGTTTCGCTCCAGCCAGCAGTGGCCGGGTGGAGAATCGCGTCGGCAATGCGTGGGAAAAACCGTTGCAAATCTGGAATGCGAATGTCGCCGCGCACCGCCATGCGATAACCGGAGAACGCTACAGCGGCTGCCCGGCCTGGTATCCTTCTCGCCTGTCGGATGGACGTACGGTCGAGGAGTTGTTCCCGGAACAAGAATGGCCACTGAAATTGATCTCCTTTAAATCCAATACCATGTCCAGCGCCACGGCGGTGATCCCGCGCCTGCATCATCTGAAGCCGGTTAATCTGGTCGCGCTCAACCCGCAGGATGGTAAGCGGTACGGTTTAGCACATGGCGATACGGTACGTATCACCACGCCTGGCGGTCAGGTTCAGGCGCAAATAAGCCTGCTGCATGGCGTGATGCCGGGAGTTATCGCCATTGAACATGGCTATGGACATAAAGAAATGGGCGCGGCGCAGCATACGCTCGACGGCGAGCCGATGCCATTTGACGCGCAGATAAGGTCGGGAATTAATCTTAACGATCTTGGCTTTGCGGATCCTACCCGGCAGGTAACCAATACCTGGCTTGACTGGGTGTCGGGTGCGGCGGTACGCCAGGGGCTGCCGGCAAGAATTGAGCGAGTGTAACTTTCGCGTCGGGTGGCAACGCTAACGCGTTTTATCCGGCCTACAGGACGTTGTAGGCCGGATAAGGCAAGAAGCGGATCAGTTATTTACCGGGATCACCGCGCCTTTGTATTTCGTGCGGATCCAGTCCTGAATCTCTTTTGAATGCAGTACGTCTACCAGCGCCACAATATCCTTTTTCTTCTCATCGCCACGATGTACGGTAATGATGTTGGCATACGGGTTGTTTTCACCGCTTTCGACGGCAATCGGATCTTTCACCGGATCCAGCCCCGCATCGATAGCATAGTTCGCGTTAATCACCACCGCATCGCCTTCGTCGTTATTGTACATCTGCGGTAACAGCGCCGCTTCCACGTTAGGCAGGAACTTCAGTTTTTTCGGGTTTTCCACGATGTCGCTAATGCGCGCGGTAACTTTATCCACCCCCGGCTTCAGCTTGATCACACCCTCTTTTTCGAAAATCGACAGAATACGGCCTTCCTCAGATACCGCATCGCGCATGATCACCTTACCACCTTCCGGCAGATCTTTAAGTGATTTCACCTTCTTCGAATAGATACCAATCGGCTCAATGTGGATCGCTCCGGCGCTGACGAAGTCGTAGGTTTTATCGCCTGCATGATCTTTAATCACGCTGTTCAGATACGGAATATGCTGGAAGTAGTTAGCGTCAATCTCACGGCCAGCCAGCGCGGTATTCGGCAGGATGTAATCCTGGAACGGTTTAATTTCCAGGTCGATCCCCTGCTTTGCCAGAATCGGTTTGGCCTGCTCAAGGATCTCCGCATGCGGTACGTTTGATGCGCCAACGGTTAGCGTATCAGCCCAGGAGGCGAAACTAAGGGCGCTTAAGGTTGCTGCGGCGAGTAATGTCAGTGATTTTTTCATGATAATGGTATCCGTATTTTATTAGCGTTTATCTAACAGAGAGGTGATCACATCGCCGCAAAGCTGGATGATGAAGACGATGAGCAGAATCGTCACCGTCGCCACCAGCGTGACGTCGCTGTGGTTGCGCTGGAATCCTTCCAGATAGGCCAAATTCCCTAAACCCCCGGCACCAATGACTCCCGCCATCGCGCTGTAACTAACCAGCGCAATCAGCGTCACGGTGATCCCGGACACCAGAGCGGGAGAAGATTCCGGCAGTAAAACCCGAAAAATAAGCGTACTCAGACGCGCGCCCATCGAACGTGTCGCTTCAATAACGCCTTTATCGACTTCACGCAGGGCAATTTCGACCAGACGCGCATAAAACGGCGCGGCCCCCACGATCAGCGCAGGCAATGCAGCATTGGCGCCGAGAATGGTGCCAACCATCGCTTTGGTAAACGGGATCAGTAGCACGATCAAAATGATGAACGGGATCGAACGGAAGATATTCACCACCAGCGAAATCGCGCTATACACGGCGCGGTTTTGGAACAATGCACCGCGTGCGGTCAGAAACAGCGCCAGGCCAAGGGCGACGCCAAGAACAAAGGTCGCCACGCCAGAAAGCGCTGTCATATAGAGCGTTTCCTGCGTTGCTGCGAATAATTGATCCCATTTCAGATGGGGGAACAGTTCTTCAGCCATGTTGAATCACCTCACCTTCAATGTCGCTATGGCGCAGGTCGGCCAGAATATTGCTCAGTTGCTCTCCGGTAGCCACAACGTGCACCCATAGCTGACCAAACACGCCGTGTGCGGTTTGCGTCATCTTGCCGTGCAAAATGTTAAACGGCAGGCCGTAGCGCAGGGTCAATTCTCCGACCACAGGACGGTGGGTGCGTTGCCCGGTAAACGTTAGCTTGATCACCACGCCGCCCAGTTCGCTTGCCAGTTGTGGGTTGAACTCGTCTTCTTCGGCGTATTGGCTCACCTGACGAACGAATTGTCGGGTAATCGGCTGCTGCGGATGGGTAAAGACGCTGAGCACGTCACCTTCTTCAACGACTTTGCCGTTCTCCATCACCGCCACACGGTCGCAGATTTTGCGAACCACGTGCATTTCATGGGTGATCAACACAATGGTTAATTTGAAGCGACGATTAATATCGAGCAGTAAATCAAGGATCTGATCGGTGGTTTGCGGATCCAGCGCGGAGGTGGCTTCGTCGCACAGCAGTACGTCAGGGTTGTTCGCCAGTGCGCGGGCAATGCCCACCCGCTGTTTTTGTCCGCCGCTGAGCTGGGACGGATAAGCATTCTCGCGACCACTCAACCCAACCAGCGTAATCAGTTCGGCAACCCGCGCTTTGATGGACGCCTTTGGCGCCCCCGCGATTTGCATAGAGAAAGCAATATTTTCGCTAACCGTGCGCGACCACAGTAAGTTGAAATGCTGGAACACCATACTGATTTTCAGTCGCGCCTGGCGCAGAGATTCTCCGCGGGCGGCAGAGATATCGTGGCCGTTAATCGTCACACTGCCCGAGGTCGGCTTTTCCAGACCATTAAGCAAGCGAATTAAGGTGCTCTTACCCGCCCCACTGTAACCAATAATTCCGTAAATCTGCCCCTGCTCAACCGTCAGATTGACGTTATCGACAGCGGTAATAGCAAGCCTGCCTGGCGTAAACACTTTTGAAATATTTTTCAGGACAATCATGTCGTTTGGGTATCCGCTGCTGTTTTAGTTATCCTGCTAGCGCCTTTAGCTGTTTAGCAGTATGGATGTCCAAACGAGTGTAATGAGTGAAATTGGCTTTTAGAATGAATTAAAACGTATTTGATATAATTTTTAGGAATATGTTCTCAACATTGAAAACACCCGTATAAATCTGCTTATTTGGGACGGCAAACGCAGTTTGTTGCGCAACAAATTACTTCTGTGCTCAACGCCTTTATCCATACCGATGAACAAATTAATGAATATTTTTTGTCAAACTGCACAGAAGTGTTTTGAAACAGCGTTTCCATTTTCCTTTTAGATAAAATTCAGCGTATAATGCGCGCCAATTGTCTCTTGAATGGTTTCAGCACATTGACCTGTAAAACTCAACGACTACAAAACTCACCTTCCCGTTGGGCTGAAACGCAAGCACATATTCCTCTGCACGCTCTTTCGATGTCACCTATCCTTAGAGCGAGACATCACCACTTTCGTAACTCAGGTTTAGCTTCCCGTCCGTGCGCGATGGGAGCCAGATTTCCCAATCCTTCTCAACTTAAAGACTAAGACTGTCATGAAAAAGACGAAAATTGTTTGCACCATCGGTCCGAAAACCGAATCCGAAGAGATGTTAACCAAAATGCTGGACGCGGGCATGAACGTCATGCGTCTGAACTTCTCTCATGGCGATTACGCAGAACACGGTCAGCGCATCAAGAATTTGCGCAACGTGATGAGCAAAACCGGCAAAAAAGCTGCCATTCTGCTCGACACCAAAGGTCCGGAAATTCGTACCATTAAACTGGAAGGCGGCAACGACGTTTCTCTGAAAGCAGGCCAGACCTTCACCTTCACCACCGACAAATCCGTTGTCGGCAACAGCGAAATCGTTGCTGTGACTTATGAAGGCTTCACGAAAGACTTGTCCGTTGGCAACACTGTACTGGTTGACGACGGCCTGATCGGCATGGAAGTTACCGCTATCGAAGGTAACAAAGTTATCTGTAAGGTGCTGAACAACGGCGACCTGGGCGAAAACAAAGGCGTTAACCTGCCGGGCGTTTCTATCGCGCTGCCAGCACTGGCTGAAAAAGACAAACAGGACCTGATTTTCGGTTGCGAACAGGGCGTTGACTTCGTTGCGGCATCCTTTATCCGTAAACGTTCTGACGTGGTTGAAATCCGCGAGCACCTGAAGGCGCACGGCGGCGAAAACATCCAGATCATCTCCAAAATCGAAAACCAGGAAGGCCTGAACAACTTCGACGAAATCCTCGAAGCCTCTGACGGCATCATGGTTGCTCGTGGCGACATGGGCGTTGAGATCCCGGTTGAAGAAGTTATCTTCGCGCAGAAGATGATCATCGAGAAATGTATCCGCGCACGTAAAGTCGTTATCACTGCGACCCAGATGCTGGACTCCATGATCAAAAATCCGCGCCCTACCCGCGCTGAAGCTGGCGACGTAGCTAACGCCATCCTCGACGGCACTGATGCAGTCATGCTGTCTGGCGAATCCGCAAAAGGTAAATACCCGCTGGAAGCGGTCACCATCATGGCGACCATCTGCGAACGTACCGACCGTGTAATGACCAGCCGTCTGGATTTCAACAACGACAGCCGTAAACTGCGCATCACCGAAGCCGTTTGCCGTGGCGCGGTTGAAACTGCAGAAAAACTGGATGCTCCGCTGATCGTGGTTGCAACCCAGGGCGGTAAATCTGCTCGTGCAGTGCGTAAATACTTCCCGGATGCCACCATCCTGGCGCTGACCACCAACGAAACTACCGCGCGTCAACTGGTGCTGAGCAAAGGCGTTGTGGCTCAGGTTGTCAAAGAAATCAGCTCTACCGATGATTTCTACCGTCTGGGCAAAGAAGTTGCTCTGGAGAGCGGTCTGGCGCAGAAAGGTGACGTTGTGGTTATGGTTTCTGGCGCGCTGGTTCCAAGCGGCACGACCAACACTGCATCCGTTCACGTACTGTAATAATTCCACCGCGAATTAATTTGCTTAAAAAAGCGCCCTCGTGGCGCTTTTTTTATTTTATCGATAGCCACAATTAATAAAAAATCAAATCGGATTTCACTATCCAATCCGTGATTATCTAAGATGAATCCGATGGAAGCTTTCTGTTTTCACTCGGTTTTTTAGCCGTTTTTGCACAATTCGATGCTTCTTTGAGCGAACGATCAAAAATAAGTGCATTCCCATCAAAAAAATATTCTCAACATAAAAAAGTTTGTGTAATACTTGTAACGCTACATGGAGATTAACTCAATCTAGAGGGTATTAATAATGAATCGTACTAAACTGGTACTGGGCGCGGTAATCCTGGGTTCTACTCTGCTGGCAGGTTGCTCCAGCAACGCTAAAATCGATCAGCTGTCTTCTGACGTTCAGACTCTGAACGCTAAAGTTGACCAGCTGAGCAACGACGTGAACGCAATGCGTTCCGACGTTCAGGCTGCTAAAGATGACGCAGCTCGCGCTAACCAGCGTCTGGACAACGCAGCTACTAAATACCGCAAGTAATAGTAACTGTGTAATAAAAATGGCGCACATTGTGCGCCATTTTTTTTGCTCTGAATTTCTCGTTCCCTGTTATTGCGTAGCGCGTACCTCTGCATTCTCTCCCGGCACACCATTCTGCGCAGACTTCACGTCACTCCCGCTGGTAACAACCGATGCTTGCCCGGCTGTCACAGTGACCGGATAACCCGCGCGACGATACAACGCGCGTTCCACCAGGCTGTTATCCACCGCTTTGTCATCTTTAAACTGGGTAAAACCAGCTGGTAGCACATACGGCATAGTCTGGACGTTTTGTTCCTCTTCGGGCGACAACGGCCGATGCACCTCGACATAGCGCATGCCGTTCGGCTCAATCGAATATTTTATCGGCTCATTAATCACCCTGACCGGCGTTCCTGTTCGAACCTGAGCAAACAATGCCTTGATGTCCGGCGCGTTCATGCGAATACATCCCGAGCTCACTCGCAGGCCGACGCTGTCCGGCGCGCTGGTGCCATGGATCAGGTATTCACCGTTTCCATGCGCCAGACGCAATGCAAAGCGTCCTAACGGGTTATTTGGCCCGGCTGGCACAACCGGAGGCAATGTGATGCCGCGCTCCAGAGAGCGTTTACGGATGCCTGCTGTAGGGGTCCAGGTTGGATTCGGTATTTTTTGCCCTACCCGGGTTTCCATTACCGGAGTTTCCAGTCCCTGTAAACCAATACCGATCGGGAATACCTGAACGATATTCTCTCCCGGCGGGTAGTAATACAGACGTAGTTCCGCCAGATTCACAATAATACCTTCGCGTGGCGCATCGGGCAGCAGTAGCTGCGAGGGAATAGTAATCAGGGTTCCGGGTTTGGGAACAGGGGCAATAGTATTATTCGCTTCGAGGATCAGCATTGCGGCGGTATCAAACTTACGGGCAATCGCCTGTAGGTTTTTATCGCCTTCCTGCACGGTGTAAGTTTGATTTTGCCCAACAAGACGGCTGTTCGCCTGGGGCAACGGATAATCAACCGCCCATGCGGCCTGAATAGCGCTGTAAGCGCCGATTAGCATTAAGGTAATAACAGACGCGCGTTTCATACTCACTCACCCCCCTGGCGTTCCTGCCGGACGGCGGCGAGCGCCAGATCCGGCTTACGAGTCACAGCGTTGCCTTACACGACATTTTCAAGTCGGTCTGAACGTTGACGTGTTTTATCAGTTTAGCTAAGAGTTGCGGCTTTGGCGCGGATAGCCCGAATCATTGCCTCCAGCCCCTGTGAACGAGATGGTGTGAGATGCTGTGCGAGCGCCATTTTTTCAAACCACGGACGCACATCAAAATTCACAATATCCTGGGCCGTCATACGGTCATACAGAATGAAGACCACGGCGATAAGCCCTTTCACAATTGCCGCATCGCTGTCGCCCTGTAGTTCAATAATCCCTTCAGCATTCTGACGCATTACGATCCATACCTGACTTTGACATCCCTGAATGCTATTTTCGGGGCAGTGTTCATCGGCGTTTAATTCCGGCAAACGCTGACCCAGTTCAATGATGTACAGGTATTTCTCTTCCCAATTAGCGCAACGCAGAAAATTACGCAACAACTTTTCTTTATCCGGTAGCGCAGCCATAACGCCTCCCTGTTATCCCAGTAAGTGATGAATACGCTTGAGACCTGTCACCAGGCGATCCACTTCTTCATGGGTGTTGTACATGGCAATCGACGCCCGACACATGGCGGGAACGTTATAGTAGGCCATCAGTGGCATAGCGCAGTGATGCCCCGTCCGCACGGCGATCCCATAGTTATCGAGAAAACTCCCGACGTCATAGGCGTGATGTTTGCCGAGGTTAAAGGCAATCACCCCCAGGCGGTTATCCGGTCCGTAAAGCGTCAAATCCGGCACATCCGCCAGCTGTTCCAACGCATAGCGCATCATGAACTGTTCATATTCGCTGATTTCAGTAAGCCCCAGCGCTGAAACATACTCAATAGCGGCACCAAGCCCGATAATTCCCCCGGTGTTAGGTGTTCCGGCTTCAAAACGCCACGGCGCTTTGGCCCACGTGGTTCCCTGGCTCAGGCTCACGGTCGCAATCATCGAACCGCCGCCTTCCCATGGCGGCATTTCCTGCAGCAGCGACTCTCTGGCATACAGAACGCCAATACCGGTTGGCCCGTAGAGCTTGTGTCCGGAGAAAACATAAAAGTCGCAATCCAGCGCCTGGACATCCACTTGATGATGCATAACCGCCTGTGCGCCATCCACCAGTACTTTCGCGCCGTATTGATGCGCCAGCGCAATCATCTCACCCAGCGGGTTTTCGGTACCCAGTACGTTTGAAACGTGGGTAATTGCCAGCAGTTGCGTACGCTCATCGAACAGCGCAGGCAACACTTCCAGTTGCAACGTGCCATCGGCATTGAGCGGAATGACCCGCAGTTCTGCGCCCACGCGGGCGCACAGCATTTGCCAGGGAACAATATTGGCATGGTGCTCCATTTCGCTGATGATGATGTTATCGCCAGCCCTGACATTACTGTTGCCCCAACTGTTCGCCACCAGGTTAATGCCTTCCGTGGTACCGCGAACGAACACCAGCTCTTCAGCCGAGCGGGCGTTAATAAACAGCGACGCGAGCTTGCGCACATTCTCCATTTTTTCCGTGGCCTGCGCGCTTAGCGTATGAATACCACGGTGAACCGCCGCATAGCCGTGACGATAAAACTCGGCTTCGGCATCAATCACCTGATTAGGCTTTTGCGCGCTGGCGGCGCTGTCCAGATAAGCCAGCGGTAAACCGTTCACTTCACGCGTCAGGACCGGAAAATCAGCCCGCACTTTTTCAATGGGAAATGTCATGCTACGCCTCCCGGCAAGCGGTGAGCGATCCGCGCCAGTACCAGTTGTTTCAGCGTTTCGTCGCGCAGGGCTTCCGTTAGCTCAGCGGCAAACGCATAGAGAATCATCTGTTGAGCATCCTGCTGACCGATCCCGCGCGAACGCAGGTAGAACATTTGTTCGTCGTCAATCCGCCCTACCGTCGCCCCGTGACTGCATTTCACGTCATCGGCGTAAATTTCAAGCTGTGGTTTGGTGTCCACTTCCGCCAGTTTTCCGAGCAGTAAATTATTGTTGGTCATCTGACCGTCGGTTTTAATAGCGTGTTGAGCGACGTTGATCAGGCCATTGAACACCGCCCGCCCCTTATCGCTGACAATCGTTTTATGCAGTTGGCGGCTGTTGCAATAACCTTTGTTGTGCGCAAGCCAGGTTCGGGTATCGCAGACTTCATTTTTCACCGGCATCGCCAGGCTGTTAAGGCGCAGCGTGGTATTTTCGCCATTAAGCTGGGTACTGGTGTTATGGCGTAACACTGCATCACCCAGCAAGAAACTTTGGCTGACCGCCGAGGCATCTGCACTTAACTGAATATCATTATGGGCAAAGTGGTGGCTGAGTGGATTCTCAAACGCCAGTTTAATGTGGTGCAAATGCGCATTCGCCGCGACGTTCATCGTTAAGCGCGCACCGGTAAAATGACGAAGCTCGCTGAGACTGACATAATGCTCAATAACGGTGGCTTCTGCGCCTTCCGCCAGCTCCAGATGGTGGCGATAGTGCGCCGTATTTACCTCATCGCCCGTCAGTCCCTGGGTAATGTGCAGCAACAGCAGCGGTTTCGCTGGTCGCTGGTTACGCTTGACCAAAATGTGCGTTACGCTGCGGGACAGGCTTTCGGTCAGGTGCAGGAATACTTCCGGCTGGATAGCCGCAGGCAACATCTGACGCTCATCATCAACGGTAATATCAAAGCCGCTACCTTCCACGCTGTCGCTGAGTGTTGGACAAAATTGCCCGTCGACAAACACCAACCGTACCGCATCAATCGCCGGGGCTAACGCGTCACACTGGGCTGGCGTTATTGCGGAGATATTGCTAACGAACCGGCTGTTGGTTAATCCCTCCAGCGGCGTGTATTTCCAGTCCTCATGCTTACGCGTTGGCAGCCCCAGACGCAGCATCTGGTGCAGATGCTGTTGCGCATAGTGCGAACGGGTCTCCTCTTGGGTCTCAAACAGATGGTGCCACTGTTGCAGCACGTTACTGCTGTTCGCTAAGCCAGCCATATCCTTGCTCCTCCAGTTGTTTGACCAGCGTGAAATCGCCGGACTTTACAATTCGCCCCTGGTAGAGAACGTGAACATAATCGGGTTTGATATAGTCCAGGATGCGCTGATAGTGAGTGACGATAATGAATGAACGTTTCCCGTCGCGCAGCGAGTTCACGCCATCGGCGACGATTTTCAGCGCATCAATATCCAGCCCGGAATCTGATTCATCAAGAATGCACAGCTGAGGCTCCAGCACCGCCATTTGCAGAATGTCATTCCGCTTTTTCTCGCCGCCGGAGAACCCGACATTTACCGAGCGCGTCAGTAAGTCTTCCGGCATTTTCAGCAGCGCTATTTTTTCTTCCATCAGATCCTGGAAGTCGAACCTGTCCAGCGACTCCTCACCACGGTAACTGCGCACCGCATTCAGCGCCGTTTGCAGGAAAAACTGATTACTGACGCCGGGAATTTCTACCGGATACTGAAATGCCATAAAGATCCCTTCACCGGCCCGATCCTCTGGCGACAGTTCCAGTAAATCCTTACCATTAAATTCAACCGTCCCGCCAGTGACTTCGTAGTCTTCACGTCCGGCGAGCGTGGCAGACAGCGTACTTTTCCCGGAACCGTTCGGCCCCATAATGGCGTGGACTTCCCCTGGGCGAATCTCAAGGCTCAACCCACGCAGGATCGCCTTATCTTCGACACTGACCTGTAAATCTTTGATGCTTAACATGTGCTTTCCTTAAATTTTAACCGACGCTGTGTTCAAGGCTGATGGCGAGAAGTTTTTGCGCTTCCACGGCAAATTCCAGCGGCAGTTCAGAGAACACGTCTTTACAGAAACCGTTGACGATCATCGAAATGGCATCCTCTTCGCTGATGCCGCGTTGCAGACAGTAAAACAGCTGGTCTTCACCGATGCGTGACGTCGTGGCTTCGTGCTCAAGTTGGGCGCTGTTGTTTCGACACTCGACATACGGGAAGGTATGCGCCCCGCAGTCCGCCCCGATCAACATGGAGTCGCATTGGGTATAGTTACGGGCGTTGGTGGCGGTCGGCATGATTTTTACCAGGCCGCGATAGCTGTTCTGACTCTGACCGGCGGAGATCCCTTTCGAGATGATGGTCGATTTGGTGTTCTTGCCAATGTGGATCATCTTGGTGCCGGTATCGGCCTGCTGGTGTCCGCTGGTCAGCGCGACGGAGTAGAATTCCCCGATGGAGTTATCGCCGCGCAGGATGCAGCTTGGGTATTTCCAGGTAATGGCCGAGCCGGTTTCCGATTGCGTCCACGACATTTTGCTGTTTTCGCCTTCGCACAGCGCACGCTTGGTGACGAAGTTCAAAATGCCACCGGTATTACCATCACCGGGGAACCAGTTTTGCACCGTCGAGTATTTCACTTCAGCATCTTTGTGGATGATGACTTCCACTACCGCCGCATGCAGCTGGTAGCTGTCGCGTACCGGAGCCGAACAACCTTCGATATAACTGACGTAGCTGCCCTCATCCGCAATCAGAATAGTGCGTTCAAACTGCCCGGTCTTTTCGGCATTAATCCGGAAGTAGGTCGAGAGTTCCATGGGACAACGCACGCCTTTCGGCACATAAATAAAGGTGCCATCAGATGCCACTGCGGCATTTAGCGCGGCGAAGAAATTATCATTACCCGGAACGACGGTTCCCAGATACTGTTTCACCAGCTCGGGATGGTCATGAATCGCCTCGCCGAACGAACAGAAAATAATGCCCTGTTCCGCCAGCTTGTCACGGTAGGTTGTCGCCACCGACACCGAGTCAAAAATGGCATCAACCGCTACCTCTTTTCCTTCACGGACCGGTACGCCAAGCTGCGCAAACGCGTCTTCTACCTCTTTGCTTAAAAAAGCATTCGCCCCCGTTTGCTGAACAGCCCCTGGTTCAGAAGCACAGGTTTCATCACAATTGCCACAGGACGGCGCAGAGTAATAGCTGTAATCCTGATAATTCAGCTTGTCGTAGTGCGCTTTGAGCCAGTGCGGCTCTTCCATGGTGAGCCAAGCGTTAAAGGCATTCAGGCGAAACTCCAGCATCCAGTCGGGTTCATTACGTTTTGCCGAAATCGCGCGCACAACGTCTTCATTGATCCCTTTTGCCAGCTCATCGGTTTGCAGTTGGGTGAAGAAGCCCTCTTTATAATTGAGGTGCCCGCCAGCCCAGGTGTTGACATCATCAGTTGCTTCAGTATTACGAGACATAGTACCGCCTATACCCCAAAACTTTCGCCACAGCCGCATTCGTTCTGGGCTTTCGGGTTATGAAATTTAAATAACTGATTTAATCCTTCGCGAACGAAATCGACTTCCGTCCCGTCGATAAACGGCATCGCCTGTAACGGCACATAAAGTCTGGCGCCTTCCGTTTCAAACAGCAGATCGTCTTTTTCCGGCTCACGGACGGTGTCCAGCACGTAGCCGAATCCTGCGCATCCGGTTTGTTTCACACCTAAACGCACGCCCAACATGTCGGGTTGTTTTGCCACCAGTTCACGGATGTGCTCCGCAGCTGCTGGTGTTAACGTCAAACCACGCCATGCGAAATCGTCCGGGTTAAATGTTCCTGAATGCAATTCCATAAGGTTACCTCGAGTCATTAGCTTTCAAGCTATAACACCATGTTAGTGATAATGATTATCACTTCAACCCCTTAACAGCAGGGGCATTCGGGTTAATCGCCCTTTTTGGCTACTTTTAATAAGCATAGACCCTGCAGCGCGGGTTATCAGAGATGGATTATTTTGTTCAATGCTTTGATTAATAATGGATTATGAAAATCCAATCGTTCAGGCAGGTCAAACATCAAAAGATGTATAGATAATGTCTATTTAAGGAATAGGTCTGAGTTTTTACAGAGATGAAAACGGTTCAAAAAGCATGCAAATAACAAAAAACCCTTAAGTCTGCTTGCTGGCAGGCTTAAGGGTTCCGGCCCCATCCGGCGCTTATCTCCGGCACTCGCAATGGCTTAGCTCTTGAAGGGGCATAAGAATAATCTCACTCCCGGATAAGTTTTGTTTAACACAAATTGCGGTTTGATTATTTTTTGAGCGCAGTCAAGGACATAATTAGCGCGTAGTTTCACTAATTGCATCTAACAACAGGCGTAACCCAGCTGGCTGATGCTCACGAGAAAGATACAACCCGTATATTGGCAGGCGTTTAGGCTGCAGCTCTGGCAGTAACCGAACTAACTTTCCCTGCGCCAACCCTTCTCGCGCTTCCGGCTCCGGTACCAGCGCAATGCCCATACCCGCCAGCGCCGACTCACAGAGCAGCGAAGAGATCCCGGCGCTCAAATTCCCTTTAATTGCAACAGAAACCGTCTGCCCTTGTGCATCGAGAAAGTGCCAGGATTTTCCGGCAAAGCCGCTGTAATAGAGGCAGTTATGCTGCGTAAGATCGTCGAGAGTTTCAGGAGTGCCATGTTGGTGCAGATAATCGACAGACGCACACAGCACGGATTCACAGTCCCCCAATCGACGGGCGATGGTCCCTGGCTCGGGGTTATCCGTAATGCGGATCGCCACATCGATGCGTTCCCCAACAAGACTTACCGGCTGATTATTGATCTCAACTTCAATACGCAGCTGCGGATACCGCGCCATAAACGTTGGCAGAACCGGAGCAAGAATATGCATCGCGGTATAATGCGCGCACGCGACACGTAGCGTACCGGAAGGTATCTGCGCGGCACTGGCGGCAGCAATATCCAGTGACAGTTGCGCCAAAGAACGCGTTTTCACTAACGCCTTTTCTCCCGCTGGCGTGATCGTCAGGCGACGCGACGACCGGTGGATAAGCCTTGCCCCCGCCCATTTTTCCATTTCGTCGAGGTAACGACTAACCATCGGTCTGGAAAGCCCCAGCGCACGCGCGGCGGCGCTTAAGCTACCCAAATCACAGATATGGTTAAATACCGTTGCCGCCATCACCCTGTCCATAGCACCCCATCCGATCGTTTTAAGAAACTCAGCATACCCTGATACAGGAATTCTAACAGATGCAAATTTCCTTAAAATACGTGAACTATCAAAAGACAATTTCCTGCATAAGGTTACCTGGTATGAAAGTTAAAACTCTGGCCCTGCTGTTACCTCTGTTCTCCTCTTCTGTCTTCGCCGCTCCGTTACAACTGGACGTCTATAACCCGCAGGATAAGGCTATTTTCCCGGTCTCCTCGACGCTGGTTTCGGGACCGAAAGAGGCGATTTTGTTTGACGCGCAGTTCAGCACCAAAGATGGCGAACAACTGGTACAGATGATTCACGCCAGCGGTAAAACGCTTAAAGCCATCGTAATCACCTCCGGCGACCCGGATTTCTACTTTGGTCTGCAGCCCATCGTCAGCGCCTTCCCGCAGGTAAAAGTGCTGGCAACACCGCATGTGGTAGAGCACATCCGCGCCACGAAAGAGGCCAAACTGCAGTTCTGGGGGCCGCAAATGAAGGACGGCGCGCCAACCTCACTCACCGTGCCGCAAGCCACTACACAAACGCATTTCACTGTTGATGGCGAAACGCTGGAACTCCGCCATCCCAACGATTATGCGGCGTATGTCTGGATCCCAGCGAACCGCGCAATCATTGGTGGTACCGGCGTGGCTTCGGGTATTCATGTGTGGACGGCGGATACGCAGTCTGCTGAACAGCGTTCCGCGTGGCGCAATGTGTTAAGCGAGATGCAGAACTTACAGCCTGCTCAGGTGGTCCCGGGGCATTACATTGGCGAACGCCCGACAGACGATAAAGCGATTCGCTTCACCCGGGACTATTTGCAGTCATTTGAGCAGGCGTTAAGCGCGAATAAAGGATCAGCTTACGTGATTAAAACCATGACGGCGGCATGGCCAGGTCTGGCGGATGCCAGCTCTCTGGAGCTAAGTGCGAAGGTTAATACCGGTGAGATGAAGTGGTAAACAAGATTTAACGCTAAAAATAACCCCGAACGCGTGTCGGGGTTTCATTACGATAAGCATACCGGAATCAATGAACGCCCATGCGCCAGGCAAAATAGATCTCTTCTTTCAGTTCAGTTGAAGAGAGCGTCAATAAATCCGCAAACTCCAGCTCAAGTTGTTTCAATCTTTTCAGGTACTGAGCTGGTGAAAGATCGGTTTTATCA
Organism: Citrobacter sp. wls710; assembly: GCF_005281115.1. Taxonomy (NCBI): domain Bacteria; kingdom Pseudomonadati; phylum Pseudomonadota; class Gammaproteobacteria; order Enterobacterales; family Enterobacteriaceae; genus Citrobacter; species Citrobacter sp. wls710. The sequence goes on from NZ_SZXD01000034.1 coordinate 188,416, forward strand.
CGACGTAAAAACTCTATTGCCAGTTGGGCCGGGTCTAATTGGGTAGACATATCATCCTCGCTTGTGTTCAAAACCTGCACAGTATAACACCATTCACTGTGCAGATAATGACCAAAAGCAATATGCATCACAAAATTGCGGTCGTCAGACGCGATGTGCAGCACAACCGCCCTTGCTCATCGAAGATTTCGATTTGCCATACCTGATGGCGAGAGCCGGTATGGATCGCGCTACACACGCCTCTGACACGCCCTTCCCGCGCAGATCGAACATGGTTGGCATTAACCTCAAGACCCACCACTTTTTGCTCCCCCTGAGTGCACAGGTAGCCAGCCACCGAACCGATGCTTTCCGCCAACACCACCGACGCACCGCCATGTAGTAAACCAAAAGGTTGTTTGGTGCGATGGTCCACCGGCATAGTGGCTTCCAGGGTATCGTCGCCAATATGTTCAAAGCGAATGTCGAGCAACCCCACCATATTTCCTTCACCCATGGCATTTAGCGCCTCAAGAGTGACTTCACGTTTCCAGATCATCCTATAATCTCCAGCAGTGCCTGTAATGGATGGCGAACGCCCGTGCCTTCAACGCGTTTAACCTGGCTACGACAGGAATATCCGGTAGCCAGACACCGATTTCGCGGCAGTCGTTGCAACGCCTGGTGCCATGATAGCTCATAGATCCCCAGCGAGTTCTGGTGATTTTTAACTTCGTGCCCATAAGTGCCAGCCATGCCGCAGCATCCTACACTGACGTTCTCCAGCCTGGCGCCAAAACGGGCAAAAATAGCCGCCCACTGCGCAGGCGCGCCCGGCAGGGCCGTCACTTCGGTACAATGTCCAAAGAAATACCACGCCTCACCGGCAACAGCGACTGGCTGCTGTGACGCCACAACGGTTGATAACCATTCGTTGACCAGCAATACATGGAAATCCCCCCGCTGTTCTCCGAGCGCCAACTTGTATTCATCGCGATAACAGAGCACCAGCGCCGGATCAACGCCCACCATCGGAATGTTCAGTTTCGCCACCCGGTTGAGAAACTCGGATGTCTTTTTCGCTGTTTTGGCAAAACGGTTTAAAAAGCCTTTAATGTGCTGCGCTTTGCCGTTTGGCGAGAACGGCAGCAGTACCGGCTGTAAGCCCAGTTTTTCTACCAGACGGATAAAATCAGCCACCACCTGCGCATCGTAATAGCTGGTGAACGGATCCTGTACCACCAGCACCGTGCGGGCTTTTTGCTCAGGGCTGAGTAATTCGAGCTGCTCCAGCGTCATGTTGGCAGAACGATGACCAACCAACTGACGTTGCAGCGACGGCGCAGACAACAACGGTAAATCCACCATACCGATGTGCTTTTTAGCCAGATTACGCACCAGCGGCTGATTGATGAAAAAGTTAAACGTTTTGGGGGCTCGCGCCATGAGCGGCGCATAGCTCTCGACGGTCGCCACCATATGATCGCGCAACGGTCGCAGATAACGCGTGTGATACAGTTGCAGGAAGCGCGAGCGGAACTCCGGTACATCAATTTTAATGGGGCACTGCGTAGAACAGGCTTTACACGCCAGACAGCCAGACATCGCCTCTTTAACTTCATGCGAGAAATCGTATTCGCCTTTGCGGGCATGCCAACTATTGCGGGTGCGGGCAATCAGCGTGCGTAAACTGGCGCGTTTTTCCGGTAGCTCTTTTTCCAGTTGAACTGGGTCAATTCCGCGATCGGCCAACAAACGCAGCCATTCACGTACCAGCGTGGCACGGCCTTTCGGCGAGTGGATACGGTTGAGGCTGATTTTCATCGACGGGCACATGGGGCTTTTCGCATCAAAGTTAAAGCATAACCCGTTGCCGTTACACTCCATTGCCCCGCGCCACTCTTGCCGCACCGCCAGTGGGATCTGTCGGTCGTAAGTCCCGCGCTTGACGGCATCCACTTTCATCATCGGCGCGTCAACGTCTTCCGGTGGACAGATTTTCCCCGGGTTCAGTCGGTTTTGCGGATCAAATACCGACTTCACTTTGCGCAATTCGCGATACAGTTCCTCTCCGAAGAACGCCGGACTGTATTCTGCACGAAAACCTTTCCCGTGCTCGCCCCACAGCAGACCGCCATATTTTGCCGTCAGCGCGACAACATCGTCAGAAATGCGTTTCATCAGCACTTCCTGCTGCGGGTCGCACATATCCAGCGCCGGCCTGACGTGCAGCACCCCGGCATCCACGTGACCAAACATGCCATAACTCAGACCGTGGCTGTCGAGCAGCGCACGGAACTCGGCAATATAGTCCGCCAGATGCTCCGGCGGAACGCAGGTATCTTCGGCGAACGGAATCGGCTTCGCGGCACCTTTCGCATTCCCCAGCAAACCAACGGCTTTTTTACGCATGGCGTAAATACGCTCCACGCCCGCGAGTTCGGTACACAGTTGCCAACCAATGACACCGGCTTCCTGACGGGCAATTAACCCATCCAGACGTTCACACAGCGCACTAACCTGAGCATCGATCAATGCTTCATCGTCACCCGCAAATTCGACGATATTCAGGCCCAACATTTCTTTATCCGGCACATCGGTAATCAATTCACTTACCGAATGCCAGACGATATCTTCCCGCGCCAGATTAAGCACTTTGGAGTCAACGGTTTCAACCGACAGTGCGCGCGCCTCCACCATGACCGGGGCGTTACGCAATGCTGAATCAAACGAATCATACTTGACGTTGACCAACTGCCTGACTTTGGGCAACGGCGTGATATCCAGGCGGGCTTCGGTAATAAACGCCAGCGTACCTTCAGAGCCGGTAAGAATGCGGGTTAAATCAAACTCGGTCATCTCGTCGTTGAAGACGTGCCGGAGATCGTAACCGGTTAAGAAGCGATTAAGTTTGGGGAATTTGTCAAGAATAAGCTGCCGGTTATCGCGACACCGCTCATACACCGTCTTATAGATGCGACCAATAGTGGTATTGCTGTTGCCCAGCGTTTGGGCGAGTTCGACCGGCATTGGCTGAGTATCAAGAATATCGCCGCCCATCAGCACCGCGCGGATACCCAGCACGTGATCGGAGGTTTTACCGTAAACCAATGAACCTTGTCCGGATGCGTCGGTATTGATCATCCCGCCCAGCGTTGCCCGGTTGCTGGTGGATAATTCCGGGGCAAAGAAATAGCCGTAAGGCTTCAGAAACTGGTTGAGCTGATCTTTGATTACCCCGGCTTCGACCCGCACCCAACCTTCCTGCGGGTTGATTTCAATAATGCGACTCATATAGCGGGACATATCAACAATAATGCCCTGATTCAGCGCCTGACCGTTCGTGCCGGTTCCGCCGCCGCGCGGGGTAAAAATTAACGACGAAAAAAGAGGTTCAGCCGCCAGACGGGCGATCAGCGCCACATCTGCCGTTGAACGCGGGAAAACCACAGCATCAGGAAGCAGCTGATAGATACTGTTATCCGTCGACATTGTCAGCCGATCGGCATAGCTCGTTGCCGTATCGCCCGTGAATCCTTGCTGCTCCAGCGCCTGCAAAAAATTGAGCACCAGTTGAACGACACCTGGCGCCTGAGAAATTTGTGGAATCATTATAGTGACCCTTTCCTGCGGTCTGTGTTGTGAATTTAATCGTTTGCGTGTTGCTTTGCTTGTTGTATCACATTTTTTTCTAATACGCTCAGCAGATTTACAGGCAGAATCCGCCTGTTCAAAACCGCTGAAATTGCTCATCATTACAGGGTGTGATTTAAGTGTTCACGTCGCGTCAACGTTCTGACGCAAAGACAAAGGTGAAAAGTATTTATGGTAAATTTTCGTCAGCCCAGGGATATTGCACAAGTGCTGCTAACGGTGCTGTTTTTAGCCATCATGATTGTGGCCTGTCTCTGGATTGTGCAGCCCTTTATCCTTGGTTTTGCATGGGCGGGTACGGTGGTCATCGCAACCTGGCCTATCCTGTTACGCTTGCAAAAACTACTGTGGGGACGCCGTTCACTGGCGGTGCTGGTAATGACCCTGCTGTTGGTACTGTTGTTCATCATTCCTATCGCGCTGCTGGTTAATAGCATTGTTGATGGCAGCGGACCGTTGATCCATGCCGTCACCGCTGGCGATATGACGCTTCCGGATCTGGCGTGGTTGAACAGTATTCCGTTGGTGGGAGCCAAAATGTATGGCGCATGGCACAGCCTGCTGGATATGGGCGGCGCGGCCATTATGGCCAAAGTTCGGCCTTATATTGGCGCCACAACCACCTGGTTTGTCGGTCAGGCTGCGCATATTGGCCGCTTTATGATGCATTGTGGCCTGATGCTGCTGTTCAGCGCCCTGCTGTACTGGCGCGGTGAGCAGGTGGCGTTAGGGATCCGTCATTTCGCGTGTCGTCTGGCATCCAAACGCGGTGATGCCGCCATTCTGCTGGCGGCGCAGGCCATTCGTGCAGTTGCGTTAGGTGTTGTGGTTACGGCTCTGGTGCAGGCGGTCCTCGGCGGCATTGGTCTGGCGGTAACCGGCGTGCCGTATGCGACGCTGCTGGCAGTATTAATGATCCTCTCCTGCCTGGTACAACTGGGGCCGCTACCGGTGCTGGTCCCGGCCATTATCTGGCTGTACTGGACCGGAGATTCAACCTGGGGCACCGTACTGCTGGTGTGGAGCGGCGTGGTTGGAACGCTGGATAACGTCATTCGGCCAATGCTGATTCGTATGGGGGCCGATTTGCCGCTGATCCTTATCCTTTCCGGAGTCATCGGCGGATTAATCGCATTCGGCATGATTGGTCTGTTTATCGGCCCGGTAGTCCTGGCCGTGTCCTGGCGTCTGTTCTCAGCCTGGGTGAATGAAGCACCTGCGCCGGGGAGCGATCCAGATGAACTCCTCGCCGAAATAGAAAGCAACAAGTAACCCAACGTCAGGCGGCATTGCCGCCTGATTGTTTAGCAGTGTTAATCTATTTCACCCTGGTACTGAGTTAAACCGAACGGTACCCTCCCCGAAGCACTCATTTATGTCGCAAATTCTTTACATTTTTTAAACTATTGAGATGAATCTGATCGACGCGAAAAATCTGTATGCCTACTATTAGCTCAAGGCTGTAGATCAACACATTGATTTATAAGCATGGAATTCCCCTGAGTGAAACAACGAATTGCTGTGTGTAGTCTTTGCCCATCTCCCACGATGGGCTTTTTTTTTGTCCTTCACGCCCCTCTCCACTCGGCTGGTTGTAAAACACAGCACCTCTTCCCCGCTATCCAACAAATAATATTGCACAAAATACTGTGACTCTCTTCAAGCCGAAATATCCACAGCAATGTTATTACTATTCCACCGTCTTTTATGAGGTAATCAAATAATGAACGCATTAGAACTGCAGGCTATCCGCCATATTTTTGCTATGACGGTGGAGGAAAGCGCTATGTATATCTCGTGTGATAATAATGTTGTCGCATGGCAGCAATGGGAAAATGGCGAAAAGGAAATCCCGGATGACATCGCACACATTTGTCAAGAAATGAAAGCCAGGCGGAAAGTAAGAATTAATGCAGTTATCGACAAAATAAACAATCGTATCGGTAATAACACCATGCGCTTTTTCCCCGACCTGAACTCATTTCAGGCGGTTTATCATCACAACGATTTCCTCGACTGGAAAATCTATCAATCGGCTGCTGTTGAACTCTATGCTCACGACCTTGAGCGTTTGTGTTAAGTGTTACAACGCCATACCGATTTAGCCTATTCGCTGAGTAACATATTATGAAAAACACCTATTTCTCCACTGCGATAGGGCTGTACTTTAATTACCTGGTCCACGGCATGGGGGTCATCCTGATAAGCCTCAATATGTCTTCACTGGAACACCAGTGGCAAACCAATGCCGCGGGTGTCTCGATTGTTATTTCCTCACTGGGCATCGGTCGTTTAAGTGTCTTATTAATGGCAGGCATGCTCTCCGATCGCTATGGCCGCCGACCGTTTATTATTTTCGGCATGATCTGCTACCTGATTTTCTTTGTTGGCATCATCAATACTCATAGCATTTTTATCGCCTATGCATTTGGCTTTCTGGCGGGAATGGCCAATAGTTTTCTCGATGCCGGAACCTATCCCAGCCTGATGGAGGCGTTTCCCCGCTCACCCAGTACAGCCAATATATTAATAAAAGCCTTCGTCTCCAGCGGCCAGTTTCTGCTTCCCATGATTATCAGTTTGTTGGTGTGGGCCGAGCTTTGGTTTGGCTGGTCCTTTCTGCTGGCGGCAGCCATTATGATACTCAACGGCGTGTTTTTGTTTCGCTGTCGTTTCCCGACGCATCCAGGGCGTCAAACCTCCACCAGGGCATTACCTGCTCAACGGGAAATCCACCAATCTGAACATCGTTGCTCGATTCTCGATCTTGCCAGTTACACCCTGTATGGCTACATCGCCATGGCGACATTTTATCTGGTAAGCCAGTGGCTGGCGCAGTACGGACAGTTTGTCGCTGGCATGTCCTATACGTTATCTATCAAATTGTTAAGCATTTACACCTGCGGCTCTTTGTTGTGTGTATTGATTACTGCGCCACTGGCGCGCAAAGCGGAACGCGCGACATCGTTGTTGATGCTGTACACATTTATTTCATTTATTGCGCTGCTGATAGTTTGCCTGCATCCGACACCCTACGTGGTTATCGCGTTTGCGTTTGTCATTGGGTTTTCTTCAGCCGGAGGCGTGGTGCAAATCGGTTTAACGCTGATGGCGGCACGCTTTCCACATGCGAAGGGTAAAGCGACCGGCATTTACTACAGCGCAGGCAGCATTGCGACTTTCACCATTCCGCTGATTACAGCCAGGATCTCAGAGACCAGCATTGCTCATATCATGTGGTTTGATACTGGTATAGCCGCTGTCGGTTTTCTGTTGGCACTGTTTATTGGTTATCGCAGCCGCAGCGCCTTAAAGCATCAACTAAAAATGGCGACGGTCGCAAAATAATGGAGATGCAATATTGTTCCTCTCCTCTGCAACATAATTGACTGCACTATTAAAATATCAGCAAAAATTCATCAGGAAGAATTAAATTCACAGTTTACGATGCAAAATACCTGGTAAGTTAAACGCCATGCTATGTAGGTTCTATGACTACTGAACGGTATATTAATCACAAGGTCGCCGAAATTTAAAAATATCGACAAGTACGGAACAATTTTAAAATCCGCAAGGAGTTGTGAAAATGTCTCAAAATAAGACCTTTAACACGCCATTTCTTCTGGCGATAACCTGTATTTATTTAAGTTATTTCCTACACGGTATTAGCGTCATTACGCTGGCGCAAAATATGACGTCTCTCGCAGAAAAATTCTCCACAGACAATGCCGGGATTGCCTATTTAATTTCTGGCATTGGTCTGGGACGACTGGTGAGCATTTTATTCTTTGGGGTGCTCTCAGATAAGTTTGGTCGCAAGGCGATTATCCTGCTAGGCGCTATTCTGTATATGCTGTTCTTCTTCGGCATTCCCGCTAGTCCTAATCTGATGATTGCCTTTATTCTGGCCGTTTGCGTTGGTGTGGCTAACTCGGCGCTGGATACCGGCGGCTATCCGGCGTTAATGGAATGCTTCCCCAAAGCATCAGGATCGGCGGTTATCCTGGTTAAAGCGATGGTCTCGTTCGGACAGATGATCTACCCCATTGTCGTCAGCACCATGCTGCTCAACCATATCTGGTACGGCTATGCGGTCGTTATTCCAGGAGTACTGTTCGTCGTTATCACCCTGATGCTGTTAAAAAGCCGCTTTCCCAGCCAGATGGTGGATGCCGGTATCGCCAAAGAGCTGCCACAGATGCACAGCAAACCATTGGTTTGGCTGGAAGGTGTCGCTTCCGTGATGTTTGGTGTCGCGGCGTTTTCAACCTTTTACGTCATCGTGGTCTGGATGCCGAAATACGCAATGGCATTTGCCGGCATGGCGGAAGCCGACGCCCTGAAAACCATCTCTTACTACAGTATGGGTTCGTTGGTCTGCGTATTTATTTTTGCCGCCCTGCTGAAGAAAATGGTTCGACCGATATGGGCAAATGTGTTTAACGCCGGGCTGGCAACCATCACCGCAGCGGTCATCTATTTATATCCCTCTCCGCTGGTGTGTAACGCCGGTTCATTTCTGATTGGGTTCTCTGCCGCTGGCGGTATTTTACAGCTTGGCGTCTCAGTGATGTCAGAGTTTTTCCCCAGGAGTAAAGCCAAAGTCACCAGCGTTTATATGATGATGGGTGGCGTAGCCAATTTTATTATCCCACTAATCACCGGATACCTTTCTAACATTGGCCTGCAGTACATCATTTTGCTGGACTTTGCATTTGCTCTGCTGGCCTTCATCACCGCCATCATCGTCTTTATTCGTTACTACCGCGTATTTGCTATCCCCAAAAATGATGTGCGGTTGGGCGAGCGTTATTTTCAATAAATTGTTTAGAAGGAGTATCAAATGGACGTAACTGCTAAATATGAACTGATTGGTTTAATGGCCTACCCTATCAGACATAGTCTGTCACCAGAAATGCAAAACAAGGCATTAGAAAAAGCGGGACTACCTTTTACCTACATGGCATTTGAAGTCGATAACTCAACGTTTGCTAACGCGATTGCCGGCTTAAAAGCCTTAAAAATGCGCGGCACCGGGGTTTCAATGCCCAACAAGCAACTGGCCTGTGAATATGTTGATGAATTGACCCCTGCAGCCAAACTGGTCGGCGCGATTAATACCATCGTTAATGATGATGGTTACCTGCGCGGTTACAATACTGATGGTACTGGTCATATTCGCGCCATTAAAGAAAGCGGCTTCGATATTAAAGGTAAAACCATGGTACTGTTGGGCGCAGGTGGCGCGTCTACGGCTATTGGCGCGCAGGCGGCGATTGAAGGCATCAAAGAAATTAAGCTGTTTAACCGTAAAGATGAGTTCTTTGCTAAAGCGCAGGCGTTCGCCAAACGCGTTAATGAAAACACCGATTGCGTTGTGACCGTTATCGATCTCGCCGATCGACAGGCTTTTGCTGACGCGTTGGCCAGCGCGGATATTTTGACCAACGGCACAAAAGTCGGCATGAAGCCGCTGGAAAACGAATCTCTCGTGACCGACGTTTCCCTGCTGCGCCCGGATCTGCTGGTAACCGAATGCGTTTATAATCCGCATATGACCAAATTATTGCAACAGGCGCAACTTGCGGGTTGCAAAACAATTGATGGTTACGGCATGTTGTTATGGCAAGGGGCTGAACAATTCAAACTCTGGACCGGGAAAGATTTCCCACTGGAGTATGTGAAACAGGTTATGGGTTTTGCAGCCTGACGGGCACGCATTTGTAATATATTTAAAGGGTAATCAATGAAAACCGTAACCGTAAGAAACCTCGTCATTGGCGAGGGTGCGCCGAAGATCATTGTCTCGCTGATGGGTAAAGACATCCCCACGGTAAAAAGCGAAGCGCTGGCCTATCGCGAAGCGGATTTCGACATTCTGGAATGGCGCGTTGACCATTTCAGCGATGTCTCTTCCACAGATGCCGTGCTGGAAGCGGCTCGCACCATCCGCGATGTGATAGCGGACAAACCGCTACTTTTCACTTTCCGCAGCGCCAAAGAAGGCGGTGAACAGGCACTGTCTGTCGAAAGCTATATTGCACTTAACCGTGCAGCAGTAGACAGCGGTCTGGTGGATATGATCGACCTGGAACTTTTCACCGGTGATGAGCAGGTTAGAGCGACCGTCGAACATGCCCACGCGAAAAATGTCAGCGTGATTATGTCGAATCATGATTTCCATAAGACGCCAGCCGCGGAGGAGATCATCCAGCGTCTGCGTAAAATGCAGGAACTTGGCGCGGATATTCCTAAAATCGCCCTGATGCCGCAAAACAAAACGGATGTGCTGACATTGTTGGGCGCTACGCTGGAAATGCATGAGCGCTATGCGGACCGGCCGATAATTACCATGTCGATGGCTAAAACTGGGGTGATTTCACGTCTCTCCGGCGAGGTTTTCGGTTCAGCAGCCACCTTTGGAGCAGTGAAAAAAGCGTCTGCCCCGGGACAAATTTCGGTCGCCGATCTACGTACTGTATTAACGATATTGCATCAGGCTTAATAACAGAATATATCCACATTACAATTAGCAATGCCCTGCCCCAGATATTCGCTTAACCACGAATATCTGGCTGGCAGCTAAGCCTGATTAAATTAACTCACAATATTATTGTCGACTATAACGACAGGTAGTCGCACGCATATAATCTGGAGTTTATATGAAATTTCCGAGACCAAACCGTATCGATGGTCGGGTACCCGTATTATCCGCAGCAGAAGCCATTAATTATATTCCTGATGAAGCAACACTTTGTGTATTAGGCGCAGGTGGCGGTATTCTTGAAGCAACTACATTAATTAATGCATTGGCAGAAAAATACAAAAACACGCAATCACCACGTAATTTATCATTAATTAGCCCAACGGGATTGGGTGACCGTGCCGACCGCGGAATCAGCCCGCTGGCGCAGGAAGGTTTAGTCAAATGGGCGCTCTGCGGCCACTGGGGGCAATCGCCACGAATCTCCGACCTGGCGGAGCAGAATAAAATCGCTGCCTATAACTATCCTCAGGGCGTATTGACCCAAGCTCTGCGAGCATCAGCAGCCCACCAGCCTGGCATTCTGAGTGACATCGGTATCGGTACGTTTGTCGATCCTCGCCAGCAGGGCGGCAAACTGAATGAGGTAACGACCGAAGATCTGATCAAAGTGGTGGAAATCGATAACAAAGAGTACCTCTATTACAAAGCCATTGCGCCAAACATCGCTTTTATTCGCGCGACTACCTGCGATAGCGAAGGCTACGCCACCTTTGAAGATGAAGTGATGTATCTTGATGCGCTGGTGATTGCCCAGGCCGTACACAACAACGGCGGGATCGTCATGATGCAGGTGCAAAAAATGGTGAAGAAAGCCACTTTGCATCCGAAAGCGGTGCGTATTCCGGGCTATCTGGTCGATATTGTGGTCATCGACCCCGACCAAACGCAACTGTACGGTGGCGCGCCGGTTAACCGTTTTATTTCCGGCGATTTTGTCCTCGATGACAGCCAGCAAACGGCCCTGCCGCTCAATCAGCGTAAATTGGTGGCCAGACGCGCGCTGTTCGAAATGCGTAAAGGCGCGGTCGGCAACGTTGGCGTGGGCATCGCCGACGGGATTGGCCTTGTCGCCCGCGAAGAAGGTTGTGCCGACGATTTTATTCTGACGGTCGAAACCGGCCCGATTGGCGGCATTACGTCTCAGGGCATCGCGTTTGGCGCCAACGTTAACACCCGCGCCATTCTGGATATGACCTCCCAGTTTGACTTCTACCACGGCGGCGGGCTGGATGTGTGTTATTTAAGCTTTGCTGAAGTGGATCGGCACGGCAACGTCGGCGTACATAAATTCAATGGCAAAATTATGGGCACCGGCGGTTTTATCGATATTAGCGCCACCTCAAAGAAAATTATTTTCTGCGGCACGTTAACTGCCGGAAGTTTGAAAACGGAAGTTGCCGATGGCAAGTTAAATATCGTGCAGGAAGGTCGGGTGAAAAAATTCGTTAACGAATTACCTGAAGTGACGTTCAGCGGGAAAATTGCCCTTGAGCGTGGTCTCGATGTGCGCTACATCACCGAACGCGCTGTATTTACGCTAAAAGAAGATGGCCTCCATTTAGTTGAAATTGCGCCAGGAGTCTCTTTGCCGGAAGACATTCTCGACAAAATGGACTTCACGCCGATTATTTCCCCAGACCTGAAATTGATGGACGAAAGATTATTTATCGATGCCTCGATGGGCTTTGTATTACCCGACGCAGCCAATTAAAAGGAGTACCCTGATGGACTTTTCATTAACTGAAGAACAAGAACTGTTGCTTGCCAGCATTCGCGAGCTGATTACCAGCAATTTCCCGGAGGAGTATTTCCGCACCTGCGATCAGACGGCGACTTATCCGAAGGAATTTATGCGAGCCCTTGCGGACAACGGCATTTCGATGCTGGGCGTTCCGGAAGAGTTTGGCGGCATCCCGGCTGATTACGTCACCCAGATGCTGGCGCTGATGGAAGTATCAAAATGTGGCGCGCCCGCATTTTTGATCACCAACGGTCAGTGCATCCACAGTATGCGACGTTTTGGTTCCGCCGAGCAGCTGCGTAAAACAGCAGAAAGCACCATGGAAACGGGCGATCCGGCGTATGCGCTGGCATTAACCGAACCGGGAGCAGGCTCCGATAATAATAGTGCCACCACCAGCTACACCCGCAAAAATGGCAAGGTGTATCTCAACGGGCAAAAAACATTTATCACCGGCGCTAAAGAGTATCCGTACATGCTGGTCCTGGCTCGCGACCCGGAGCCGAAAGATCCGAAGAAAGCCTTTACGCTGTGGTGGGTGGATTCTAAGAAACCGGGCATTAAGGTTAACCCACTGCATAAAATCGGCTGGCACATGTTAAGCACCTGCGAAGTCTATCTTGATAACGTTGAAGTGGACGAAAGCGATATGGTCGGCGAAGAAGGCATGGGCTTCCTCAACGTAATGTACAACTTTGAAATGGAACGCCTGATCAACGCCGCGCGCAGCACGGGGTTTGCCGAATGCGCCTTCGAAGATGCCGCTCGTTACGCTAACCAGCGCATCGCATTTGGTAAGCCGATTGGTCATAACCAAATGATCCAGGAAAAACTGGCGCTGATGGCAATAAAAATCGAAAACATGCGCAATATGGTGCTGAAGGTCGCCTGGCAGGCCGATCAGGAACAGTCGCTGCGAACCAGTGCGGCACTGGCAAAACTGTATTGCGCACGTACGGCAATGGAAGTGATTGACGACGCGATTCAGATCATGGGCGGACTGGGTTACACCGATGAAGCACGAGTATCCCGATTCTGGCGCGATGTCCGCTGTGAGCGGATTGGCGGTGGTACCGATGAAATCATGATTTACGTCGCGGGTCGCCAAATCCTGAAAGATTATCAAAATAAGTAAGCGGTATAACTGACCGGATAGCGCAGATGCGCTATCCGGGACCGTGCGGGGGAATCAGACTTCAGGCATCAGGCATTCTTGCTCAGCAAGGTTATTTTTAAACTGCTTACGATAATCGCTGGGAGTACATCCCACATGCCGCTGAAAAAGTTTGGCAAAATGATCAACGTTCTCATACCCTACCCGCCACGAAATTTCCGCCAACGAGGCCTCGGTATTGGTCAGGGAAAATTTCGCCTCTGTCATTCGTCGCTGAATAACATAATTGATGGGTGAAATACGATACTCCCGGGTAAATTCATGACAGATATAGCTCACGCTGGCGCGGAATTTTTTAGATAATTGTTCGAGAGTGATCTTTTCGCGGAAATTGTTATTTAAATAGACTAATACATCTTTTATTAAAACATCTTTTTTAATATATCCCTGTTCAGAGCGGTAAGCATTTTTAAAGTTTTCGTAATATAAAACGGTTAATGCATACGCGAATGCGTCATAAGCAGAAGATGTCAGGTTGTTCTTACTCTGCGGGAGCATCACCCCCAGTTCATTAAAAATACTCTTAATAACCTCTTTACCCTGACTGACGCTAATGACCGGACACGAGTGCGTCTGCAATAGCTGATTATCCTGCCAGCCGTTAAACCGAAAACCATAGAGCGCACAGGTGTAAGTGGTAGCCGGTGCGCTGCTATCAGATGCAACCGCATGCAATCGCCCTTGCTCAATCACCACAATGTCCCCGGCATGCGCTACATATAGCGAAGAGTCGATGATTAATCTTGCAACACCCTTTTTGACATAGATAAGCTCCGTTTCATTATCATGAACATGATGGCCGGACTCCCAGTTAGGATCATCGCTAATGACGAATCGGGAAAGTCTCGGCGTTTTCCCCTGCTCAAAAAGGGTCTCCATGGCATTATCAAAGCAGCGTTGATACATGACAACCTCCACCTAAAGGCAGTAATTTTGCGAATAATTAATATCGGAAAGCGAAAACGATAATGATGTTATACAACGTTATTCCTTGCTGGCGAAACAAAATTATTTGCGTCGACTGCAAGATGATACCTCCTGCCCCGTCGCGCTGTTCTCCACGATTATTGCCGTTTTATAAAAAACGAAAAGAATAAATGTTATTAATTCAACATTAACAATTTACATATCAGAAACAAATTAAGCGTATAAACGCTAAAAAACAGGATGCATTTCGCAATTATCCTTCCCTGGTTTGTGTGTTCTTTTTTTTCTTCAGTACACACTCCCGAGTTCCCGTTTATAAAACAAGCATCCCCGCAGCATTTTTTTTTGCAAGATTGTTGGGAATGAAAACAGATTGCTCCGTCGAAAACAGTCCCCTCTCTGCCGCACACTATTTTCAGTTAATTTTCCCTACTGTGGATGACTGGAGATGCCATGAAAATAATAACCTGCTTTAAGTTGGTGCCTGAAGAACAGGACATTGTTGTTACCCCACAGCGTTCGCTTAACTTTGACCGGGCCGACGCCAAAATCAGCCAGTTTGATCTGAATGCGATTGAGGCCGCGGTGCAACTGAGTATGGAGGGTGATGAAATCGTCGCTTTAACCGTAGGCGGCTCGCTACTGCAAAATTCCAAAGTGCGTAAAGACGTGCTGTCACGTGGACCGGACAGTTTGTTCATGGTGCAGGATCCACAGCTGGAGCATTCATTGCCCCGCGACACCGCTCAGGCGCTGGCCTGTGCGGCCAAAAATATGAATTTCGACCTGATGCTGTTCGGCGAAGGATCGGGGGATATCTACGCCCAACAGGTTGGCTTACTGGTTGGCGAACTGTTGCAACTCCCGGTGATTAACGCCGTCAGCAACATCCAACGTAACGGCGACCGCATTGTGGTTGAGCGCACGCTGGAAGATGAGGTCGAAGTGATTGACCTGCCGCTCCCCGCTGTACTCTGCGTAACCTCGGATATCAACACGCCGCGTATTCCCTCAATGAAAGCCATTCTCGGCGCGGGTAAAAAGCCCGTCACGCCGTGGCAAGCCAGCGATATTGGCTGGACGCCTGCGTCACCGTTAGCGGAACTGGTAAGCCTCACCGTACCGCCACAAACAGAACGTAAGCACATCATTCTGGAAAATGACTCGGCTGAAGCCATTGCCGAACTGGCGGAACACCTGAAAAAAGCCCTGAACTAATCTCAACGGAGAGAAATTGTCATGAGTAAATTAGCTAACGTATGGGTGTTCAGCGATAACGTAGAACGCTACGCAGAATTAATGGCCGGCGCGCGTCAGTGGGGTGAACACGTCCATCTTATTGTACAAGGCAGCGAACAGGCTAATCAGGTTAAACCTCTGGGTGCCGATAAGATAATCGTGCTCGAAGCCCCCTCCGGTTTACAGCGTGTAGAAAATTACGCCGAAACCATCGCAGCGCTGATGCAAGAACACGCCGGAATGCTGTTGATGCCCGCCACAAAGCGCGCGAAATCACTTGGGGCACGGTTAAGCATCCAACTCAATGCCGCGATGGTGAACGACGCAATATCGGTGACGCTTGAGGATAACACCGTGTTCGAAGAGCACCGCATGTATGGTGGTCTGGCATTCGGCAAAGAAAAAATCAAAAGCGCGCTGGCAATTATCACGCTAGCCCCAGGCCTGCTTGAACCCGTAGCGGAAAACGCATCGCACAATTGCCCTGTTGTCTCGGCAGCTTACATCGCACCGCTTCATGAAATTATGTGTCAGGAACGTCGCGCCAAATCCGTGAGCAGCGTGGACCTCAGTAAAGCAAAACGTGTGGTTGGCGTGGGTCGAGGCCTGGTTGCGCAACACGATCTGGAGATGGTGCACCAGCTGGCATCCGTACTGGGGGCAGAAGTGGGCTGTTCACGCCCGATTGCCGAAGGCGAAAACTGGATGGAGCGCGAACGCTACATTGGCGTTTCTGGTGTGTTACTGAAGTCAGATCTTTACCTCACGTTGGGCATCTCAGGACAAATTCAACACATGGTCGGCGGTAACGGCGCGAAAGTCATTGTCGCTATCAACAAAGACAAGAAAGCCCCTATTTTCAATTACGCCGATTACGGCCTGGTAGGCGACATCTATAAAGTTGTTCCGGCTCTTATCGAACATCTCAGCCGCTAATCCCCCCATTTAACGCACATCTCCCGCTGCCTTGCGGCGGGAAAGGAGCATAAAGCATGTCAGATGAAAAATTTGATGCCATTGTGGTCGGTGCTGGCGTGGCGGGTACCGTTGCAGGCTACGTTATGGCGAAGGCCGGGCTGGACGTGCTGGTCATCGAACGCGGAAACAGTGCGGGCAGTAAAAATATGACCGGTGGGCGACTCTATGCGCATACTCTGGAACGCATCATGCCGGGATTCGCGCAAGAAGCGCCACTCGAACGTAAAGTGACCCGCGAAAAAATATCCTTCCTGACCGAAGAGAGCGCCGTAACGCTCGACTTTCATCGGGAAAAAGACAACGCGCCAGCACAGGATTCTTACACCGTGTTGCGCAACCGGCTTGATCCCTGGCTGATGGAAAAAGCAGAACAGGCAGGCGCGCAGTTCATCCCCGGCGTCCGCGTTGATGCGCTCATCCGCGAAGGTACCAGGGTCACCGGCGTGCAAGCCGGTGACGATATCCTCGAAGCCAATATTGTCATCCTGGCCGATGGCGTCAACTCAATATTAGGACGGTCGCTGGGGATGGTACCGCCCTCTTCCGCTCACCACTATGCCGTTGGCGTAAAGGAGTTGATCGGCTTACCGCCGGCTGTGATTGCAGATCGATTCAACCTCTCAGGCGATGAAGGCGCAGCCTGGCTGTTTGCCGGTTCACCGTCGGATGGACTGATGGGGGGAGGCTTTCTGTATACCAACCAGGACTCGGTCTCTCTGGGGCTGGTATGCGGGCTGGGGGATATTGCTCACGCGACGAAAAGTATTCCGCAGATGCTGGAAGACTTTAAGCAACACCCGACTATTCGTCCACTGATTGCGGGAGGAGAACTGCTGGAGTATTCCGCACATATGGTGCCGGAAGGCGGTCTGGCAATGGTACCCAAGCTGGTTGATGACGGCGTAATGATCGTCGGCGATGCCGCGGGTTTCTGTCTGAATCTGGGTTACACGGTGCGTGGTATGGATTTAGCAATAGCCTCCGCAGAAGCCGCTGCCCAAACCGCCATTGCAGCCAAAGAACGCCGGGACTTCTCCGCCAGCAGCCTGATGGACTACAAACGCGCCCTTGAACGGGGCTGTGTGATGCGTGATTTACAGCATTTTCGCAAGATCCCGGCGCTGATGGAAAACCCGCGCTTGTTCACCCAATACCCTCGCATGGTCGCGGATATCATGAACGATATGTTCACCGTTGACGGACGTCCGAACCAGCCGATTCGTAAGATGATGATGTCCCATGCGAAGAAAATTGGGTTGATGAACTTACTGAAAGACGGCATCAAGGGGGCAACTGCGCTATGAGTCAGGACAATACCGTTAACGTCGACGTCAAGCTGGGCGTCAATAAATTCAATGTCGATGAAGGTCACCCGCACATTATTCTGGCCGAACATCCCGACCTTAACGAATTTCGCAAACTGCTGAAGGCCTGTCCCGCCGGACTGTATAAGCAGGACGAGAGTGGAAATATTCATTTTGATTCTGCTGGCTGCCTGGAATGTGGCACCTGTCGGGTGCTGTGCGGCGATACGATCCTCGAACAATGGGAGTATCCGGCAGGAACATTTGGCATTGATTTCCGCTACGGCTAACGGATTGAGCCGTTGCACCCCGGATCGGCCTCCACGGCCAATCCGGTCAGACGTATGCCGATATTATCCTGGGAATAACGAATGAGTATCACACTAACATTTAACGCCGAACGTCGCGAAGCCTGGCGACAACAAGGTTTATGGGGAGATGCTTCGCTTGGCGATTACTGGAACCAAACAGCCAGAGCCATGCCGGATAAAATCGCCGTGGTTGATAATCATGGCGCTTCATATACCTATGCCGCACTCGACGGTGCCGCCAGCAGTCTGGCGAGCTGGTTTTTAGCCTGCGGTATTCAACCCGGCGATCGCGTCGCTTTCCAGTTGCCGGGCTGGTGCGAATTTACCATTATTTATCTGGCCTGCCTGAAAACCGGAGCCGTTTCCGTCCCGTTACTACCCGCCTGGCGCGAAGCGGAGTTGGTATGGGTATTGAATAAATGCAAAGCGAAGATTTTTTTCGCACCTACCCTGTTTAAACAAAGCCGACCGGTCGATTTGATCCTCCCCTTACAAAACCAGTTACCGCATCTGCAACAGATTGTCGCCGTGGATAAACTGGCGCCGGCAACCACCTCGCAGGCGCTCAGCCAACTGCTTTTAGCCCCGCCGTTGAGTCAAACGATTAACGTCCACGCGGATGAACTGGCAGCGGTACTGTTTACCTCCGGGACCGAGGGAATGCCGAAAGGCGTAATGTTAACTCACAATAACATTCTTGCCAGCGAACGCGCCTACTGCGCCCGTCTCAATCTCACCTGGCAAGATGTGTTTTTAATGCCCGCGCCGCTTGGCCACGCTACCGGTTTTCTGCACGGCGTTACCGCACCATTTTTAATCGGCGCACGCAGCGTGTTGTTGGATATTTTTACTCCAGACGCCTGTCTCGATCTGCTGGAGCAACAGCACTGCACCTGCGTACTCGGCGCAACGCCATTTGTCTATGACATGTTGTGTCGCATGGAAAAACGATCCTGTGATCTCTCATCGCTGCGCTTTTTTCTATGCGGAGGTACCACCATTCCGCAAAAGATTGCCCGTGACTGCCAACGGCTCGGCATTAAATTGTTAAGCATATATGGCTCAACGGAGAGCTCGCCGCATGCGCTGGTCAATCTCGATGATTCACCTTCCCGCATGATGACCACCGACGGCTATGCTGCCGCAGGGGTCGAAATAAAAGTCGTCGATGAAGCGCGCAATACCCTGCCCGCAGGAGTAGAAGGTGAAGAAGCCTCGCGTGGTCCCAATGTTTTTATGGGCTACCTCGATGAACCCGAACTGACCGCCCGTGCGCTGGATAAAGAAGGTTGGTATTACAGTGGCGACTTGTGCCGGATGGACGACGCGGGATACATCAAAATCACCGGGCGTAAAAAAGATATTATTGTGCGCGGTGGGGAAAATATCAGCAGCCGCGAGGTGGAGGATATTTTATTGCAGCATCCACGCATTCATGATGCCTGCGTTGTCGCGATGCCGGACGAACGGTTAGGTGAAAGGTCGTGCGCTTATGTGGTACTAAAAGCCCCACATCATTCGCTGTCGCTGGAATCTGTCGTCGCCTTTTTTAGCCGCAAACGGGTGGCAAAGTATAAATACCCGGAGCATATCGTGGTTGTCGAGAAGTTACCGCGCACAGCGTCCGGTAAGGTACAAAAATACCAGTTGCGTCAGGATATTATTAAACGTTTGAGCATGGAGAGTGTTGCAGGATAGAGTGCCGGATGGCGATGCTAACGCATCTTATCCGGCCTACGTTGAATAGGCCGGATAAGGCATGATATTACTTGTTCAGTTCAGCCAGGCTCAGCCAGGTCTGTACTACGGTGTCCGGGTTCAGCGACAGACTGTCGATCCCCTCTTCCATCAGCCAGGCCGCGAAGTCTTCGTGGTCAGAAGGTCCCTGACCGCAAATACCCACGTATTTGCCCTGTTTCTTAGCAGCGCGAATCGCCATCGACAGCAGCGCTTTCACCGCGTCGTTACGCTCATCAAACAGTTCAGAAACCACACCCGAGTCACGGTCCAGGCCCAGCGCCAGCTGCGTCATGTCGTTTGAGCCGATGGAGAAGCCATCGAAGTACTCAAGGAACTGTTCTGCCAACAGGGCGTTAGACGGGATCTCGCACATCATGATGATCTTCAGGCCATTCTCGCCGCGTTTCAGCCCCTGACGCGCCAGCTCTTCAACCACCGCTTTCGCCTGGGCAACGGTACGTACAAACGGTACCATCACTTCAACGTTAGTCAGACCCATGTCGTTACGGACACGTTTCACCGCGTCACATTCCAGTGCGAAACAGTCGCGGAAGCTGTCTGAAACGTAACGGCCCGCCCCGCGGAAGCCCAGCATTGGGTTCTCTTCGTGCGGTTCATAACGCTCACCGCCAACCAGGTTAGCATATTCGTTGGACTTAAAGTCCGACATACGCACGATGACGCGTTTCGGATAAAACGCCGCGCCCAGCGTCGCGATCCCTTCCGTCAGACGACCAACGTAGAATTCACGCGGAGAGTCGAAACCTTTCATCATGCCGCGGATTTCATTTTGCAGCTCAGGCGTCTGGTCATCGAACTCCAGCAGCGCACGGGGGTGCACGCCGATCATGCGGTTGATGATAAATTCCAGACGCGCCAGACCAACGCCTTCGTTCGGCAGGCAGGCAAAGTCGAAAGCCCGGTCCGGGTTGCCGACGTTCATCATCACCTTCAATGGCAGATCCGGCATAGTCTCCACGCTGGAGCTCTTCACGCTGAAATCAAGCATCTCAGCGTAAACATAACCGGTGTCGCCTTCGGCACAGGAGACAGTGACCTTCTCACCATCCTTCATGCGCTCAGTGGCATCGCCACAGCCAACCACGGCAGGGATCCCCAGCTCACGGGCAATGATCGCCGCGTGACAGGTACGGCCGCCACGGTTGGTCACAATCGCTGCCGCTTTCTTCATGATCGGTTCCCAGTCCGGGTCGGTCATATCAGTCACCAGTACGTCGCCGGGCTCAATACGGTTCATTTCGCTGATGTCGTGAATAACTTTGACCGGGCCGGCGCCAATGCGGTGACCGATGGCGCGACCTTCAGCAATAATTTTACCCTGGGCGTGCAGCGTATACCGCTCCATCACCTGCCCGCGAGAACGCACGGTTTCCGGACGAGCCTGAACAATGAACAGCTTGCCTGTATGACCGTCTTTCGCCCATTCGATGTCCATCGGACGACCGTAGTGCTTCTCGATCTGTACCGCCTGCTTCGCCAGTTCCTGCACTTCGTCATTGGTCAGAGAGAAAATATCGCGCTGTTCCTGCGGCACATCCTCAATGGTCACCTGCTTACCGTGTTCCTGGGTTGGCGCGTAGACCATACGGATTTTTTTCGATCCCATGGTGCGACGAACGATAGCCGGACGGTTAGCCGCCAGAGTCGGTTTGTGGACGTAGAACTCATCCGGGTTAACGGCCCCCTGCACCACCATCTCGCCCAGGCCCCATGCGGAAGTGATAAACACCACCTGGTCGAAACCGGATTCGGTATCGATGGAGAACATAACGCCTGAGGACGCAAGGTCGGAGCGCACCATCCGCTGGACGCCAGCAGAAAGCGCCACGCCACGGTGGTCATAGCCCTGGTGAACACGATAAGAGATCGCGCGGTCGTTAAACAGCGAAGCAAATACGTGTTTGATAGCGACCAGGACAGCATCGAAGCCCTGGACGTTGAGGAAGGTTTCCTGCTGACCTGCAAATGACGCATCTGGCATATCTTCTGCGGTGGCGGAAGAACGCACGGCAAAAGAGGCATGGGCATCGTCTGCTGACAGCTGCGCGTAGGCATCGCGGACGGCATTTTCCAGCTCCGGCTGGAAAGGAGTGTCGATAATCCACTGGCGGATCTGTGCCCCGGCTTTCGCAAGCTCGGTAACATCATCAATATCCGTTTTATCCAGCAGCTCATAAATGCGCTGGTTTACACCGCTTTGGTCCAGAAACTGGTTAAACGCATCGGCGGTTGTTGCAAAACCATTCGGTACGGAAACACCCATACCGGAAAGGTTAGTAATCATTTCACCCAGGGAGGCATTTTTGCCCCCAACTCTGTCTACATCATTCATGCCGAGTTGGTTATACCAAAGCACCAGCGGTGACGAGCCATTGTTGGACATCGAACAATCCTTATATATGAACGAGGTTAGGAAACTCAATTTTGCGTATTTATCTTTGCATATTTACCGCGGCGAAAAAAACGGTGAATCGTTCAAGCAACTTTATTTTTTATTTTTTAAGATTGTTTCCGCATTTGCGCAAACCCGCGAGCGACACGGGATCACCACAAAAACTATCGGTATAAACATTTGTTCCGAAAAATGAAATGTACTTTTCATTAAATATAAAAATAGCGTTTCAGTTTATAAAAGTGATAGCGCAATATTCGCTTCTGGCGAATTTTAATTTATGCTTTCAGAGAATTATGTCTGCCCCAGGATGCACAAAATGGATAATGCTGTTGATCGTCACGTTTTTTATATTTCTGATGGTACGGCCATCACCGCCGAGGTATTGGGCCACGCGGTAATGTCGCAATTTCCGGTCACTATCAACAGCATTACGCTGCCGTTTGTTGAAAACGAGAGTCGCGCGCGCGCGGTTAAAGACCAGATTGATGCCATTTACCAACAAACCGGCGTGCGCCCTCTGGTGTTTTACTCCATCGTCTTGCCGGAAATCCGCTCAATCATTCTGCAAAGCGAGGGGTTTTGTCAGGATATCGTGCAGGCGCTGGTCGCCCCATTGCAGCAAGAGATGAAGCTCGACCCAACGCCGATAGCCCATCGTACCCACGGCCTGAATCCCGGCAACCTCAACAAGTACGATGCGCGTATTGCCGCCATTGATTACACTCTTGCCCATGACGATGGTATTTCGTTGCGCAACCTCGATCAGGCGCAGGTGATCCTGCTCGGCGTTTCCCGTTGCGGCAAAACCCCGACCAGTTTGTATCTGGCCATGCAGTTTGGTATCCGCGCGGCCAACTACCCCTTTATTGCCGATGATATGGATAACCTGGTGCTGCCCACGTCCCTGAAGCCGCTGCAACATAAACTGTTCGGTCTGACCATCGACCCCGAACGCCTGGCGGCGATCCGCGAAGAGCGACGCGAGAACAGCCGTTATGCCTCTCTGCGCCAGTGTCGGATGGAAGTTGCCGAAGTGGAAGCACTGTACCGGAAAAATCAGATCCCATGGTTGAACAGTACCAATTACTCGGTAGAAGAGATTGCCACCAAGATCCTCGACATTATGGGGCTGAATCGCCGCATGTACTAGAATGCTAGTGCATTGGTTCGATTTTTTGTTATTATGCTCGCCACCAGGCCGGATGAGTGTGATATTGTGATGCACATCACTTCCCGGTAGTCCTGCCGTTGAAGCAACAAATTTCTGAGACAAGTAATGAACAGAACCGATGAACTCCGTACTGCGCGTATTGACAACCTGGTCACTCCAGCAGAGCTTGCGCAGCGGCATCCTATTTCGTCCTCCGTCGCCCGTCATGTTACGGACTCCCGACGCCGGATAGAAAAAATATTGAACGGTGAAGACCCCCGTTTGCTGGTGATCGTAGGCCCTTGCTCGATTCACGATCTTGATGCCGCAGTGGAATACGCCACGCGTCTACAGGCGCTGCGCGAAAATTACCAGACGCGTCTCGAAATCGTGATGCGTACCTATTTTGAAAAGCCACGCACCGTCGTGGGCTGGAAAGGCTTAATTTCCGACCCGGATCTGAACGGCAGCTACCGTGTGAACCACGGCATTGAGCTGGCGCGTAAATTGCTGTTGCAGGTCAATGAACTGGGTGTACCCACGGCAACGGAATTCCTCGACATGGTGACCGGCCAGTTTATTGCCGATTTAATCAGTTGGGGCGCCATTGGCGCGCGCACCACTGAAAGCCAGATCCACCGCGAAATGGCGTCTGCTCTTTCCTGCCCGGTTGGGTTTAAGAACGGGACGGATGGCAATACCCGTATCGCCGTCGATGCGATTCGCGCCTCCCGCGCCAGCCATATGTTCCTCTCCCCGGATAAAACCGGCCAGATGACCATTTATCAGACCAGCGGTAACCCATACGGGCATATCATTATGCGCGGTGGTAAAAAGCCAAATTATTATGCTGAAGATATTGCCGCCGCCTGCGATACCCTGCACGAATTTTCCCTGCCTGAGCATTTGGTCGTCGATTTTAGCCACGGTAATTGCCAGAAGCAGCATCGCCGTCAACTGGAAGTGTGTGATGACGTATGCCAGCAAATTCGCAACGGTTCGACGGCGATTGCCGGGATCATGGCGGAAAGTTTCCTGCGCGAAGGCACGCAAAAAATCGTTAGCGGTCAGCCGCTGGTTTACGGTCAGTCGATTACCGACCCGTGCCTGAACTGGGAAGATACTGAACTGCTGGTGGACAAACTCGCCTCTGCGGTTGATAGCCGTTTTTAACGCTGTACACCGGGTAACACCACGTTGCCCGGTGGTAATTCTTTGTTTTTCCCTTCATTGTTGTGCAAAAACCGTTCCCGTCACAATTATTTCACAAAAACGCTTGCCGCAAATTTGCAGTTTGATGATAATGATTATCATTGTTACATTGATTGCTATTTTTAAACTCTATGTCACGTATGGATAACACAACAGCAACGCCTGCAAAAGAAAAAACACCGCCTGCCGTCGCCGCAACCGAGCGTCGCATTGACAGTAAAAGTCTGCTGGGCAAAGAAGGACGCGTGATTATAGAGCACGATGGTCAGCACTACCTGCTGCGCCAGACCCATGCTGGAAAACTCATTCTGACTAAATAAACAACACTTTTCGCCAGCCACCCAGGTAATACCCAGGCAGCCAGCGCTTTTCGATTTTCTAATGGAGAGTTGCTATGCCACACCTGCACACCGCATCCTTGCGCCCATCGCTCCTGGCGTTGGCGATTGTCAGTAATCTTCCCGTCGTTGCCTGGGCGGCGGTAGAGGATATGACCGTCACCGCCACCGGCAACGCCCGTAGCGCCTTTGAAGCGCCGATGATGGTCAGCGTTATCGACGCTACTGCACCTGAAAACCAGACTGCCAGCTCGGCAGCCGACCTGTTACGGAAGGTTCCGGGCCTGTCCCTGGACGGTACGGGCCGGACAAATGGTCAGGACGTCAATCTGCGCGGCTATGACCGTCGCGGCGTTCTGGTACTGGTAGATGGCGTTCGCCAGGGAACCGATACCGGGCACCTGAACAGTACCTTCCTCGATCCGGCGCTAATCAAGCGGATTGAAGTGGTACGCGGCCCTTCCGCACTGCTGTATGGCAGCGGCGCGCTGGGTGGCGTAATCGCCTATGACACTGCGGATGCTAAAGATCTGCTGGCAGCCGGACAAAACAGCGGTTATCGCGTGTTCGGTACCGCAGCTACCGGCGATCATAGCCTCGGTATGGGCGCCAGCACATTTGGCCGCACCGATACCCTCGATGGGCTGCTGGCCTGGTCCAGCCGCGATCGCGGTAATTTGCGCCAGAGCGACGGTACTACCGCTCCGAACGACGAAGCGATTAACAATATGCTGGCGAAAGGCAGCTGGAAAATTGACAGCGCTCAGACGCTGGCCGGCTCGCTGCGTTATTACAACAATGATGCCCGGGAACCTAAAAACCCACAAACCAGCGCGGCGGATGCCACCAGCAATCCAATGACCGAACGCTCAACCATCCAACGCGATGCGCAACTGACTTACTCCCTCTCCCCGGCGGATAATGACTGGCTGAACGCGGATGCGCGCATCTACTGGTCCGAAGCGCGTATTAATGCACAAAACACGGATAGCACCGGCGAATTTCGCAAGCAGACCACCAAAGGCGGGAAAATCGACAACCGTAGCCGCCTGTTTACCGACTCATTTGCTTCTCACCTGATGACCTACGGTGGCGAATACTATCGTCAGGAACAGCAACCGGGTGGCGCAACCACCGGTTTCCCGGAGGCAAAAATCGATTTCAGCTCCGGCTGGCTACAGGATGAAATTACCCTGCGCGACCTGCCGGTTACGCTGTTGGGTGGTACCCGGTACGATTCTTATCGCGGTAGCAGCGACGGCTATGAAGACGTCGATGCCGACAAATGGTCGTCCCGCGCTGGACTCACCGTTGCACCTGCCGACTGGCTGATGCTTTTCGGTTCATACGCTCAGGCCTTCCGTGCCCCAACCATGGGCGAGATGTATAACGATGCGAAGCACTTCTCGATTGGCCGTTTTTACACCAACTACTGGGTGCCAAACCCGAACCTGCGTCCGGAAACCAACGAAACACAGGAATACGGATTTGGCCTGCGCTTTGACGATCTGTTGATGGCAAGCGATGCGCTCGAATTTAAAGCCAGCTATTTCGACACCAAAGCCAAAGATTACATCTCTACCAGCGTCGATTTTGCCGCCGCGACAACGACATCCTATAACGTTCCCAACGCCAAAATCTGGGGCTGGGACGTAATGGCGAAATACACCGCCGACCTGTTCAGTCTCGATATGGCCTATAACCGCACGCGGGGTAAAGATACTGACACGGGCGAGTACATTTCCAGCATTAACCCTGACACCGTCACCAGCAAACTGAACGTACCGGTTGCGCACAGCGGTTTCTCCGTTGGCTGGATAGGTACATTTGCTGACCGCTCAACGCACATCAGCAGCAACTACGCCAAACAACCCGGCTATGCGGTAAACGACTTCTACGTGAGCTATCAGGGGCAACAGGCGCTAAAAGGCATGACCACCACACTGGTACTGGGCAACGCCTTCGACAAAGAGTACTGGTCGCAGCAGGGCATTCCGCAGGATGGCCGCAATGGCAAAATTTTCGTGAGTTATCAGTGGTAATCACTTTTCCCCGGTTCGCCGGGGCAGCAATCTGGAAGGAAGAGACAATGAATCACCACACACGCTGGCTGGAACTGAAAAAAGAAAATCCTGGCAAATATGCACGTGACATCGCGGCTATGATGCACATCAGCGAGGCAGAACTGACCTTCGCGCGCGTCGGTCATGACGCCTGGCGCTTACGTGGCGAAGTCCGCGAAATCCTCGGCGCGCTGGAAGCCGTAGGCGAAACAAAATGTATTTGCCGCAACGAATATGCGGTGCATGAGCAGGTCGGCACCTTTACCAACCAGCACCTGAGTGGGCATGCCGGGCTGGTACTCAATCCACGCGCCCTCGATCTGCGTCTGTTCCTGAATCAGTGGGCAAGCGCCTTTCATATCAGAGAAACAACCGCTCACGGCGAGCGTCAGAGCATTCAGTTTTTCGACTATCAGGGTGATGCATTGCTGAAGGTCTATGCCACACAAAATACCCTCGTTGAGGAATGGGCTGCGTTACTGACCCGTTTCATCTTTGCAGAAAACCCGCCACTGGTGCTGCAACCTGTCAACAATTCTGCGCCTGCCGCCGTCACCGTTGATGCACAGACCGTTGATCAAGAGTGGCGAGCCATGACTGATGTCCACCAGTTTTTCGGTCTGCTGAAACGCCACGATCTCACTCGCCAACAGGCATTTAATCTGGTGGGGGACGATCTGGCCTGCAAAGTTCCTAATAGCGCACTGGCGCAGTTACTCGATACCGCGCGTCAGGATGGCAATGAAATTATGGTTTTTGTGGGTAATCGCGGCTGCGTACAAATTTTTACCGGCGTAATAGAAAAACTGGTGCCGATGAAAGGCTGGCTGAATATATTCAACCCAGCATTTACATTACATCTGCTGGAAGAAAGCGTGGCTGAAACGTGGGTAACACGCAAACCAACCGCCGATGGACACGTAACCAGTCTGGAACTGTTTGCGGCCGATGGCACACAGATTGCCCAACTGTACGGTCAACGTACGGAAGGTGAACCGGAGCAAACGCAATGGCGCGCACAAATTGATGCACTGACGCCGAAAGGGCTGGCCGCATGAACAAAATCCTGCTCCTGATTGCGTTGCTACCCGTTACTGCGCTGGCGGCCCCCGAGGAAAGAGTCGTCACTTTGGGTGGCGACGTCACCGAAATTGTGTACGCGCTGGGGGCGCAGTCAACGCTTGTGGCGCGAGACAGCACCAGCCAGTGGCCTGAAGCCGCAAACGCCCTGGCTGACGTCGGCTATTTACGCCAGCTTAACGCCGAAGGGATCCTTGCCACCCGCCCTACGCTGGTCCTTGCCAGCGCGCAGGCGCAGCCTTCTCTGGCGCTAAAACAGGTCGAGCAGAGCCACGTCAAGGTTGTTACGATCCCGGCAAACAACGACCTTAACGCGATTGATGAAAAAATACGCGTCATTGCCGAGGCGACTCACCGGGAGGCCGATGGTGAAACGTTGCGTGCAACCTTACGTCAGGAGCTGGCGGCGCTCCCGTCATCTGAACTTAACAAACGCGTCCTGTTTATTCTTAATCATGGAGGGATGACCGCCATGGCCGCAGGCCAGCAAACCGGAGCCGATGCGGCTATTCGTGCCGCCGGTTTGCGCAACGCGATGCAAGGGGTTAACCGTTATCAGCCTCTTTCACAAGAAGGTGTGATTGCCAGCCAGCCGGACCTGGTGGTGATTTCACAGGAAGGTGTTAAGGCAATGGGTGGCGAGGCGAACCTGTGGGCGCTGCCGGGGCTGGCGCAAACACCTGCGGGACGGAATAAACAGGTATTACAGGTTGATGATATGGCACTGCTTGGCTTCAGTATCCGTACGCCGCACGCCATACTGCAGCTTCGCGCGAAAGCAGAGCAATTACCCTGATGTCCCGACGAATCACCTGTTCTTTGTGGGTCATGGCGCTAATGCTGGTCGGAATGACAATTTTGGCTACCGGTTTTGGCGCGTTGCGCCTGCCGGTAAGTCTGCTCTGGCGTGATGACAATGAAACTCTGCGTCAAATCTGGCTCACTATTCGCCTGCCCCGTGTTCTGCTTGCGCTGGTGATTGGCGGTTCTCTGGCGCTATCCGGTTGTGTGATGCAGGGACTGTTTCGCAATCCGCTTGCCGACCCGGGATTACTCGGAATTAGCAGCGGTGCAGCCTGCGCCGTCGCCCTGTGGGTGGTACTGCCTGTCTCTTTGCCCGCGCTGCTGATGCTGTATACGCCAATGTTGGCTGCATTTGTCGGTGCGCTGGCGGCAACCGTGGTGATTTTTATCCTCAGCCAACAGCGCGACGGCTCACTCTCGCGGCTGCTGCTGGTCGGTATAGCGATCAACGCGCTCTGCGGGGCGGCTGTTGGTGTTCTGTCGTGGGTCAGTAATGATGCGCAACTGCGCCAGCTGTCGCTGTGGGGGATGGGAAGTCTGGGCGCTGCGCAATGGTCCACGCTGCTGGCGGTTACCTCGCTGGCTATCCCGACGGTGCTGATCATCTGGCGTCTGGCTCCGGCCCTGAACCTGCTGCAACTGGGTGAGGAAGAGGCACATTATCTTGGCGTGAATGTGCGTACAATCCAGCGTATTTTGCTGCTTTGCAGCGCCTTGCTGGTAGCCGCAGCGGTAGCAGTAAGCGGCGTAATTGGCTTCATCGGGCTGGTTATCCCGCATTTAATGCGGATGTGGCTCGGCGCAGACCATCGGGCCGTTATCCCCGGTTCCGTGCTGGCGGGCGCGTTTTTATTACTGATTGCCGACACGCTGGCCCGCACTTCAGTTGCGCCGGCGGAAATGCCGGTCGGTCTGTTAACCAGTCTGCTCGGCGCCCCGTGGTTTTTATGGCTTATTTTTCGTCAGCGAGGATCGCATGGCTGAATATTTCGTTGCTGAAGGGCTTCACTATCGCGTGGCGGGCAGGTCGGTGATTGCTGATGTATCGCTTGCCCTCGCAAAAGGTGAACTGGTGGCGCTCATCGGCCCAAACGGGTCGGGGAAATCTACCCTGCTGCGCCTGTTGACCGGTTTCCTCAAACCGATTGCCGGGCGCTGCGTGCTGGCGGGCAAAGCGCTGAATGAGTGGCATACGCAGACCCTGTCGCGCCATCGGGCGGTGATGCGTCAGCAAACGCAACTGGGATTTGACTGGCCGGTAGAGGCCGTTATCGCGATGGGACGCGCGCCCTGGACCCAGCGTTCGGAACCTCGCCTTATCGCGCAGGTGATGGACATGACCGGATGCACACCATTGGCAGGTCGGCAATACGCCGCGCTTTCCGGCGGCGAGCAACAGCGCGTGCAGTTAGCCCGAGCCCTGGCGCAACTCTGGTGCGACGGAGCGCCTCGCGGCTGGTTATTTCTTGATGAACCCACCTCTGCGCTGGATCTTTACCACCAGCAGCATCTGCTGCGGTTACTGAAAACGCTTGTCGCTTCAGGAGAGTTGCATGTGTGTATTGTGCTTCACGATTTGAATCTCGCCGCCTTGTGGGCTGACAGAATAGTGTTATTGCATAATGGCAGGCTGGCGTCGCAAGGGACGCCGGAGACCGTGTTACGGGCCGATGATCTGATGCGCTGGTACGGTGCTCAGGTTCACGTTGGCCATCATCCGGCCAACGCGACCCCACAGGTATTTCTGGCACCTTAGCTTGAACAGCTCACTTCCAGCCGTTTGCCCCAGTCAGGCGGCCGACTGACATAGTCATCATCGCGATCCACAAACGGGGTACGCAACGCCTGGTGCAGCCGATGTAGCTCGGCGTAATCTCCCTGCTCCGCCTGACTAATCGCCCGTTGCGCCAGCCAGTTGCGTAAAACCATCGCCGGGTTTGCCGCCTTCATCTGTGTTTGTCTGACATCGTCAGCAACGCTGTCCTGTTCCAGACGCGAGCGATACCGCGTGAACCAGCCGTCAAAAGCCGCACGGTCCACAAACTCATCGCGTAGCGGAGATAGCGCACTGTGTTGTTCCGTCAGACTGAGCATGCGAAACGTTCGCGTATAGTCGCTTCTTTCTCGCGCCATCAGGCTAAACAGTTCACTCAGCAGCTCGTTATCGTTTTTCTGCTCGCTAAAGAAGCCGAGCTTTTGCCGCATCCGTTGACCGTAACGCGTTAACAGCGCCAGTTGGTAATTGTCCAGCGCATCATTGAGCGCCTCGACAGGGACAAATGGCGACAGGGTTTGCGCCAGACGTTGCAGGTTCCACAACGCGGCGGCCGGTTGATTATCGAAACTGTATCGTCCCTGATGATCGGAGTGGTTACAGATAAAATCTGGCACGTAGTCATCAAGAAAACCATACGGACCGTAATCCATCGTCAGCCCCAGAATCGACATGTTGTCCGTATTCATAACGCCATGCGCAAACCCTACCGCCTGCCAGTCGGCGATTAAGCATGCGGTACGCGTGACAATATCGCTAAACCACAGCTGATATTTATCGGCTTCTTCCTGCCAATGCGGCCAGTAATGACGAATCGCGAAGTCTGCCAGTTGACGGACTTTCTCCGGCTCGCGACGATAGTAAAAGTGTTCAAAATGGCCAAAGCGCATATGGCTTTGCGCCACGCGAATGAGCATCGCCCCATGCTCTACCGTTTCGCGATATACCGGCGTGTCGCTGGTGACAATCGACAATGCGCGCGTGGTGGGAATGCCCAGATAGTGCATCGCCTCGCTGGCCAGACTTTCGCGAATGGTTGAACGCAGCACGGCGCGTCCATCGCCCATGCGGGAATAAGGCGTGAGTCCGGCGCCTTTCAGGTGCCAGTCAAGCGTCGAGCCATCAGCAAGCTGTTGTTCGCCCAGCAGGATCCCGCGTCCGTCGCCAAGCTGTCCTGCCCAGACGCCGAACTGATGTCCGCTATAAACTTGCGCTAAAGGCGACATTCCGGGAAGCAAGGATTCGCCTCCCCAAACGCCTGAACCATCTGGAAGAGTAAACAGCGCCGCAGGAATAGCCAATTGCTCAGCCAGAGCATCGTTATGCCAGATAAGATGCGCGTTTTTCAGGGGCGTGGGCGAGAGTGCTGTATAGGTTGCTGGTAATTCATCACGCCAGCGGGTGGTAAAAGACAGGGTCATAAGGCCTCCTGTCTCTAGTGTAGACTGTTAATAGCCTGTTAAACACCAGCAAATAAAAGGGTTATATCCTGGACAATGAAATTATCTGCGCGGGCGGCACCGCAGGCCACAGTCCTCCCTGCATCGCGCTGAAACCGAGAGGAAGTACTCGCGCCAGCATCTCTTGCGTGTCAATACCGCTAATGATGATTGACTCACAGCAGGGTGAGATTTGCGCCTGGATAGCGCGCATAAATGGTTCAAATGAAATATGTGCAATCCTTTGTTGAACAAAGTTTTTATCCAACACCACACGTTTGAACAGGCCATCAAAAATTGCCCGCGTTGATATGCCGCCGGCGCCATAGTTTTGTAAAACTAATGGAAATCTTGCCGCAAGCGCAGCCAGCGTTGGATTGTCTTTACCTTTGTTTAACTCTGGATAGCTTTCATTAATAGTCAGTTCCAGAAATGAAAATCGTTCAATTTGTGAAGCATATTTAGCGTCTGATAATAAAGTATTAGCAATTGCCGGAGTTAAATTAATCCAGGCTGAGACTCTGCGCTGAATAAAAAAATGTTGGCACGTTTCGATTAATTCTAGTTTTTCTGCAAATAAACGACATTGCTCATCGTCCGACATCCGGGGTAAGACCAGCTCGGTTGGTATACGTACATCCCCATGCAGGCTGGCAAAACTGGTGATGATATCTACGAACTCAAGATCGCCTTTTTCGCTTCTCGCAGGAAGAAAAGAGAATTCCGATTGATAAAGATTATCCAGTGAAACAATCATCGTACCAGCCCCTCTGCATAGGTGTTATCCGGCATCCTGTAGCAAAGGATGGAGAAATACGTTACTGCTGATGCAAGTAGAGGCTCTTTCATTTTTCCCTTTATAGCCAGTAAATCGAATCCTTTTTTTTAGCTTATCCTGATTATAAGCGAATATCCAGCTTTGCACTTTTTAATATCTCGGCATAAATCATATTTTTAGTAAGATACTCTCTTAACGCGCAGGGTTATTGTTCTGCTTAAGACAGATATAAAAGTTAACGTGCAAACGCTGGGGGCGAGGCTGCGCAGTCGCTGGCAGCCTCGTCAGTTGTGAGGATTAAATACGTCGAGCCTGCCAAAAGTTTTTACGCCAGTAGACATTATCCAGTGACGAGCGCATCACTCCGCGGCTGGTTGAGGCATGAATAAATTGATTATTGGTGTCGTAAATGCCGACATGCAGACCACTTTCTCCGGATCCGGTTTTAAAGAAAACCAGATCGCCTGGCAGCAAATCATCTTTATCGATTTCGGTACCAATCTTTGATTGCATGCGCGTGTCGCGCGGGAGCTGTAGATCGAATTGATCCCGCATCGTCATCAAAACAAACCCTGAGCAATCCACCCCGCTACGGCTCATACCACCATAACGATAAGGTGTACCATGCCAGGTTTGTAGCTGGTCATTAAGACCGGCGATCACGGCGATAGAATCCGACAAGTGGGCATTTGGCGCAGGAGCACGATGGCTGCTGCAGCCCGCCAAAAACAATGCTGTGATGAAAAGGAGCCAAAAACGCATTCAGGACGAATCCTCTGGATTTAATTTTTATGCCAATTTAGCGTGGAAATTATATGATTTTCAAGAACCCATTTAACTTAAGTGGTTGATATGAGCATTCTGTGGCCTTCGATATCCAAACGACGGAAGTTCACGCCGTAAGCCGAAGACAGATTAGCTGGCGTCAGGACCGTATCACGTGAGCCACTGGCAAGCAGCTTCCCACGTTTGAGCAACCAGGCCTTATGCGCATGGCGCAAGGTATGATTGAGGTCATGGCTGCTCATTACAATCGCTATTCCCTGCAAACACAGCTGCCCCAATAACTTGTCCAGGGCGTTTTGTTGCGCGACGTCCAGGCTGTTCATCGGCTCATCCAACAGTAAAAGCTGACCGAATGGATTTGCTTGCGGGCAAATTTGCAAAATAACGGCAGCGAGGCGTACACGCTGCCATTCACCGCCGGAGAGTTGATTCACGCCACGCCCCAGCTTATCCCCCAAACCCAGCGCATCGGCGACCTCCTGTAACAGATCGACTCGCGCTTTGTCGGGTTGATGCAGCGTCAGAAAATGCCAGACTGGCATGGCAAACGGCGGGTTTTGCTGTTGCGCAAGATAAGCACGATATTGCGCCAGCTTTGCTGCCGGCCATTCTTCAAGCGCCATGTCGCTAAAGGTGATGCTGCCCTCCCCGGTCGTCAAACCCGCCATACGCGCCAACAGCGTACTTTTCCCCGCACCGTTAGGTCCCACCAAATGCAGGATTTCCCCTGCTTTTATTTCACCAGAAAGCGGGCCGAGCCGGGTCGATTCCGCTACATCCTGTAGCTGCATCAATCGAGACATTAGTTTGCCAGCGCCTTCTTGATGCTTTGCACCAGCATAGGATCCTCAGGCGTCATATCCGGAGAGAATCGTTGCAGTACTTGCCCATCCCGCCCCACTAAAAACTTCTCAAAGTTCCACAGGATATCGTCCGGGTAGAGCGGCGCCCGGCCTTTACTGACCATACGTTCATAGAATCCACTGTCTGCTGGCGCAACAGCCGTTGGCGCGGCATCAATCAGCTTCTGATACAGCGGATGACGCCCCTCGCCGTTGACGTCAATCTTACTGAACATCGGGAAGGTAACGCCCCAGGTCATACTGCAATACGTTTTTATTTCGTCTTCGCTGCCCGGTTCCTGGCCCAGAAACTGATTGCAGGGAAAACCAAGCACATTGAAGCCCTGTTGATGCCAGGCTTTCTGCAGGTTCTCCAGTTGTTCGTATTGCGGCGTCAGTCCACATTTTGAAGCAACGTTGACGATTAACAGTACATTGCCGGAATACGGTTGCAGCGTAGTCGCCTCGCCGTCAATGGTCGTCACTTCTGTATTGAGGATAGTGTCTTGCATAGCATCTCCAGAACAACAGGTTGATTTTCAGTTTTTAATCATAGACCGAACCAACGCTTTCTAGCGCGCGGCTTTCAACAATAGCCAGATAAATACCGGGGCTCCCATGGTAGCCGTCACCACGCCAATGGGCAGTTCAGCCGAAGCCAGCACCAAACGCGCGACAACATCGGCAAACAATAACGCGATTGCGCCAGCCAACGCGCAGCCAGGCAGGAGAACACGGTGATCGGTTAAACCACACAACCGCAAAATGTGTGGGATAACCAATCCAATGAAACCAATCGCTCCCGCCAGTGCCACGCTTACGCCGACCATCCATCCCGTGGCGACCACCAGCAGATTGCGCCAGAACCATAATGGTAACCCCAGTTGGCGCGCAGAAGTTTCCCCCAGCGCCAGCATATTCATCGGCTGAGACTGACAGCAGATCCATATCAGTACGGGGATCAACGCCACCATCAGCCAGGCCTGATGCCAGTCTACGCCGCCAAAACCCCCCATCATCCAGTACATCAACTGTCGTAGGTCAAAAGAGGTGGAGAAATAGATGGCCCACGTCATCAGCGCGCTACAGATAATGCCCAGCGCCACTCCCGCCAGTAGCAAGCGACTGGTAGACAAATGCCGACGGGCAAAGCGTAACAGAATAAGAGTAATAATCAGCGCCCCGGCGATGGCGCATAAACCCAACGCCCAGCCGGGAAGTTGCCCCTGGCCGAGCAGCACCGCAGCGATGAGCCCAACTCCTGCGCCGTTAGACACGCCCAGTAGACCCGGTTCCGCAAGTGGATTTTCAAAAAGGGCCTGCATTACCGCACCGGATAAGGCCAACGCAGCGCCTACCAGCAAAACGGCGAGGGTACGAGGAAAGCGGATTTGCCAGACGAACAGATCGCCGCGGGCGCTGAACCAGTCGCCGGGAGCGATCCATTGTTCTCCTGCGCACAAGCTTAAAATCGTTGCCAGTAACATCAGCACTGACAGAGACAGTATCCAGCGCACGTTTCGTCGCTGCTGTTGATGGGCGAAAGTCAGCATGTTTTCCATTCTGCTGAAAAGAGATGGGGGTGATTCTACGGTGCTGTTTCGGTAGTGAAAAGGAAAAAGGCCGCAGAGCGGCCTTTTTAGTTATATATGTCATGCTTTGCGCTTGGCAGCGCAAGTAACTTAACGAATCGTTAAATCACTCTTCTTTGGGCGTTGCGTTTTCAACCCGGCTTTTTAACTTCTGTCCGGGTCTGAAGGTCACCACGCGCCGTGCTGTAATGGGAATATCTTCGCCCGTTTTCGGGTTACGGCCCGGACGTTGATTCTTATCACGCAGATCGAAGTTACCAAAACCAGAGAGTTTTACCTGCTCACCATTTTCCAGAGCACGACGGATCTCTTCGAAAAACAGCTCGACCAGTTCTTTGGCATCCCGCTTGCTAAGCCCAAGCTTATCAAACAGATATTCTGACATTTCAGCTTTTGTAAGCGCCATAGGTTCAATCCCTCAATGATGCCTGGAATCGCTCTTTTAATGCCTCTACACATTTGGCGACGGTAGCGGCAATCTCCTCTTCTTCAAGTGTACGGCTGGTATCCTGAAGGATCAGGCTGATAGCGAGGCTCTTATAACCCTCCGCAACACCCTTACCGCGGTACACGTCAAATAAGTTTACGCCAACTACCTGATTTACGCCAACTTTCTTACACTCGGATAAAATATCCGCAGCGGGAACGTTTTCTGCCACAACGACTGCGATGTCGCGACGGTTCGCTGGGAAGCGAGAAACTTCACGCGCCTGAGGCACCACGCGGTCTGCGAGCTTGTTCCACTCAAGTTCAAATACCAGAGTGCGACCGTTCAGATCCAGTTTACGTTCCAGTTCAGGATGAACAACCCCAATGAAACCAATACGTTCACCTTTCAGATAAATCGCCGCAGACTGACCCGGATGCAGTGCTGGATTCGCTTCAGCTTTGAACTGAATGTCCGCCAGTTTGCCGGTCAGGTCGAGAACCGCTTCCAGATCGCCTTTCAAATCATAGAAATCAACGGTCTCTTTTGCCAGATTCCAGTGTTCATCATGACGGTTACCGCAGATCACGCCTGCCAGCATCAGATCCTGACGGATCCCAAGGTTGGCCTGCGTATCCGGTACGAAACGTAAACCCGTTTCAAAAATACGCACACGGTTCTGCTGACGGTTCTGGTTATACACCACCGTTGACAGCAAACCGGTCCACAGTGACAAGCGCATTGCTGACATATCAATAGAAATTGGGCTTGGCAGCAGCAGCGATTCTTCACCCGGATGCAGCAACGCCTGAATTTTCGGGTCGACAAAGCTATAGGTGATCACTTCCTGGTAGCCTTTGTCATTCAGCATGGTTTTTACACGTTTCAGCGATAAATCCGCTTCACGATGCTCACCCATGATCAGACCTGCCTGAATTGGCGTATTCGGGATATTGTCATACCCGTATACACGGGCAACTTCTTCGACCAGGTCTTCTTCGATTTCCATATCGAAACGCCAGCTCGGCGCTACCGCTTTCCACTCATCCTGACCTTCCGTGACGTCACAACCCAGACGACGCAGAATATCGCTCACCTGGTCATCAGCAATATGGTGTCCGATCAGACGATCCAGTTTGCTGCGGCGAAGCGTAATAGTCGCGCGTTTTGGCAGCGTCGCTTCGTTGGTCACATCAATAATAGGACCGGCTTCACCGCCGCAGATATCAATCAGCAAACGGGTAGCGCGCTCCATCGCTTTGTACTGCAGCGCCGGATCGACACCACGCTCATAGCGGTGAGAGGCATCGGTGTGCAGGCCATGACGACGTGCGCGACCGGTAATAGACAGCGGGCTGAAGAACGCGCATTCCAGCAGGACGTTTTGCGTTTCGTCATTCACGCCGGAATGTTCGCCACCAAAGATGCCGCCCATGGCCAGCGCTTTGTTATGGTCGGCAATCACCAGCGTATCCGCATTCAGTTTCGCTTCGCTGCCGTCCAGCAGAACCAGGGTTTCCCCCTCTTTTGCCATACGAACAACAATCCCACCTTCGATGCGATCTTTGTCGAACGCATGCATTGGCTGACCCAGTTCGAGCAGCACATAGTTGGTGACGTCAACGACTGCATCAATGGAGCGGATGCCGCAGCGACGCAGTTTTTCTTTCATCCACAACGGAGTTGGCGCTTTAACGTTGATACCTTTCACAACACGGCCCAGATAGCGCGGGCAGGCTTCCACTGCTTCGACCTGAATCGGCAGGACGTCGCTAATGGTTGCGGCTACAGGCGCGATTTGCGGCTCAACCAATGGAGCCTGGTTCAGTACAGCCACATCACGTGCCACACCGATGATACCCAGGCAGTCGGCGCGGTTCGGCGTAACGCTGATTTCGATGGTGTTATCGTCAAGCTTCAGGTATTCGCGGATATTGGTGCCAATTGGCGCATCGGCGGGCAGTTCGATAATGCCGCTATGATCGTCGGAAATGCCCAGCTCGGAGAACGAGCACAGCATGCCTTCAGACGGTTCACCACGCAGTTTCGCCGCTTTAATTTTAAAGTCGCCCGGCAGTACGGCGCCCACGGTTGCCACAGCCACTTTCAGGCCCTGACGGCAGTTCGGCGCGCCACAGACGATATCCAACAGGCGGTCGCCGCCTACATTCACTTTGGTGACGCGCAGTTTGTCAGCGTTCGGGTGCTGAGCGCACTCAACCACTTCACCCGCCACCACGCCGTTGAACGCGCCCGAAACAGGTTCCACACCGTCAACTTCCAGACCCGCCATCGTGATTTGGTTTGACAGCGCATCGCTATCAATCGCCGGGTTTACCCATTCGCGTAACCACAGTTCACTGAATTTCATTGTTTTATCCTGCCTTTATTTAAACTGTTTGAGGAAACGCAGATCGTTTTCGAAGAAAGAACGCAGGTCGGTCACGCCATAACGCAACATGGTCAGACGCTCCATACCCATACCGAATGCAAAGCCAGAGTAGATCTCCGGATCGATACCCACGTTGCGCAGCACGTTCGGGTGAACCATCCCGCAGCCCAGCACTTCCAGCCATTTGCCGTTTTTGCCCATCACATCAACTTCCGCAGAAGGTTCGGTGAACGGGAAGTAAGAAGGACGGAAGCGAACCTGCAGGTCTTCTTCAAAGAAGTTGCGCAGGAAATCGTGCAGCGTACCTTTCAGGTTGGTGAAGTTGATGTTGGTATCAACAATCAGCCCTTCCATCTGATGGAACATTGGAGTGTGCGTCTGATCGTAGTCGTTACGATAAACGCGCCCAGGGGCGATGATACGGATCGGCGGCTGTTTTTCTTTCATGGTGCGGATCTGCACGCCGGAAGTCTGCGTACGCAGCAGACGGGTCGCGTCAAACCAGAAGGTGTCGTGGTCAGCACGTGCCGGATGATGGCCAGGAATATTCAGTGCGTCGAAGTTATGATAGTCATCTTCGATTTCCGGACCGGTCGCCACGGTAAAGCCCAGCTCACCAAAGAAGCTTTCAATACGGTCGATAGTACGTGTTACCGGATGCAGACCGCCGTTTTCGATACGACGTCCCGGCAGTGAGATATCGATCGTTTCTTCAGCCAGACGGGCATTCAGCGCAGCACTTTCTAATTCGGCTTTACGTGCATTCAGCGCTTGCTGTACCTGCTCTTTGGCTTCGTTTATCACCGCACCTGCTGCCGGACGCTCTTCTGGCGGCAGCTCGCGCAGGGTTGTCATCTGAAGGGTCAAGTGCCCTTTCTTGCCCAAATATTCGACGCGGACATTGTCTAACGCGGCAACATCTGAAGCCTGGTTAATGGCGGCCGTTGCACTGGCAACCAGCTCTGCGAGATGTGACATGGTTTTCCTCGTTATGTGGCGATATTCACTAGTCGCTCGTATATACGCAAAATCATTTAAGTTGTATCAAGGCGGCAAAAGAGCAAATCCTCAGGAGCGTACATCAGTACGTGACTGGGGTGAGCGAATGCAGCCAACACAGAGACAACTTGAAGGATGACGCGTATAAAAAAAGCCTCCACCAGGGAGGCTTTTAGGCGCTGTTTTCCGTTTCTTCTTTCACGCGCAAGCCTCCTGAGTTCAGGTGCTAAAGTAAAAGAAGAAGCGGAAAATAGCAGCATTCATGCTTGCGTTACCTTGTGTGGTAAAAACCGGACAACCTTTATTGAAAAGGCTTACGGGTAAATTGTCAACCAATTGATTGCCCTACAATAAAAGAGAGGGAGCCTGGCTCCCTCTTTTCACCGGCTTATGCCAGAGCTGCTTTCGCTTTTTCAACCAGAGCGGTGAACGCTACTTTGTCGAATACTGCGATGTCAGCCAGGATCTTACGGTCGATTTCAACAGAGGCTTTTTTCAGGCCGTTGATGAATTTGCTGTAAGAAATACCGTTCTGACGTGCTGCTGCGTTGATACGCGCAATCCACAGTTGACGGAACTGACGCTTTTTCTGACGACGGTCACGATAAGCGTACTGACCAGCTTTGATAACAGCCTGGAAGGCAACGCGGTATACGCGAGAACGCGCACCGTAGTAGCCTTTAGCTTGTTTCAAAATTTTCTTGTGACGTGCACGGGCAACTACACCACGTTTTACGCGAGCCATATGTGCTCTCCTGTATCTATATTCTTAGTAAAAAATTAATTAAACGTTAACGGCTTATGCGTACGGCAGGCACGCGATAACCAGACCCAGATCGCCTTTAGAAACCAGGCCTTTTGGACGCAGGTGACGTTTACGCTTAGTAGATTTTTTGGTCAGAATATGACGCAGGTTTGCGTGCTTACGCTTAAATCCACCACCACCGGTTTTTTTGAAGCGCTTAGCAGCACCGCGTACGGTCTTAATTTTTGGCATTTTAATAACTTCCACTTCGCATTGTTAATAAACGAAACGTAGGCGAACAACGGCTGTGGAACCCGCAGGCTCCACAGACATTGCTACTTGAAGGCCTTACTGTTTCTTCTTAGGAGCGAGCACCATGATCATCTGACGGCCTTCGATCTTCGTAGGGAAGGATTCGACTACTGCCAGTTCACTCAGATCGTCACGGACGCGGTTGAGCACTTCCATACCGATCTGTTGGTGGGCCATCTCACGGCCGCGAAAACGCAGCGTGATCTTAGCCTTATCGCCATCTTCCAGAAAGCGTACCAGGCTGCGGAGTTTTACCTGGTAATCGCCATCGTCGGTGCCAGGACGGAATTTAATTTCCTTAACCTGGATAACTTTTTGCTTTTTCTTCTGTTCCTTAGAAGACTTACTCTTTTCATAAAGGAACTTGCCGTAGTCCATAATACGACAAACTGGCGGTTCGGCGTTAGGGCTGATTTCAACTAAATCTACTCCAGCTTCTTCAGCTTTTTCGATTGCTTCTCTCAGACTCACAATACCCAAAGCTTCGCCTTCCAGACCTGTTAAGCGAACTTCCAGGGCGCGAATCTCGCCATTGATACGATTCGGACGTGCCGTTTGAACTCGTTTTCCGCCTTTAATACCTTATTCCTCCAGTTGTTGAAGACTGCGGCTGCGAATCTCTTGTTGCAGCTTCTCAATCACTTCATTTACGTCCAGGCTGCCCAAGTCTTTGCCACGACGGGTGCGCACGGCAACTTTGCCTGCTTCAACCTCTTTGTCGCCACAGACCAACATGTAAGGGACACGACGTAAAGTGTGCTCGCGGATTTTAAAGCCAATCTTCTCATTTCTCAAGTCTGCTTTTACACGAATGCCCGCATTTTGTAGTTTCTGCGTTAATTCGTTAACGTATTCAGACTGAGAATCAGTAATGTTCATGACCACAACCTGAACCGGCGCAAGCCAGGTCGGGAAGAAGCCAGCGAACTCTTCGGTCAGGATACCGATGAAACGTTCCATCGACCCAAGAATTGCACGGTGAATCATAACCGGCACCTGACGCTCGTTGTTCTCGCCAACATAAGAGGCGCTTAAACGGGACGGCAGAGAGAAGTCCAGCTGTACAGTACCGCACTGCCATGCACGATCGAGGCAGTCATACAGGGTAAATTCAATTTTCGGACCGTAGAACGCGCCCTCACCCAGTTGGAACTCAAACGGGATGTTGTTTTCTTCCAACGCAACGGCCAGGTCAGCTTCAGCACGGTCCCACATTTCATCGCTACCGATACGTTTTTCGGGGCGAGTGGACAGTTTGACAACGATCTTCTCGAAGCCAAAGGTGCTGTACATATCGTAGACCATACGAATACAAGCGTTAACTTCATCACGGATCTGTTCTTCAGTACAGAAGATATGCGCATCATCCTGAGTGAAGCCACGAACACGCATCAGACCGTGCAGCGCGCCTGACGGCTCGTTACGGTGGCAGCTACCAAACTCAGCCATACGCAGCGGCAGATCGCGATAAGATTTCAGACCCTGATTAAAGATCTGTACGTGACCCGGGCAGTTCATGGGCTTAATGCAGTATTCACGGTTCTCTGAAGACGTCGTGAACATCGCATCTTTGTAGTTATCCCAGTGACCTGTTTTTTCCCACAGCACGCGGTCCATCATGAACGGACCTTTAACTTCCTGATACTGGTATTCTTTCAGTTTCGAACGAACAAAGACTTCCAGTTCACGGAAGATAGTCCAGCCATCATTGTGCCAGAACACCATACCCGGCGCTTCTTCCTGCATATGATACAGGTCAAGCTGTTTACCGATTTTACGGTGATCGCGTTTGGCGGCTTCTTCCAGACGTTGCAGGTAGGCGTTGAGGGCTTTTTTATCTGCCCATGCAGTACCATAAATACGCTGCAGCATCTTATTATTGCTGTCGCCACGCCAGTAT
This sequence comes from Citrobacter sp. wls710, assembly GCF_005281115.1. Classification (NCBI taxonomy): domain Bacteria; kingdom Pseudomonadati; phylum Pseudomonadota; class Gammaproteobacteria; order Enterobacterales; family Enterobacteriaceae; genus Citrobacter; species Citrobacter sp. wls710. Next base: position 231,059 of record NZ_SZXD01000034.1, read on the forward strand.
GCCCCTGCGGTCTTCATCAGTTTGAAGTGATGGCAGAAACGCATGTTCGGCACGTGCGGGCCACGGCACATATCGACATATTCTTCATGATGGTACAAGCCAGGCTTGTCATCATGGGCAATGTTTTCATCAAGAATAGAGACTTTATAGGTCTCACCACGCTTCACGAAGGTTTCACGCGCTTCGTACCAGCTGACTTTCTTCTTAATGACATCGTAGTTTTTCTCAGCGAGCTCGTGCATCCGCTTCTCGAGCGCGTCGACGTCTTCCTGGGTTAACGTACGGTCAAGATCGATATCGTAGTAAAAACCGTTGTCAACAACCGGTCCGATCGCCATTTTGGTGTGCGGCCAGAGTTGTTTGATCGCGTGCCCTAACAGGTGCGCACAGGAGTGACGAATGATCTCCAGACCTTCTTCATCCTTCGCGGTGATGATGGAGAGCTTCGCATCATGTTCAATCAGATCGGAAGCATCTACCAGCTCACCGTTAACACGGCCAGCAATAGTGGCTTTCGCCAGACCTGGACCGATGTCCAGCGCAACATCCATGGGGCTTACAGCGTGGTCGTAATGGCGTTGGCTGCCATCAGGAAGAGTAATAACAGGCATGTTATATCCTTATTTGCAGTGGTGACCCACACGTAAGATCACATACAAAGAGAAAATTTGTTTGTTTACAGTAAGTTGTGCAACCATCTAACCAACAATCGCTAAATTGGTACACAATCTGGTACACAAATGAAAAACTGACATCCTCAGTCCCTCACCCAGTAAAACGATGGTAACACTAAAAAAGTGGTGATTGCACCACTCTGTTTCACATTGATTCAAATTGTCTTGCAACAATGGATGCGATCGACTAAGTGATAACAGCACAAAGCCTTGCAAACCGATGCAAAGCTTTGTGTGTCCCGCTCTCCCTAACCAAATTCTATTGGCTGATAAATTTATATGGCACGCCGTGACGCGTGCCGTTGGTAATGTGAAAAATCAGGGATCCGAGCTAATACAGCCAATGTGATTACATCACCGGGCAGCCATTCAATACTCGCACTATCGAACGTTCGCCAGTTGGCCGCAATCATGCTCTTGCATACGGTGTGATTGCGGCATCAATTCACATCTCAACCAGTCAATTCCCCCTTGCAAGAAATTAAGCCAGGAAGCATATAATCAGCCAATTCAGGAGATTTTTATTTTAGTTAATTACCGATGCTGGATTTCAGTTCTGTAATTTGCGCCTGCAGGTTCTGAATGCATCCTAACAAGTCCATTACGATTGGGTTGTTGTCTATAGACGGACGGTCCACATACTTCTCGCTGACAAGGTGTCCGTCTTCATCGTAAATCTGACTACCATCAACCGGGAATTGGTTGTGCTTGACATATTGTGGTGCAGGTTTTTCGGCCTCTTCTGCAATAATTCCGAAACGGACACGTGCCAGATCATCGTCTTTATACACAAAATTAACCATACGCAGACTCATAATGCGCTGCATCGCTTCGCTGGTGTCGGCATCCTTTATATCCTTTTTATATTCACGCCCTGACGTTCCCTGTATAGCCAGAACTCCTGATGTAGCAGGTAACTCTGAACGTATCTGTCCGGTCTGATTATCCTGGTTATTTCTTTGGATTATTGAGCCTCGCGCATTAGCGGCAACTGAAGCTTCAATAGAGACACGAGCACCAACATCTGCTGCACCACGAGAAGTATTCTGCACTCCAAGAATTGCGTACCCTGTTGTAGAAATAGTTATCCCCGAAAAAAAAGGATAACTGGCCGGACCGACACCGATATTATTTGCTGCATCCGCAGAGTTTTTTCCTCCCGTCCCCCCCTGAGAAATACTTAACGCAGTTTTTAACCCGCTCAGGCTAGTAATATCGTCATTTGCCCCTTTTTTGGCTACTGAGTTCCATGCTGGTCCTGTCCAGGTTGAACCATCCGGCAATTTAACTGGTACATCCCCAGTGCCGCTGAAAATGTTTTGCCAGTTCTGTTTGTCGTAGTTCAGGCCACGCAGGGCTTCCGCAGCCTGTGTTACCGCAGCAGCGGTGACCAGATTCATAGCAATACGAGGAACAGCATACCAGGCCGCACCTGACTGCGTTGGCCCGGTGAAATTGCTGACCAGCGTCAATGATGTATTGCTGTTGACGGTCTTAACCGGGAGGGTGTAAGGAATACCGCCGACTGTAACGACAATAAAATCACCGGCTGCCAGTTCTGTGGTAAATGCGGTTCCGCTGCCGGAAACAGCAGCAGAGTTATTCGTCAGGGTGAGTGTTCCTGCGCTCATTGAGACCTCGCTTTACAATTGTTATTTAGCTGTCGTACGGTGTGTGCAATTAGCCACCGGAGAAATTCCCAGAGGAACGCCCAACCATTATTGTGGGGCTATAAAGTGAATGCTGGTAACTACCAGTCGCCTCTTCCCGGAGTGTGATTGATACGATATCCGCCGTCGTAACAATGGAGTGCGTAACAACGAACGGGACGGTGCTGCCGCTACTGGAACCACCACTTGATGTTGAAAACGTGTATCTTTTTTCGTTTCCGTTAATGCTGATAATAATCGTTGCCGAAGTTGCTGTTGATGTAAGACTCCTCACCTGGCATCCAACCTGGAACAATATTGTTTTTTGTAGCCCTAAACTGGAACTGTCTTTATATGTGAACGTTTTGGTGTTAATTGGCGCGGTCAATCCGGGATAATCGTTATATGTGTATAGGGCAACAATATCGCCCACAAATTTCCGGGCTGATACGGTGCCAGAGAATTCCCCGTTTTCAGCATGAATATCGCCAGTGAACGATCCGCCGGTTGCATATACAGTTCCGCGTACGGTGACATCGTGAAATTCAGCCTGCCCAGTTTTATCAATATTCCAGCCGGTCAATCCTGCCTTGTAATTATTCGAGCGTATGTAATTACCAATTTTTGTATTGGTAATACTGCCATCCTGAATAAACGCATCGCTGATAAACACCTGACCATTAACAACAGCAAACGGCGAATATTGCGTATCACTACTGCCACTCATCAGGACGAACTGGTTGGCGTTAAACCCGACGCGGGTGACTACCTGCTTACCCGCTTCCGCGAGCACAGCAATCGACATTCCGGCGTTATACATAACACCGTTAATCCGTACTCCGGTTTTGAGGGTGTAAATCGCAGATGCTCCGGAGGCATCAACCACGGCGGTGAGTTTATCTTCCAGAGCTGCAGTCACATCATTGAACTGCGCCTGCACCTGCGTGGACATTTCAGCCATGGCCTTATCCACCTGCGCAATGGTCGTTTTAACCACCAGAATATCCGCGCGCACTTCGCCGTACTGCGCCCACTGGTGTTCCACCGTTCCATGGTTGGCCAGCGCATTCTGCAACGAAGCTTCCAGGTTGGTATCAATGTCGCTTGTCAGGCGGTCACCATCGGCAGACGTCAGAAAATCATCGGCAATATCGCCCAGGTAGTCGTCAGCATTCGCGTTGGATTCACCACGAATCCATTCGGTCCAGCCTGATTCATTACCCGTTCTGTCTACCAGCTGCGCGCGGTACCAGAACTCCTGTCCCGCCTTCAGTCCCAGTTGGGTGTATTCGGCTGACGGATAAGGCACATCCGACAGCAAAAGAGGATTAGAGAAATCACTGTTCGCGGTGTACTGAATTTCCGTTTTCAGCGTGTCCCCGGTATTAGCCGGGAATCCCCAGTTCAGGCGAATCCCCCAGTTGATCGGCGTTGTCGCAAAGCCGACAGGTTTCGGTGGATTTCCCACCTTGCCCGTCAGCGTTTTCTCTTCGGAATAGCCCCAGCCAGAGGAAATTTCAGCGGCATTAATGGCACGCACACGCACGAGGTAGCGCCCTGCGTAAATGCCCGGAACATCGAATGACGTGGTGGAGCTGCGCGGCACGTTTACCCAGTTACCATCATTACGGCGCCACTGTGCCTCATAGGCTATAGCGTTCTGCGCCTGGTCCCAGCTCACCCGCATGGTTTCGACGCTGATATTCTGCTGAACCACTGAAAACGAACTGATCACGATGTTGGCTGGCGGCGACTGATTACCCGGCGGGATCACACTCACCGGCCGCTGGTCAATGATGGCTCCGGTATCAATACGGGCATATTTATCCGGGTCGTGCCATGCGCCGGTAATAGAGAAAGTGCCATCGCCATTATCGGAGACGCTGACAACACGATACTGCTGCGCGTAAAGCTCGCCCGACTCAACCACCCATACAGCTTCTGCCTGTGGTGTCTCACTGTATGCCGTGATGACTGTGACCGATTCCCCGTTAACAGCCTGAATGGTCCTGCTCTGTGACGCGCCGGAGGGAAGATTGAGAATCAGACGATCACCAGCTACTGCATCCGCAACACGATCAAGCTGTATCACGCGACCGTTAACGGCGCTGATACGCCCTCCCATAACTTTTCCGGAAAGCAGCTCGTCTGCCACGGCGATGATGTAGCCCGGCTGCGGAATGTTTCCGTCCAGCCCGACATCAAACGAAACAACGCGATCCTTGTTGTTGGTGAGAATACCCCAGCGCCCCTTTCGGTTCGCCTCTGACTGTCTGGTGCAGCCGATGGCTGTCATTTCCAGCTGATTGAAGCCGTACCGCGCCACCAGCGCCTGCTCAAATACCGGCTCCATCGCGTCGGCATAAGCGTTCCCAGGATCTGACCATGAAACTAGTGCTGTGGTGTAGCGGCTTTTCGTGGTGCTGCTCGAATAGGTGAAGCGACCGCCAACAACGTTAGCGCGCGTGTAGCTGTAATCAACATCGCGCGGCATGTCAGCCAGGGCCACAATCTGATCCCCGCCCCAGTAGGTCATGCCACGGAAGATAGCCGCAAAATCACGCAGGACTGTGTAGGCGTCGTTCCGGTCCTGAATGTACACGTTGCAGGTATAACGTGGTTCGGTACCACTGCCACCTTTACCGTCCGGGACTGGCTGATCGCAATACTGGGCGACCTGATAAAGCGTCCACTTATCGATGTTCGCCGTAGTGAGTCGGTGGCCCAGACCAAAGCGGTCAGAAACAACCAGATCGTAAAATATCCACGCAGGGTTATCCGTCCATGCCCACTTAAACGCACCGGTCCATGTACCGCTATAAGTGCGGGTTTCAGGGTCGTAGGTATCTGGAACGCGGATAACACGGCCGCGGGGCTCGCAGGAGATCTGCGGGATAGAGCCGTTAAACTGACTTGAATCGAATTCGATGTAGAGTAGCGCTGTGTTTGGATATCGTAACTTGGCGTCAATCACCTCAGTGAAGCTCTGCAGCGTCATCGTGTCGCCGATCTTCGCGCTGTTGGCGTCAGAGGTAATCTTACGCAGGCGGATTGTCCAGGTGCTGCCAGCCTGCGGTAAATCAATACGATGGCTGCGCTCATAACCAGACGTCGTTTTTCCGGTCACGCTGGTATTGAGTACCGTATGCCATGCGCCGCCGTCCGTCTGCAGGTCAATTGCATAATTGACCGAGTAACCCACCAGATCGCCGTCGTCCTCCTGTTTGAAAAGCGAGGGCCATTTCAGACGCAGGCGAACTGCTGAAAGCTGCGTATTGGTAAACGTGCGCGTCCAGGCTGTAGCGCTTGATACCTCAGTTCCCACGCTGATTTCGTTTTCGGTACCGGGAATACCCTGAATATATTTTTGCGCCTGCGTTCCCGCGCGAAACTCCCACGTCACGCCGCTGAAGTTATGGGAACCGTCAGCATTCTCCAGCGCCGTTCCGTCCAGGTAGATATCCTTGCCGGTGAGCTGTCCAGCAAACTCCCCTTCCCCAAGCGCAACGAGGATTTTTGCCTTCGCTACAGATTGCAGATCATCAGGCTGTTCGGTAGGGGTTCGGGAACTTGAGCTGCCGCCCTTGCGGCCCTTTAACACTTTTTCTGTAGCCATATTGCGCCCATAAAAAAAGCCACCGGAAGGTGGCCAGGAAAAAAGGTTAGTTATCTACTGCTGATCTTCGACATAAATTCCGGCAGAAATAATCGCCCCGCCGATTCGCCGGCGGCCGTACAGTAGCGGTACCGGATAGCCTTGCGCCGCGGTGTTTGTTACACCACCGAACGCATACGAAGCACGGTTATCTGCACCTTGTTTGCTGGCTAATCCGGTTGGTTGAGGAGATAACATCTGGACGACGCCACCCGCCATCATAGCTCCACCAGCCATCATTACATTTACACCCCAAGCCTGGGCAAAACCAAATGTAGCAATGGCACCTACTGCAACAATAACAGCACCCAATATTGTCTGAAGTAAACCAGCCTTTTTGCTTCCGATGATAACCGGTACAATCCTGACCACTTCACCAGTTACCGGAAAACCTAGGTCATCAACTCCTATGTTTTTCTTTCCTTTAAAAATGGCAAAGGTTAGTCCGCGGCGCTTGCTGTTTACCATATAACTTTCAAACCCGGTGATTGTTTTTGCGAGTGCTACACCTGCTTCAGAAACTTTACTGATAAGTCGCCAATGAGTTTTACCAAATATTTTACCGGGTTCGCCGCCGAGCTCAATTCGAGTCATTACTTCAGACATATAAACCTCTTAATAATAAAAAACCCCGCCTGAGCGAGGTTATATATAATTGCTGCATTCAAAATGCTGTAGGGTAGATACCAAAATCACCGTTGGTTCCGTAACCAACTCTAAACATCAATACCCCAGTATCTGTCACCTTACCCGACTGTTCGCTCATGCCTCCGCCACACATACCTTTGGGCCAAGCGCTAAAGATATGATCTCCAATTTTGGGATAGACCGTTACCTTTTGAGCTGTGTCTAAGTCTGCGACCTCCTTGCCATCAACATAAACTCGGGTCATGCAGGCGCTGCCCATAAAACCAGAGTCTCGTTTGATTATTACCTTGCCAGTCCCTTCTTTTTTAACTAGCAGTGTATTGCTGATAACCTGTTTTGCAGGAACATCCTGTGCTTGTTCATTTGTCACCGGCTTAGTTGCACAACCGGCAACCATTAAGATGGAGGTAAAAACTAAAATTCTTTTCATATCCCTATCCCCTTTGGTTTTACAAAAGGTTAGCACAGAGATTTGTAACGTAGAACCTTCATCGTCCTTTCCTGCCAGTAGCCACCATACGGCACGCGCTGGCTTAGGTGTCCGTACAGGTGATGCAGCAGCATATTGCCCTCCAGCAAAATTCCCGCGTGGTTCCACTTTTCAGCCTGGACCTGCATGATCACCATATCGCCTGGTTTCGGTGGCCCGTCGAATTCACGGAATCCGCACTCATACCAGCAATCCTGATAGAAGTTGTCCGGATAGTCGTTTTCCCACCAGGGATAATCCACACGATAATCGTGCAATTCAATGCCGTGAGTTTGCCGGAAATAACTCATAACCAGCCCCCAGCAGTCGAAGTGACCAAGCACAAACGGACGCTCCAGCAGCGGCAGTTCCCCACGCGGCTGGATGGTGCGTAAATCCCCCTCCGGCCAGCTCACAATATGCCAGGTTAAAAGCATTGCGTCGCATTGCGCTTTATCCAGTTCGCTCGGCTGCGTAGTGGCGTCAGGGTGGCTGTGAACGATGGCGATCACCGTACCCCAGTCCTCAGCGGATGCGTAATCTTCGGGGCAAAGGACAAAATTGTCCTCCGGCGACGCGGCAAGATTCCGGCAAGGAAAATAACGTTCAACGCGGCTTTTCTGCGCTACCACACCACAGCACTCACGAGGATATTCAGCGGCAGCATGCGCCATAATCGCATCAATGGTTTTCTGACGCATATCAACTCCTGATCAGCGACGTACCCGGGAACCCACCAAACGAGAGTTCGTTGCTTTCACCGAACCGAAGTTTGCAGGCCGTCAGCGTGCCGTTGCATTCATCCAGTGACGGATCGCTTACCGGGTTGTTGTTTTTGTCGAAATAGCGCGTACCGGCATAGTCGCAGCCATCGCCGGTGCGGTACTTGTTACGGATGCACCAGGTGCACAACGAATGGAGCTGGCGCGTAGGTATCATCAGCCCCTGCAGATCCATTGGGCTGGAGAGGGTGAATTCGACTACCTCGTTTGTTTCGCTACTCTTTGAATCGATGTAGAAAACCTTCAGCTTTTCCTGGGTCGGATCGGCTGTCGGGTTACCCCCGGTGAAGTTTTTCGCATCGAGATATTTACCCAGGGTATCGTGTATCGTCACCTTCGCCTGCAGCATATCGTCGTAAGCCAGGCAAAGGGCGGTGATCGAGCTGTCGAGGTTAGCAACCGAAAGTTTTGGTTGCGCACTACTTCCCGAAGTAGAAGCCTCGATCCCCTCAATCTGGCATGGCCACGCTTTATATTCTTCGCCCTGCCACCAGATTGATTTGGCCGGAAGCTTGTTTTCGTCACCGCCGGCCGCCGTTATTTCTGCTTCAGTATGTGCGAGGCTGTAGCTGTGAAACCGTAACACCTCACCTGTACCAAATGCAGTGCCATCCACTTCAAACAGCCTGACCTCATCGCCGGGTTCAAGCTTCTGATAATCTGCGTTAAGACTCATGGTTTATAGGCCTGCTCAAAAGTTGCTGAAAGGTTGAAGAGCCCAGCGCCAAGCGGCGAAGGAGTGTAAGTATCACAGCGATACAACCCCAGTGGTTCAAGCGGTGGGTGCCACTGAAAAGACTTTGTTCCCTGATGGCGATCGAGAAAGTTTTTAATGGCCCCGATATACGCTTCGGTACCGGTAAACTGTAAATTCCACTTTTGTGAACGCGGATTTAAGCCGTCACCGGCCACCTGTTCATATCCGTCACCAAATTTTGCGGAGCGCCGGCGGAACGTTACCTCCTGCTCCGCGTTGATGCGTGGGCACCAGCTGAATGTTTCAAGAGCCATCAGCGGCCTCCTTTTGCAAGGTTCCAGATCGCACCGCCCGGCGCTAAATCTCTCATTATTAGATCCCTGTAACGCCTATCTGTATAAGAACCCACATCTTTCGCGAATTGTTCATAGCCAGATGTCGCTTGAGTGGCCGTATTTCCGTTGCCATCAATGGTGATATATACCTGTGGTGCCCCTCCACTACCTGGCGTGACGCCGCCATTTCCCACGGCGCGGACACCGAGTGAACCATCAGACGCGCGGGTAAGAGGCATAATGGCTTCAGGCCCCGCCTCTCCCATCAGGCCGGCACCTTTTGCAAACGCAAACAACGTCGGTGAACTGACGACAGAGTTACTGTACTGACTGAGATCGGCTGAAGAGTAAACGCCGCCTTTGGCGTTTAATTGCAGGTTAGCACCGTAGTTCTGGATTGCTGTTCCGCTGCTGGCTGATGATGAGGCGGCACCGCTAAACAGCGAACCGATGGAGCTGACCGCGTTCGCGATCATCATATTTACCATCACCTGTTCGATGATTTTCAGAACGCTGATACCCCAGTCTTTCCAGCTCGCTTTATTGCCGTTGAGCATCTCGACAATGTTGCTGCTGATCCCTGAGAGTGCCGTTTTCATGACGTCGGCCGCCTGCATTGCATAGTTCGTGGAATCATCCACCCAGTCGGCAAGTCCGTCACGGGCGCCGGTTACCCAGTCAGCCTGTAGCGCATCAACTTTCTGGTAGTAATCCTCCTGAACTTCGATCCTTTCGGCCTGCGCATCCTTCAGGGCCTGAGTTTCCCGGTCATAAACCGTCTGGCTTATATCACCGGACTGATACTGCTTTTGAAGCTCCCGCTGCTGGTCGAGGAAGTCGCGCTCAATACTCAGGCGTTCCCTGAGCCGCTCACGCTGCTTATTGCCGATTCCGGCACCCTGCACATCCACGCCCAAATTTGCACGTGCATTCTCGTTTTGTGCCTGCAGATTTGCCACAAACGCCGCTACCCTGGCATTTTCTTCATTGGCTTTTTTGACGGCGTTCAGGCGATCAACTTCCTGAGCCAGAAACGCAAGTCGCTTTTTCTGCGTTTCGTTAAGCCCCTGCAGCTTGCCGTCAGCTATATCGAACTGCAGTTTTTGCTGCTCGGTCACCACAGCAGTTTTTTTGCCGGTGGTATCGATCAGTTCAATCTGGCGCATGTAACTGCGCTCAGCGCTTTTAAATGCTGAATCCAGTTTCTGACCAGAGGTATTTTTTTGCGGCTTACCGTTTGTCTCCCCGGCGCCAAGGCTATAGTTTGTTTTGACTGGCTCGGGTAGTTTTATTTCCGGAAGCGTGGACTGGGAATTTTTCAAAAAGGCCAGACGTTTCTGGAGCTCAGCCCTTTCGGCCTGTTTACCTGACACATCCATCCCAATTCTGTTGAAACTCGCCAGCACACCTTTATCATCGAGATCGGCATTCAGGTTCTTGATGCGACGTTCAATTTCGGGAATTGAGGCATTCAAACCCACCGCTTTGCCGCCTTTGTACTGGTCTATCAGCTTTCCGGCTTCGGCCCCCACCTTTACCAGCCAGGTGGCCAGGTCTACCACCCCACCAACAAGATCAGTCAGCCCCTGAATAACAGCCGGGTCTTTAAATACATCCCCCATATCTCCAATGGATTTCTGAAGTGCACTCAAATCTACGCTGGCAAGGCCCGTCGCAAGTTCAATTTTGACGCCGTTGACCTGCGTCTCCATATCCTCAAACAGGGCGTTAACTTTAACCAGCTTTTCGATATCTGCGTCATCGGGCGCCACGCCAAATTTTTTCGCAGCATCCATGTACTGACGCAGTTTTTCACTGCCATTGTCCAGAAGCGGCAGCAGCTTCGACAGGTCATTGCCCAGGCTTTCGAGGATGGTGGTCTTCTCGGCGTTGGACTTAACTTTCTCCAGTGCATCACTGATAGCCAGAAGCTGTTTATCAGGAGATTCACCGGCCAATTTTTTAGCCGACAATCCCAGCGAGTCCAGCGCACCAACCGCCTCACCAGATTTATTAAGAACAGCATCGCCGATTTTGTCTCCGACATCTTTAAAGATGTCAGCCATCTGATCCCCGGATACACCTGCTTTTTCTGCAGCATATTGCCAGGCCAACAGAGACTGCGTGGACATATTGAGTGATTTTGCCCAACGGTCAGACTCGGTTATCTGGCGTGAAGTGGTTTTGAGCAGGTTATACCCAGCCACCCCGGCTCCGACGGCGGCGGCGCCGACGGCTGTTGCAAATCCGGTCATGGCAACTGCAGCAGCAGCGGCATCCTCCTTTACCTGCTTACGCCATTTTTGTGAAGCTCGCTCAGCCTGTGAGAGGCCGGAGACAAAACCGCCCACCTTGGCGATCAGGTCGATCGTCAGCGTGCCCAGTGATTTGGAAGCCATAAACTCTCCGTTGGCGGCGTTATGTCCAGCTGGCTCTGGCTTCCTCTAACGAGATTGGCCCATCAACAGCTTTGACTTTGGTGAAGTGCAGTGTGAAATCGGTCGGAGTGAATGGTGGATGTTTGGGGTCTCTGTTGACGTTGGCTATCATGCTGGCCACCAGCCCAGCCCCCCACTCAACCCGCATCATCGGGTTCAGGCTTCCATATCTTTCCCGGTATTTTGCCCAGAGTTGGGACTCTTTGAATGAGAGCGACTCACGCGCTTCGGCGATCGTTTTACCTCCGATTCCGTTGAGGACGAGCTCGCACCAGAATTCGTCTTCGGCGCTGAGCTCGAAGTCTTTCCCAGATCGTTAACTTCCTGAATAGCCAACAGTAGCGCAACCGTCAGACCACCATCCAGCGCACCACGCTCAGGGTCGGCCTCACCAGTAATGTCTGCCGGTGTGAAGACAGGCTTACCAAGTTCATCGCAGATAGATGCTGCAATGCGTCCTGCCACACCATCCACCTTACCCCCAAATGCCAGTACATCGGACGTCGCTGTGTGATACCCCATCGGGCGAACATACACGGTCGCAGTGATTTTCTTATCGCCCTGTTTCCAGGATATCTCTTTCTCAACCGGACGGCCGGTAAACGCGCCGGACTCCTTGAGTGCTTCAAGCGTTAATTTCATTTATGTCTCTCGAAATGGGGCATCAAGCCCCATCAGTTTAAGAAGCTGCCTTAGGAACCCACACCGCAGAACCGGAACGCTGGATAGATGCGGAGGTGGAGACGACCGTGTTTGCTGCAAAATCAAAAGGGAAGTCGGACACATAGCCTTTGAATACGAACCATGTGCGGCTGTCAGGTAGCACCAGGCCATCGACTGCACTGGATGCACCATCTTCAGCAGCAGTTGGCGATGCGTTTCCGTCTGACCATCCAATCGCGAACGTCAGGTCCTGATCCTCTTCGTCGTCCGAAATGGACAGGTTGTAGAGCATGATGTGGCTGGTATTTTTAGGATCAGCGTTAAGCGTCAGTGATGCTGTGCCAGGCGTTCGAAGACCACGCTTATAGCTGCGATCAAAGCGTTCAGAAAGACAGGTGTCTTCAATCTGGTCAGCCGGATTGCTGCCGGGTGAAAATGCAGTGATACATTCAACTTCGCTCACCGCGCCTTTTACGAGCACAAAGAGCTGCGTACCTTGCGTCAATACAGACATTGTTATCTCCGGTTATAAAAAAACCGGCTCAAGGCCGGTTGGGAAGGTTCTTATCGGTTGACTATCCAGTCCACGTCAAACGAATAGCGATAGCGTTTTGTTTCGGGGTCTCTTTCCTGTCCGCCCCAGCGCGTGATATGCGCATGCGGCTCAATAGCATCACGTAGTGCAGCGGCAACGGCGATCACTTCATCCACTGTGTCGGCATATGCATCCACCTGCAGCGTGAAAAAATCTGCATCAGGGCGCTGGGCCAGATAGTTCTCCGGAGAGCCGGTGATGTTCTGCCACACCACGTAGGGATAGACCAGATTGTCGTCATGCTGCCCGAACGGGTACAGACGCAGCGTGTCACCGCCTAACAGCGCAACCACCGTCGGTCTGGCGGCACAGACGATAAAGATCGGCGCAATCACGGAAGCATTCCTTTTTTCGCTGCGCGCCTGATGGCGCGGTCAATAGAATTTTCGTATTCAGAGGCGAAAACGTTTATCACCTCACTAACACTGCTTTCTGCCGCCGGGCGCATAAACGGCTGCGCTCGCACATTTTCGGTACCGAACTCAATTAGTCGCCAGTGTGGTGTCGGTGCATTCTCACCAAGGTCAGGATGTTTTTTGAGGACCGCACCATGAAGAACCCCAATCCGAAATCCCAGATTACCGGTTTTTTTGAAGAGGCGACCGTTCCAGCGCATCGCCACGTTGGCAGTAATGCTGCGTCCGGTTAATGGGTCATCAATCCTGGAAGCATTCGTTTTCGCTCTGTCGACAATCACATTTGCCGCCTTACGAAGTGCTGCCCGACCACCACGGCGGCGCAGATCATCGCTGATACTGTCCAGCTTCCCCAGAAGTGAATCGACCCCGGTTATACTAAAATCAATGCCATCAGCCATCGTTAACACCTCGCGAGCAGGGTAGCGTCAGATATTCCCGTCCGCTTTTATCATCTTCCAGTACACCCTGAATGTCGTAAACACGCCCACGGTAAAGAATGCGATGCTTATCCGTGACATCATCACGCCAGCGGATAGTGATCCGCGTTGTTACCTCGCTCTGCCCCGCTTGCGCGGCAACAAAGTCACGGGCTGACAAATCGGCAACGTTAGCCCAAAGCTCAGCCACATCAGCCCATCCATTAACTACCGCACCGGTAACCGGGCTCTGAGTTTTAACAGGCTTCTGAAGTGTGATTCGTTTATTGAGCTTTCCAGCCTGCATCACTACCCCCTGGGCTTGCCGCTGAGGTATGTCGCCACTGGTGAATCGAGCGTTGTCGTTTCGATGTCATCAGCCAGGGACTCATAAAGCAAAGCAACCATGGCTTCATTTGACTCCGCCAGGCGGTTCATTGCTGCGGTCTGGGCTGCCATTGCTGCCAGCAGTTGGTTTACCTGTTGCTCGTTCATAGGCGATTTTCATCCACTTTTTAAGCCACTCACGTCGGGCGGCGCATCCGGAACATGCCATCAGTGCCACCTCCGGTGTCTTATCAACAAGGCCTCAACGCCCAACGGCATGTCCGTGAGATTTTGCGCTGCTGCTTCGCGGTTCGCATACCAGTGGCCAATAAGCAATAGAATTGCCGCCCAGATGCCGGGTGTAAAAAGAATCTCACGGGGAGAAGCCTCACCTTCCGCTGGCGGCGTCAACGCTTCTACCAGCGCGCCGTCGCAGAACAATTCAACGTAATCGATGGCCGCTGAAGCGTAGGCAGTGATGAGCGAATCTTCGGCGTCGCTGTCAACCCTCAGATGCGTCTTTATCAGCGCCATCTGCTCCGCGCTTATTTCCACCTTTACCCCCGGATTTAGCTTTTACAGGTTGTTCAGGAACGGAAGTTTCCGCCTTTTCGGGCTCAATCTCTTCGGCAAGGCGCAGTTTCACCAGCACGTCGCCGATCTCTTTCTTCACCACCCGGCTCTCGCCCTGGGATACAGTTCCGAGGTGGTAATGTGAGAACATACGGAGAGCTTTAATTTTCATATCGTAAACGCGGCCATTTCTGACCGCGCCCTGCTGTTATTCGCCGGAAGAAATCGCAATATCGCCAGTCACGATAGCTGCGGGACGGTAGTGCGCCAGAGCCAGACGCTCTTCGCACAGAATGGTCAGCATGTTTTTAACGAAGTTATCGCGATCCTGGTTACTGATCTCGATAGTGGCATCCATGCGGTCCCACACCTGAGACGCCAGGCCAAATGCACCAACGGTGAACTTTCCTGCCGTCTGCGCTGTGGTTGATACAACCGGCAGACCCCAGAGCACTTTCGAGGCAAACGCCTGCGGGCCGCCGAGGATGTAATTGCCATTGGCGTCCTTCAGCAATGCGATGCGATGCCAGTCAGCCGGGTTGAGGATGATGCCGTCGGCTTCGAACTCACTTAGTGACACCTGGTAGATGGCATGCGCCAGAACATCAGCACCAGTATCCCCGGTCGCGTTAAGTGCGGTTTCGTATTCGTTCGCCACCACGTTCAACCCCTGGAGGTTGTCGCCGGTGCCATCACCGTTAAGCATTTGATTCTCTTCCACCAGCGCGAGACCGTACATCATGCGGGAGTTGATATAGGACTGCAGCGCCGGGGCGTCATCCATAATCTGGCGTGATGCCTGGATCCAGTGGGCAATGGTTTTGACATTCGCCGTTTCTTTGGTGAACGTGATATTACTCTCTGGTTTGAGGGTGCCTTCAGCAACCGGTGCGGCGGCGTTGGTAAACACATTTTCACGCACATATTCCAGCGCGTTACTGGTGATGCGCCCTTGTGCCAGCAGGTCACGAACGGTCAGGCGACGCAGGCCCGGCATCAGAATACCAGGTACCTGCTGGGGCTGTACAAGCACACCGGCGGATGCAGCGCCAGAACCGATCGCCTTATCGAAACTGGTGACTTTCGCTTTGGTACGGGAGCCGTCCCAGCCTTTCATCAGGTCTTCGGATACGCGCTCAGCAAAGGACTTTTGCGCAGCCTGATCCGGAGAGTTTCCGGCAAGTTTCTGCTCAAGATCGAACAGGCGGGTGCCGGTAGACTTCAGTTCTTCCTGTGCTTTGGTCAGATCGGCCTGAAGCTGCTTGTTAATTTCGCCGTTCTGGTTGATGGATTTACGCTGCTCTTCGATGAGTTCTTTCACTTCTTTCTGTGAATTCTCAATCGCTTTTTCGAGGGTTGCTAATTCAGACATGTGGTACTCCGTTATGCATTCCGCAGATTAGCGGCAAATGAAGTTATGCGCTGTGCCAGCGCGTCAATGTCGCCGCTACCGGACTCGCTCCGGCCTGCGGACTTCACGCGGGCAATAAATGCCTGCGCTTCTGCGCGCGTTAAACCGACTGAATCCCTCAGCCAGGCTTCCGCGTCACGAATGGTTTTGATACTGTCGATGCACTTCATGGCGGTGATACCCGCCAGCTCGTTCGCCGGGAATGTACAGACACTGATTTCCCGGAGGTAAGAAATGTTTTTGAAGATGAGGCCGGACGAGCCAACGGTGTAATCATCAGGGCCGACGGAGAATCCCACCGACATCCCATCAACGGTGCCATGTTGCATGGCAGCCTTCAGGTCTTCAGCCAAACTAAGGCCTGGGGTAAGCTGCCCACGGACAAACAAACCTTTTTCGTCTTCTTGCATGGCATCCCATTTGCCGACCGGGATAGCTCGCGTCTGGTGATTAAAGAACATCGCAACCTTACGGCTCTGATTGGCCACTACACCTGCGAATGCTCCAGGCAAAATAATATCGCCATCGGAGTCGGTGTTATTAAATACCGAGGCATAACCTTCAAACGTTCCTTTGCTGCCGTCGCCGATGAATTTGATTTCGGTCTGGTCGAAAGCCAGCGTCTTCTGAATATCAGGCATCATAGCCCCCATAAAAATTAAGCCCCGGCATTGCGGGGCTCTTTGTTTGATCCGAGATCGGTAATGGGTACGTTCTGCGACTGACGTGTCGCCACATCGCCTCCGGGAAGCGGCGGCAGGTTATCCAGGCGCCGTACCTCGTTAACGGTGCGAATCCCGGTATTGACCATGATTTGCATAAATGATGCCCGGCTTGTTGAATCACCGCGCAACAGCCCGTCGAGGTTATGCTCGGCGTGAATCACGCCCTGTTCTGACTCTTTAACCAGCCAGCGTTCAATGCTGTACTCCCACCGATCGAGATAGGGTTTGAGTGTGTACTGGAGAAAGCCCAGGTTTTGCTGCTCAATCCCCGAGCCCCACGATGTTGTTTTTTCCACATCACCGACCAGGTGCGGCGGCACACCATAGAACCGCGCCAGCTCGGCAACCTGAAACTTTCGCGCGGCCAGAATTTCCGAGTCCTGAGGAGAGACACCAATGGCTTGAGTCGTAAAACCGCTCTCCAGGATCCAGAGGCGCTTTTTAACCGGGCCGCCAGCAATCTCCTTGAAGTTTTCCTCCAGCTGTCCACGCTGCTCTTTGGTAAGCACCTTGCCATCGGTCATCAGGATCTGAGGAGACTTCGCGCCGTTTGCGAAAAACTCACGCTGATTGTCTTCCATGGCAATGGCGACACCTGCAGACTTCGCGCTGAACGCCAGCGGAGACAGGCCGGTCAGTCCGTTGAAGCCAAATCCCTTAAGATGGAAAATTTCTTTCTGTGAAAAGTTGGCGTATTCCGTGTCACGGCGATAGCGGTAGATAATGGTTTTGCCGTTTTCACTGAGCCGCACTTCCATATTGGCGCTCATCAGCGGAACCATGCTGATAACGTCGCCGACGCTGTTTCGCTCCACATGCGCGTAGGCGTTTCCATAAGCACAAAGCTGCATGGTCATGGCCTCACGAAACTCCAGCGCGGTCATGAAATTGTTGGGACGGAAGCGCAGTAACCTCGCGAGAGGGTGTGTGCCAGGTACCTTGCTTCTCTGATTGTCTTTGGTCTGGTAGACATCAAGGGGTAATGATGCGGTCACGGTAGAGATAAGCCTGATGCATGCCCACACAGTGCTGATTTGCATATTTCGCTCGTCAGTCACTACGGAGTCGCCAACTACACCGTGCGCGGACGTTCCTGCCATCTGCGAGCCCTTGTCAGGCGTCACAAGGCGGCCCCCTGTCAGGATGGAGGCCATGCGCGACCAGAATGGCGATCGCGTTCGCAGGTCAATGCTGTAATCGGTATCTGCCATTTTTACACGCTCAAGAAGTTATAAATGAAATCATTGACGTCGCCTGGATCCTCCACCTCATCACTCGTCTGGGCGCCGATTGACATCGCCAGAGCAACCATTCCATCGATACGCCCGCTTGATTTACCTTTCACAAACTTTCGGTTTCCGGCGGGATCAGAAATAACCGTGGCGTTTTTGGCGCACATTTCGAGGATCGGATGGTTGCCATGTTTAAGCTGCGCTCCGAGTAGCTTGGCTTCCAGCTCCCTCAGCGCAGGTGACATGGAGACAAAGCCCTGTCCGAATTCCACGAACCGCTCGAGCTCAGTTTCCGTGAATCCTGCGTCTATTAGATGTGGGCGAAGGAAACGCATGTTGTAACGGTCGAACGCCAGCGCCCTGACATTGCAAATGTCGAAAACGCGCCGCAGTTCGCGCGCAATAAATGCATATTCAATGGCCTTTCCGGGTGTCGTATTGAGAAAACCCTGCCTGGCCCAGATGTCATAAGGCACTCGATCGTTACGCGCCTTGTCCGCCAGCCCCTCTTCAGGTAGCCAGAACTTACAGTGCACATCACCCTGGGTTGTGTTGAGTACCAGTGCGGTAAGGTCCGAGACACTGGAAAGGTCCAGCCCGCCCCAGACGGTAGCCCCTGCCAGTTCGCCGGGTTCTTCTTTATTCATGTGCCAAACTGTCTGACTGACGAAAGGACTTTTAGCTTCAACCCTGCGATTCAGCACAAGGTTCTCAAACTCAGCCTGTCGTGACGGGAGGCGCTTCGCGCTGGCGGCCATATCAAGCACTTCTTTCTGGTTCATAAACACATCGAAGGCCGGGTTTGCCAGCCTTATGGCGTCAACGGAGAAAGGATCGATATCTTCCGGGGCCGTCTGTAGACGGACCACCGTGCGCGGGTCAGCACCGGTCAGTCCATCATCAATCAGCAGGCTGAGTAGATCGCTCGCATCGGGCGCCTGAGTGCTGATAATCACCGAGATAGGGTTATCCTGAGCAGCAGTCGCAGTTTCCAGTGCTTCATAAAGGGGATCACGGGTCCCACGAACCTGCCCCAGTTCATCATGCGCGACAAATCGAGGCGAGAAACCATAGGCAGTCGTGGCCTCTGCACTCAGCGCCCGATAATAAGAACCCAGTTCGGGGCAGTGAATTTCTTTCGCCGAGTCCTTTATCGCCACATACTGCATGAGCACCGGATTCATCCGGCACATCTTGGAGGCCAGGTTAAACAGAATGGCCGCCTGGTCACGCGAGCGTGCGGCAGAATACAGCTGCGAGTTCGGCGCCGCCTCCGGCCCCACCAGGTAGAGCAGCATCAGCATGGCGGTCTCTACCGTTTTGGCGTTCTTTCGCCCACGGCTGATAATTGCGCGACGTGTGCCATGCTTGTTATCGAATATAGCTCTAAAATCATCCTTCATGAACTCAGCCATTTTCAGTGGCTGGCCAACGAACTTTCCTTCAGGAATAACAATATTTCTTTCGCACCAGAGAATATTTCTCTCGGCTCTTGTCAGATTTTTTTTTGCCATCAAAGAGCCTTAATCAATTTCCCAGGGTTTTTTCTCCCGAGCCAGATTGTTGTGCGCGCGGCCAACTGTTTTTGGGTCGGCAGTAGCCTGGCGGGTGATCCTTAAACGTGTTGCCAGTGAAGATGCCGAGCGCACTTCACGCTCGCGCATGGCAAGAAGCTTGTCGTACCGCTTAAGTCCGTCCTCGCGCGATAGCCACTCCAGTTCAAACTCTTCAAGCTGAGTGGTGATTATTCTGGCCTGAACAACATGGCGGCAGTACATCTCCATCATGTCTCGATGAGTTTCAGTGAATGAACTGGCTGGATTGTCATTAACGAGCCTTACCCATACATTAATTTCCGGATCGCTCAGATGAATGGACGGCTGCAGCCTGCTTTCAGCCAGTGCCGGCAACGAGACAGCAGACGTCGCAGCCAGAGACTTTCTGCCTCGCTGTGCCATCGGTTTTTCCTTTTTTTCTGGACGTTTTTAAAAAAAGAGTTGAGGGCGCGGTCTTTTGAAGATTGCCGCCAGAGTTTTACCCCACCCCCCGCCTTCTCTGGCTGATAATGAGAAACGCTATCATTTCTCGATGATCCACAGGTTTCCGTTGGAAAGGGTGCTGGGTGTCAGTCGTTCGCCGACACCGAGGGCGATGTCAGTTGCTCTGCTGTTACCAGATAACCCGACCTTCATTATCGAACTCTGTAACCGTTCCGCCCTTCTCCATGCGTTGCTTTACCGAGTCGTGGCAGCGCTTGCATAACGACTGAAGGTTGTCCGGGTCATGGAAGAGTGTTTCATCGCCCTTATGTGGGGTTACGTGGTCAACAATGGAAGCAGATACCACCTGGTTACGCCGGAGATGAAACTCACATAGTGGTTGCTTTTGTAGTTGGTGGTAGCGAAGACGGTACCACCGCTTGGTGTTGTATAGGCTATGCCACGGTGAATCAGAAGCCATAGAACCCCTCAAAGAATTCTTTTTACTGCATTCCGGTAGCCCTTCTCAGCGCCTTCATATGCTGCATTTTTAATTTTTTCGAATACCTCATCCGAAGGTTTGCTTTCGAAATTAATTCGAGCGCCCGGGTCATCAAGATTAATTACCACCTGGTTTTCAACGGTGCTTTTATCCAGATTGAATACTGCAGTTGCCGTGGGAATTATATTTGGCTCGGTATTAATTATGACAGATGCCAGTCTATCGAGTAGTTGACCGTTAACAGCGATACCGAAGCCACAGAAGTGATCCCCACGGTAAAGCTTAGCAAGCTGAAATTTCATGGTCTCTCATTAAGGTAGGTGACCCATACAGAATAATAAGCTGGGTGGATTAGATACAGCCCCGGCATAACGGAGAACTCCGCCATTCAAAACCTATATAAATCTCTGTCAATGGCGCTTTACTGACACCATTTGCAGAATTTTATAAATAATCGTTCTACTGCGAGACTCGTTGCTTCTCGGCCTGCCTGATATCAGCCTTATCCCGGTTGCACTGCCCCAGCGCTGATAGCAGGCTGACGTTCAGATCCAGACTGGCCCCATAGGTCAGCGGATCTGGAATGACTGGCTGAGGCGTGTCAGAAGTCAGGTTTGCCGGAAGTGGCACCACCGGAACCTGTACGTAAACTGTCCGCGTATTGCCGCAGCCGATCAGCAGCTGCAACAGGCACAGGCCGATGAGCACAATCATCATCCGCAACAGCCACTTTGATATCTGCCTGGGCTCTCTGTGACTCCAGTGCGATCTGCTGTTTAGCATACTGGTTGGTCTCCAGAACGATGTTGGTGATTTTGATGGTGCGCAGAACGTTATCGGTGATGGTTACCGCACTGGTTGCTGAAAGCTCGGCATCATCAGCCCGTTTCTTCTCACTCTGGTAACTTCCGTAAGATAGCCATGAGGTCAGCGCTAGCAGGAGAATCACACCCGGCACAATCAGCGACTTCAGGCTGATGTTCATGCTGGGATCTCAACGTGAGGCGCGTCGATGAATTTTGTTTCAATCGGTAGCGACGGGTCATTCTTCCAGTTGATGCCGAAGCGGAGTTTCAGACCTTGCTCATCAGCAGCCTGTTTAACCGCTTTGAGCAGAGGTTTGAACTCCTCAATCTTCCAGGTGGTGTTTACCGGGATGATATCGACAGCATGACCGCTCAGGTGGCGGCTGTTCATCGTCTGTGACTTTCCAGTGGCAACTAGTTCTTTCTGTCTGGCTTGCGTTCTCAGACCTTCGATAACGATGAAGTCGACCGGGGTCAATTCAAGAGCTCGGCGGATAACTCTCACCAGATCAGGATTGACACCTTTCAGGTTTGTCTCACTGCGCTGGGAGAATTTAAAGTTATTGGTTTGCATTCTTCATCCCCGTCAGGCGTTCCCAGAAATACGTAAGAGCAACGGATCCCATCGCTCCGCTAATGCCGGACGTGACCAGAATCATGTGAAAACTCAGGCCGCTCTCCACGCTTATCAATCCACCAATCAGGCCGGTAAAGCCGGAGACAGCGATCTGCGCGAGAGCGTTAATCCAGCTCCATGTTGCTTTATTCTGCTTAACGTCAATCAGGTAGCGAACCAAACCGCCCCAGCATGCAATGCCGAGCAGAACTAGCCAGGACAGGCCTACAATTTTGTGGTCGTCATTCATACGTTTTGCCATATCACCTCCGAAGAAACGGGGTGCTGTGTTTGTAGTGTGGGAGGCCGTCAGGCACTGATAGCTACGTGGCATCTTTGATTGATTGTCTGCGGCCTGAATAAAAAAGCCCACGGCGCGTGGGCAATATGAGGGTCTAGCAATGTCAGCTCTTTGGCTGGATACCCTGGCTGGGATTTGGTGCCAGTTAACGGACTTGAACCGCTACCCATTCGCTTACAAGGCGACCGCTCTACCATTAGAGCTAAACTGGCAAATTTGGCGGGACAGGAAGGATTCGAACCTTCGACCAATCGGTTAACAGCCGATCGCACAACCTCTGTGCTTCTGACCCTGAATGCAAAAAGCCCCGAGCTATTAACCCAGGGCCATCGAATGACAACGCCATCATCCAGATGGCGGCCTGATTACTCAGGTCTTGGAGAACCTCTCAGCTCTCTACGGTTGGAGTACCAGACGATGCGCCGAAGATACCAACTAGGCGGTTCAGTGGTGAGAGCCGCCTCTTTTTCCTCACCACCTCGCTCTTTCGCCTTCGACGTCCGAGCATACAGTAATTATGCATCTTCAAAACTTGTTTTCAAGTCTTTTTTGCAAGTTTCTTTATTTTCGATGCCAAGTTCTGCAATTAACGTGAAGAAGACAGCAGAATTGAACAACTCGATGCACCAACGAACGCGATCGATGCACTGCTTTTCAGTCAAAAAAGGTGCGTGGTGATACTGCATCCAACGGGCCATATCGTTAATGGTCTTACGCCATGTGTAATAGTCCTTCCCGATTTCGTAGACGATGCTGTTTTTTGAGAAGGATTTGAGAATGATCCGCTCCATGAATTCGGCCTCTTCTTCATCAGCAGCATTTCCCATCAAATCAGATAGAGACTTTTTAGGCCAGATGATAGCTTTTGCCTGCATGATAAGCTGATCTCCTGAATATCCCATCTTGCGGAGACCGGCGAGCACAGTAGTAATCCTCTCCTGCTGCTCACCTGTCCATCCAGTGAGTATCATTGACCACATGCCGCCACCTCCAGACAGATATGAGGTGTCACTGCCACCAAACTCTCTACCCCAAAGTCCTAATAGCGAACGAACCCACCTACTTTGCGCAGGAGTCAGGCGGCGATATTTCCCAAGATATGAGCGGCGCGGTACAGAAGCCAACTTCATCCATGAGCATTCAGGATCGGCACGCAGTACCGATGCTTTTTGATAGTTGTCGATATCGGTGCGGGTCATGCTGCCTCCCTTGTTTTGACGAGTTGACGCCTCAGAGCGCTGTAATGCTTCCTGATGGCTTCGAGTTCTTCGATGGTGTATCGGTGTGGGGTATTGTTGTTTTCGAGCGCCTCGACGCGCTCAGCCCCGATTTTCTCGATAAGACCAAGGCGGTACTGCTGCTGATTGCCAGACAACTGCACATTGCAGTGGTGACATTGTTTACTAATATTGTCTTCGTTATAGCGCAGGTGTGATGCCTTACCGCGTGACCGGTAGTGACCTGCTTCCCACTGGACGGTGTCTAACGTGCCGCAACTGATGCATGGCAGATCATGGTCGCGCTCACGGATGTAGTCATTAACGACGCGCTGAGTTACGTCTTCCCAATGCCTGAGAGGTTTGACGGCTGCTTTTCGTTTGCGCCATGCAACGCGATCCGCTTTCTGTTTGTCGACGAGTTGTTTTTCTCGCTTCTTCTCCAGAACCTGTAGAGCGTATTCAGCGCCATGCTCAGGGCAGCACCACCAGACGTTGTCGTAGGTGGCAGTGAATTTTGTCTTGCAGATTTTGCAGCTGCGGCGGGTGGGTTTACGCATTGCGATCACCCCGCTGCTTTGCCCATTCAATTTCAATGCAGGATTTGTCGCTGAATTTGACGTTCTGCTGAGTGCCGAACCAGTAGATAGCCTCGATGACTTCAACCATCTGCTTGACGGTCATCTTACTGGTACGCTGCCCGAACATCACAATGCCTCCATCCAGACCGGGAGCCATGCGTTGCTCCTGCTTCTTGGACTTAGCGACCATTGCGGTTATCAAGTCTTTCCAGTCGTCTGAGTCGTATTTGTTGCCGAACCAGAGAACCTGATCGGAGAGGTCTTTCAAGAGCGGCCATAATTTACGGTTTTGCTGAGCGGTGCGGGTCATCTCTTTTATGTCGAGAATCAGCGGACGCTTAGCGTCGACCGGCAACTCACGGATGTAGTTGATGGCGTTCTGCTTAACAGATTCATTTACGAGGTGGAATTGTTGCTTCATACGCCACCTCCGAGAGGTAACGCAGAATGCAGAAAACCCTCAGCATTAGATAACGCTGACGGGATATGGTAGGTCGTACTCTTTGTGTTTCGCATCTAATTTCCCAATCAGATGCAGAGGTCACAGCCGGGTGCTCAATCCGACTGCGACATAATTATAACACTAATTTTGAGGGGGAGTAATGTTGCTTGACGTTGCGCGTGACTTATATCGGTGATGGGTCAGAGGATTCCTGAAGAGCTGAGTTGATGAGGAACGTAACCACGCCTATCACATCAACATCATCAAGAGATTCCCCTTCCAGAGCCTCGCCTTCTGACGTTATCAGCGCCTCACCCATTAGCTTTGCAAACTGAATGCGGCCACAATGATTGATGAGGATTGGCGCTCCCTGCTTAACCCTGAGAGCACGGTTAATCACTGCATAGCCGGATGACGTATCAATGACTATGCAGTTGGCATCCATGTGACATAAGCGATCAACCGTCAGGCATGATTCAACGTAGTCATTAGCGGGAGATGGGAAGCCCATATAAACACCTCACAATAAAATACTGTACACATATACAGTATAATCGTAATTTGTGGGTGTCAATGTGGATTACTTTTTCTCGTTCTGCGCAGCCATATCCAGATATCGCGGATCGGATGCTTTCGGCAGCGTCAGGCTCAGTTCACGATAATGGCGAACGCGCTCCATGAAGTAGTCACGCAGATGCTCCGGCTGTTCTCTCGCTACCTGTTCGGCAACCACTGGCTGATTGAGTCGCTCTTTGTACGCAACGCCGGATGCAGCAAGGTCAACACTTACCTTGTCCTGCTCTTCTTTCGATTTTGCTGCGATGTTCCAGTCCGACATGATGAATCCCCCTCGATGCTTTGAGAGGGATTATACATCACTGCTGCTGTGGTGATTATGGATATGGACTACCAACCTGACCGGGCTCGTTACTGCCGGTGCAAGCGTAATTATGGTCATTTGCGTGAGGGCAGCGTTTGTTTCCGCATTCAGGGCAATACATCTTCGTTAGTGCTGCCATTTCGCCTGCCCTCCCTCCGTCAGCTCGTGATAACGCTCCAGAGAGATAAGCTCACAATGCAGCGTCATGGACGTTTCAGGGTGGGTATATGTCGCCTTGCCTTCCCGCTTAAGCGTCTTGGTGCGCCAGTAAGTGCAGCGATGTGACCAGATTTTCCCAGTCAGGCCATTGGCCTGAAAACCTGCCCATGTCGATTTGTGCGGGACGCCGTTCACAATGCAGGCCTCCTGCACGTTTTGACCAAAATTAGTGTGAGTCATGAAAAATCCTATCGTGTGGTTTATTTTTTATCACGCCGCAACAATTTGTAGCGGCATCCGCATAACGTACATCTGGCGCTCATGGAACCGGAACGCGTTTGCTTCAATGAATGCCGCTTACACTCGGTGCATTCCTCTTGCTGGCAGCGTAAAGCCATGCGCTGATCAATGGTGCTTTTCACGGCATCCGGTATCTTGGTGTTCGGACGGCGTGGCTGTTTTATGCCCAGAGCGCTCAGTGTCTTCCGGTAGTCACGGCGTATCCATGAACCGCCAGGCTCATCTGCAAGCCCTTCCCCGATCATGTCTCCCAGCTTAACGAGCTGCCGATGGAGAAATGCCTTATCAACTTCGTTCATCATGGCCTCATTATACGTTCACTATGATGGCAAACACATCGACCTGTGCATCACCGAAATGTTTATGGGTAATCGACTCTTCGACGTACCCGCAATACGGCACATCAATCCGGCGTTCCAGATCATCGGCGCGGGGGTATCCCTTAGTGATAATCAGGTGCTCGTAGTCACGATTAACCAGACGTTTTCGCCAGTAGTCAGTTTGCAGCCGATACTCGAATTTCTTCACCCCTGCCTTCATTTGGTCGAAGTATTCACCCTTTACCGCCAGTTGCAGGTTAGCCACGTTACATTTCCTTCTGACGCCATTTTTCGCACTTATCTTTATCCTGATGATTACGCCGAAACGCCAGTAGCTCACGATACGCGTTGGATTGCGGGTTATCGCCGTGCGTCATCATTTCTAGGTCTTCATCCGTGAATGAATTGCTTGATGGTTGCTTGATTTCGCCTCCAGAAACGTTGCTATCACTGGTATGATTGCTTGACTGGTGCTTGAGCATGGCTGCGCAGTGATTCCACCATGCAGCGCGAATGATGGCATCACCAATGCTCATGTCAGGATGCTGACGGCATAGTTCCTCCCAGTGCTGGACTGGAAGCGCGAAAGGTACTGCCGGCGCTGGCGGTGCGATGTAGAGCGGGGTTGAGGATATGCCGCCAATACCCTCGGCGTTAGCAACGTAGTCGCCATCATTGGTCAATTGGTCACCTCCCCGGGCGTGAACTATCCACGCCACAGGCTCCGCACCAAACGCCGCAATAGCCGAATTAATCACCTTCACAGCATCAGCCATTGCGTAGCCGAGATTACCGCCGTCACTTTGTGCTGCTGCTTTGCTGAGTATTTCGCTTATCTGTTGCAGGCGCTCGAGTGATACAGGACCGTGCGCCGGGTGGTTAGTTTTCATGGGTTAGTCCTTACCGATAACAGCATTAATCCGATTGAGAACGATATCTGTCATCACGCCCTTACCGTTTGCAGAGACGTGGGACAGAATTTCACTGCGTGCGGCTTTGAGCGTTCCGACGCTCACCATTACCATTCTCTGATTCTCTTTGTTTGCAGCCTTCAAGCGCTCTAAAGATGATTTGTCAGCCATCTCACTCCCCCTTCACGCCAATGCCAGCGGCGGTAAGCGCTTTGTTGTAGTTGTTCTGGCAGTCGATATAACCTTTCGCGTAATCCTCAGAACCGCCATAGTGGACAATCTGGAAGTCATCGAATTGTTTCACTGCCACCTCCCGCGCCTCCAGTTCTGCTATGCGCTTCAATGCGGCTTCAGCGCGTTCAATCGCCGATTCAAGCGCACCCTTCAGTTCAGATGTGTATTCGGCATCGCAACAACTAGCGCAAATACATCCGCCATCTTCATGATGAATAGTTAGTGACCATTGGCTACAGAAGTCGCAATCTCGCATTACCGCCTGACTCCAGTCACGTCTTTTGCGCTCAGGAACATGCAGCGCCTGTTTGTTGAGTGCTGTCATTGGGCGGTCTCCTGAATTGGCATCAGCGCATCGCGGACGCTCTGGCGGTAGTAGTGGTGAAAGGCAAACGTCAGGCCTAGTTTTGTTGGGCGCTCATGCTTACCCAGCAGTTTGAGACGAGTACAAATGGTCGTCGCCGTCCAGCCAGAGTGATAACCAGCGGCTCGTTTCATAACGGTTTCAGCCAGTATGGTGCGAAAGTCGTCGCGCCCGAAGTTGGTATTTTCAAATGCGGCGTTGATCACTTCATCGGTGAGATGTGCATCGATAGCATTGCTCATAGCGTGGCTCCTTTGCGTAGTTGGGCGGCGAACTCTGCGAGAAACCTCTCTGCGTACTCGCCAGATATCCCATCAGCAGCTGGCTGCGTGGAGTTTGCCAGTTCTTCTTTGGTGTCCAGAATCATGCGCACCACGTCGCAGACTTCAGCCAGCGGCTTATCAACGAAACCATGATTGAATGCAGCAGCAAGGCGGCTGGCGGCATAGTTGATACCCTCATTACGCGCACTTGCCCGCACTTCAGCCAGGAAAGCGTCGGTGGCTGGGGTTTCAGGCATGCAGTCAGCAGCATCGAAATACTCTTCGCTTTTATCATCCCAAATCCAGCAATCACTTTTGATAAACTTGTTCAGCCCCGCATTCTCCGCCGCCAGCTCCCTGCACTTGCTCTCGGCGTTAGCGAGCTGTACTGCCATGTCTGTGAGTTTTTGCTCTGCTGCACCTTCTGCTGCTAGAAATGCTTTGTATGCCAAGTGAATACCAAATTGCGCATAGCAATTCCGGCGCTCATCCCATTCGAAATCGCTTCCGTGAAACCACTGCTCAGCAGTCATCCAAGCTTCAAATTTTTCTCTGCTAGTCATAATCCTACCCTCATAAAAAAGGCCCGCTTATTTGCAGGCCTGTTAATCGATGTTTTTGCGTTTTCGGCAGATGCCTATCCGCATCGTGAAAAATATGAATGTCAGCACCAGTAGCGATGCTTTGAATACTCTCTCAGGGCTAAGGTCTGGCGTGTAACCAAAATGGATGAAATGCACAACCTTGCCGCCTGATTTACGCTCCGTGTGCCATAGTTCAGTTGATATCCCAAAGCCAAATACGAACTTTCCAAGGAAGTAGAATTTATCGAGCTTCACCATTTCCTCCGGGAATAAAAAAGGCCGACTATCACGGCCACGCTTGCAGATAGCTCTGCTATGTAGATTTCAGTCATGTCAGATTTACCTGATGTAGTAGACTGGCCCCCTGAATCACCAGACAA